>SYMT01000564.1 GCA_005805375.1 Actinomycetota bacterium
CTTGGTGGCTTGCATCCTGTCCGGGGTCATCTTGCTCTGCATTGCCGGAGCCATCTTTCCCGGCGCGGCGGCCTTCTTGTCCTGAGCACTGCCCGGAACGGCCGGCACTACGAGGAGCGCCAGGATGGATCCGAAAGCGAAGGGGCGTCGAAGCATGAGTTGTTCCTCCATCAAGTGGCCGGGCGCCGGAGCCGATCTCCTGCGCGCATCCCCGAACCGCGGGGCCGGAATGCCGGATCGGACCGCTTCACTGCGTGCCCATCCGTTCACGCACTCTCAATGCCGCAGTGACGCGCGCAGTTCCCGGTGGATGCAGGGAGAAGTGGAACGGGCATCCTATTTTCCGGAAGTGCGTAACAAGGTCCGAGCTTTCGCCGTTCTTCCCGTTCGGAAAGCCTCTTAAAAGGAGTCCCCGTGCGCGCGTACAGCATTCTATTTCTCGTCCTGGCCCTGATCGGGCCCGCTTCGGCACAGCCGGAAGGTTCACCGCTCCAACAAGACTCACGGCTGTCGAAACCGATCACCGTGCGCTGGCGGAAGACCAGTCTCGATGACGCCCTGCGGGAGGTCACCCGGCTGACCGGCGTGACCGTGCTGCCCGAACGATCACTGGTAGACGAGCCGGTGATGGCCGCGTTCCGTGACGCGCCCGCCCGGGAGGTGCTGGATCAGGTGGCGCACCTGCTGCATTTCACCTGGGCCCGCTACGGCGGCACCAAAGATCGTCCCCACTACCTGCTCTACCAGAGTGCCCGTGCCCGGCGCGAAGAGGCGGAGATGATTGCCGGAGCGCGACTGGCGGTCGAGCGGGAGCTCCAGAAGAGTCTGGACCGCATGCGCCGGATCAGCCGGATGTCCGCCGAACAACTGGCCGGCCAGGCGGAACGTTTCGAACGAGACCTGGAGAGTGCGTTCTCCAGTGGCTTCGCCTCCGCCCAGGACGTGGGCATGCGACGGCTCATGGATGGCATGACCGCGCATTCGGTGAGCTCACCTCTGGGCCGGGCGATGCTGGACTTCGTGGACGGCCTGCCGGCAGGAGTGTGGGATGTGGTGCGGCGCGAGGATCCGGTGGTGTTCAGCACCCAGCCGGGGCCCGGAGAACTGTCGCTGCCCGAGGGTTTCGAACAGCGTTTGCGGGACAGCAAGCCCGGATTTCCGTTCCCGAAATCCCTGTTTCGGCGGTTTGGTCCGCAGGCCGAGCAAGGGATCCAGATGGCGGAAGGGATGATGCAGCAGCGCTGGGGGGCGGCGAGCGCATTTCGGGTCACCATCCAGATGAACCTCAGTCTGGGGGAGCAGCCGGTAGGGATGCTGCGGATCTCGCCTGCCCCGACCGGTGGGGATGAGGCCAACGCGCTGTTCGGGATGTCGGGGCTGACCCTGATGGGAGTGCCGGCTCTGGATGAGGAGAGCGCGGCCGAGCAGGCCGAGCGGGCGAAACGGTTGGCGGCAGACCCGTTCTTCGGGCGCAAGGCGGTGCTGAAGTTGCCGCCGCTTCCGGAGCGCCCGGTGCTGCCAGGCATGATGGTGTTCGGCAACACCAAGGCGTACAAGACTGCCGAGGTACTGCCGGCGGTGGAAGAAGCGTTTGGCGTACATCTGGTCGCCGACGCCTACAGCCGGCAGACCATGAACCTCTTCACTCCGCCGGGCGACAAGCCGATCGCACTCTATGAAGTGCTGGATCGGCTGGCAGGCGGCGCCCGGCGCTGGGAACGGGACGGCGCCGCAATCCGTCTCCGCAGCAAGACCTGGGCGCACGACCGCCGGGGCGAAATCCCGGTGCGCTATCTGCAGCGGTGGGAGGCAATTCGAGCGCGGCGGGGGGCCTTCTCACTGGATGACCTGGCGGAAATCGCCACCGCATTGCGGGACGAACAGGTCGAGACGCTGATCCTCGCCGCCTTCGAGATCGAATCCCCGAATCCGCTGGGCTACGCGACCGTCTCCACGAACCGAGACGTGCTGCGCTTTTACGGACGCCTCATCCCGGGGCAGCGGGCCGCGCTGCTGCGCGGGCAACCCATCCCGGTGCGCAGCCTGTTCCCGTATCAGGTGGTGCTCCTGTCCAACCTGAACCGCGCGCAGAACCGCTCCATGTTTGCATTCATGTCGGGCGGCAAGCCGGCTCGCTCGCCGCAGCAGTTGGCGCAGGCCGTGTTGAAGATGACTACCCAGGGTCTGCCGGCGGTACCGCGGAATGGCGCGTCGGGGGCGGCTTCGCCTCCGGCCCCCGCTGCACCGGTGGAGGCGGCACAAGGCCCCGGCGCCCCGGCACGCCCCGCGCCGGCTGTTTCCGGCGGCGCGCCGGCCCGGGTACGTGGTAAAACGGAAGCGGGAGGGCCGGGAGCGGACCAACCCGTGATGCTGCCGGGGGCCGGGGCGTTCGGGGGGCTTGTTCTGTTCCAGGTGGAGTTTCCGGATGGTCAGAGGGACCAGTACACAATCCCCCTGAACATTCCCGCTCCCGCCGCGCCGCCGTCCCCTCGCTGAGGCACCATGGAGCTCCACGTTCTACAACCACACGTCCGCAGCGGCGGACCGCTCCCACCGGGCGGCCCGCCATCTCCGTTCGTCCAGGTGGGCGGGCCCCTGTCCGCCCTCGGCCCCGCCCGCCCGGAATGGCTGAAGGTCCGGGCCCCGGGAGGGCCGCAATACCGGGATCTGAAACGGCTCGTCGCCGACCTGCGGCTGCACACCGTGTGCGAAAGCGCTCGGTGCCCCAACATCGGGGACTGCTGGGAGCGCAAATCGGCCACCTTCATGATTCTGGGTGACATCTGCACGCGCTCGTGCGGCTTCTGCGCCATCAAAACCGGTCGCCCGGAAACCCTGGACCGGGAAGAACCGGAGCGAGTGGCGGAAGCCATCGCCTTGCTCGGGCTCCGGTTCGCCGTCATTACCTCCGTCAACCGGGACGAATTAGCGGACGGCGGCGCCGAGATCTTCGCCGAGACGATCCGTGCGATTCGGCGGCGCTCACCCGGCACGGGCATTGAGGTACTGATTCCGGACTTCGAGGGCAATTGGGATGCGCTCGCTGCCGTGATGGAGGCCCGGCCGGATATCCTGAATCACAACATGGAGACCATCGCGCGCCTCTACCGCCTGGTGCGGCCGCAGGCAAAGTACGATCGCTCTCTGGAACTACTCCGGCGCGCGCGGGAACTCGCGCCTGAGGTGGTGACCAAGAGCGGGATGATGCTCGGCGTGGGCGAAACCCTGGACGAAACCCGCCGGGCCATGCAGGACCTCCGCGCAGTGGACTGCGACGTGCTCACGCTGGGACAGTACCTCCGCCCGTCGGCGCAGCACATCCCCGTAGTCCGCTATGTCTCCCCAGCCGAGTTTGACGAACTGCGCATCCAGGGTCAGGCAATGGGCTTCCGGCACGTGGAGAGCGGTCCCCTCGTGCGGAGTTCCTACCATGCGGACGAACAGGTCCCGGCGAGCCGGTAGCCCACACGGCTCGTACCCCGGGAACGCCGATGTCCCCCACCGCAAGCGTGCGCACCGGCCGCACGCAACTCACCTGGGGCGGTTCGTCCCCGAAGCGCCGGCCGAACGCGCCGGCGGCGAAGAGCCGTTAGGGAACCGAGCCGAATTAATCCTCCCACCCGTGAGGAGACACGGCGGCATCTGAGAGGACACCACTGGACGGAATCATGTACGTCATGGTGTTATGGAACTCACTGCCGCCGCCACTGCCCTCCTCCAAGTTCCCGCCCA
>SYMT01000565.1 GCA_005805375.1 Actinomycetota bacterium
GTCCGGGTATGGGACACCGCCGCCGGCTGCGAACTGCACCGCCTGGTGGTCCCCGGGTCTAAGGTCTGGAGAGTGGCGTGGGCGGGGGACGGGGAGAGGCTGGCGAGCGGTGGGGCCGATGCGACCGTGCGGGTGTGGGACACCGCAGCCGGCCAGGAACTCCACTGCCTGGAGGATCACAGAGACTGGGTCCGGAGCGTGGCGTGGGCGGGGGACGGGGTGCGGCTGGCGAGCGGGGGGGACGACGCGACGGTGCGGGTGTGGGACGCCGCCACCGGCCTGGAACTCCACCGTCTGGAGGTCCAGGGGTCTTGGGTCCTCAGCGTGGCGTGGGCGGGGGACGGGGAGCGGCTGGCGAGCGGAGGACCCGACGGGAGGGTGCGGGTGTGGGACACCGCCACCGGCCGGGAACTGCACCGCCTGGAGGGCCACGGGGGGAGTGTGCTCTCGGTCGCGTTTTCACCGGACGGGCGGCGGCTGGTCTCCACCGGCACGGAGGGGGTGCTTCGCCTCTGGGATGCGGAGACGGGCGTCTGCCTGGCGCTGCTCATCCCGCTGCCGGAGGGCTGGGCCGCCGCGACGCCGGACGGGAAGCACTACAAGTACGGCGGCAACCCGCGCGGCTTCTGGCACGCCGCCGGCGTCGTCCGCTACGAGCCGGGCGAATTGGACGACCTGATCCCGGGTTTCCGCCTCGCGGAGGAGGCGCCGCTCCCGCTCTCGTGAGGGTTTGGATTTGCTGAACCGCAGACGACGCGGAGGGACGCAGAGGGGAGTGGCCGGGCTCGCCGGGGACGCGGGGTCCGGAGATGGTTTGCAGAGCCGTTCGGGGGCAGACCCGGGGCGATGCCCCGGGGTGGTTTAGAGCGGGGTACGCGTGGTCCGCCGGGACCCGGGGCGATGCCCCGGGCTGGTTTAGAGAGGGGTACGCGTGGTCCGCCGGGACCCGGGGCGATGCCCTGGGCTGGTTTGGAGAAGACCCGGGGCGATGCCCCGGGCTGGTTTAGAGCGGACCTTTGGTCCTTTGCGTCGGTGGGCCCTTCAGCGGCGTCTGTTGGTTCATCGGTGGTCGCATCAGGGTGGGTTTCGGGAGATCAGGGTTTGCTGTTTCTTCCCTGCCGAGGGGTGTGCGCCGTCCGTCAAGACCCGGGGCGATGCCCCGGGCTGGTTCGGAGAGGGGATGCGTGGTCCGCCAAGACCCGGGGCGATGCCCCGGGTCTTGGTGAGAGCGGACCCCTGGCCCTTTACGTCGAGGGTCTCTTCAGCGGCGACTACTGGGTCTCCGGTGGTGGCAAGATGGGGAGGTGTTCCGTCCCTACTCTCCTCTGTGCTTCTCTGCGTCCTCAGCGGTGAAAGGGCCGCCGACGTCAGCCGAGCAGCCCTGCGGCCCGCAGGGCGCGGGTGATGGCATCTTGCTGCGTCGGGGAGGAAGGCGGCATCGGCGCGCGCGGCCGGCCGCCGTGCCGGCCCTGGAGCGCCATCGCGTGCTTCACATTGGCCGGGAGGTTGTCGGCGAAGATCGCGTTCCAGATGGGGAGCAGCTTCTTGTGCAGGTCGAGCGCCGTCGCATGATCCGCCCGGCCGACTGCGTCCCTGAGCGCCACGCAGAGTGTCGGGGCGGCGGTCAGCACGGCGGCGATAGCGCCCTGTGCCCCGAGCACGAAGCTGGGATAGAGGAGCGCGTCCACGGCGGTGAGAATGCGGCTCCGTTCGGGCGCCTGGAGGAGCAGGTCCGCCAGCAACTTCATGTCTCCGGCACTCTGCTTCACGCCGACCACACCGGGCACCTCCGTCAGAATCCGTGCCAGCAACTCGGGGGAAAGGTAGGTCCAGGGCACCACGTTGTAGATGAGAATCGGGAGGCCGGTGCCCTCCGCCAGTGCGGCAAAGTGGGACACCATCGCCTCATCGTCCGGTCGGAAGAGGTAGTGAACCGGGGTCACCTGGAGCGCGGCCACCCCCAGATCGGCGACCGCGCGCCCGCGTTCGACGGCGGAGCGGGTGCTGTCCGTGATGATGCCGGCGATGACCGGCACGCGCCCAGCCGCTGCTTCCATCGCCGCCGCGGTGACGCGCCGCGTCTCGTCCGTGGTCAGCGTGTGCCCCTCTCCGGTGCTACCGCAGACCGCGATCCCGTGGACTCCGGCGGTTTCGACCAGATAGCGGATGTCCGCCCGCAGGGATGCTTCATCCACCTGTTCGGCGGCGTCGAAAGGAGTGACCACCGGCGGAATGATGCCGTAGAGGGAAGAGTTCATGGCGTCGGCGTCCTCGTTCAGAAACTCGCCCGGAGTTGGGCCCCAAGATACGGATTCCCGTTTTGCAACTCGGCCGTGAGCGAGAGCGGGGGAAGCGGCCGGAACGAGATGCCGGTGTTCAGACGCCGCGAGTCGAACTCGGCGATCAGGCTCAGCCGCCCGGGCAGGTCGGCGCGCAGGCCGGCGAAGCCCCCGCCCAGGCGCCCGGTGCCCGCCCCGAGGGTGAACTGCAAGCGCTCCAGCGGAGCCGGGACAGTGAAGAGGCTCGTGCCGAAGCGCGTGAACGACTTGGTGATCGCCAGGAAGGCGCGCCGACCCCACGGCGTGCTGTTCGTGACATCCCACATCCCCACCGCCAGCGCGGGTGTGACCACGCCGTCGGGCAGCAACTGGAACTGGCCACCGCCCTCGATCCGGTGCGACCGGTCTTCATTGTTGTAATAGCGAAACATTGCTTCGAAGCCGGGACCAGCAGGCGTGAGCAGGGTCGCATACCCCTCATTGCGGCCATCCACGCGGTGGCGATATTCCGCCCTCGGTGCGGATACGCGGTCCGCGGTAGGGATCTGGATCAGTTGGTCGGCGTCGGCGGCGGCTGCGGAAAGCAGTAGCCCGAACGCCAGCAGGAAGGTCACGCGCATCAGGGTCCTCCAAGGCCGGTGCGATGGGCGCCGGCCGTCGGCTGTGGGAACAAGTATTGGACGACGAAATCACCGCCCGGCGGACACGACGGCGACCGGCGCCTCCACGGCGCCGCGCCGCCCGGCCCCGCGGGATCCGCACCCCTGGATGAACCGCTCCATGCGCCGGAGTGCCTCGCGCAGCGTCTCCATCCCGGCGGCATATGAACAACGCACGTGGCCTTCGCCTCCTTCGCCGAAGGCGGTTCCCGGCACCACCGCCACCCGTTCCTCCCGCAGGAGACGCTCGGCGAACTCCTCGCTGGACAGTCCGGTGGCGCGGATACAGGGAAAGGCGTAGAACGCCCCCTCCGGAAGCCGGCACTCCAGTCCAAGTGCGTTCAGCCCATCCACAAACAATCGTCGGCGGCGAGCATAGTCAGCCACCATCAATTCCATCTCCTGCTCCCCGCTCCGGCATGCCTCCAGCGCTGCATACTGTGAAGCAATGGGTGCGGACAACATCGTGTATTGGTGAATCTTCGTCATGGCTGCGATGAGATCGGCAGGTCCGGCGGCGTACGCCATCCGCCAGCCAGTCATCGCGAATGCCTTGGAGAACCCGTTCAGCAGGATGGTGCGGTTCTGCATCCCGGGCAGGGCCGCGAACGAGCAGTGCCTGCCCTCATACGTCAACTCCGCATAGATCTCGTCGCTCACCACCACCAGGTCGTGACGCTCCGCCAGCCGGGAAATTGCCTCCAACTCACTGCGCCGCAAGGTGGCCCCGGTCGGGTTGCACGGGAAATTGAGCAAGATGGCGCGAGTGCGGGGCGTGACGGCCGCTTCGAGATCCGCCGGGCGTACGCGGAATCCGTGACTGGCGTCGGTGCGGATCGGCACCGGCACTCCTCCTGCCAGGAGGGTGGTCGGCCGATACGAAACATAGCAGGGCTCCGGAATGAGCACCTCGTCGCCCGGGTTCAGGAGCGCGCGCAGGGCGAGATCCAGGCCCTCGCTCACCCCAACCGTCACCAGGACTTCGCCCTCGGCACGGTACTCGAGACCGTAGCGGCGATCGAGCAGGTGTGCAATCTCCCGTCGCAGCTCCAGCAGGCCCCAGTTCGACGTGTACTGGGTGTACCCGCGCTCGATCGAGTAGATGGCGGCTTCGCGGATGCGCCACGGCGTCACGAAGTCCGGCTCTCCCACCCCCAGGGAAATGACATCGTCCATCTGCGACACTATGTCGAAGAACCGGCGGATTCCCGAGGGGGGAATCGCCTCGACCACCCGGGCAATCCTCATGGGGTTACCGCCAGCCGACGGTCCTCTTCCGCTTCCACCAGCACCTCTCCATCTTCCTTGTACCGGCGCAGGAGAAAGTGGGTCGTCGTCGAAACCACTCGATCCAGTGTAGCCAGCTTCTCGGCGACAAACATCGCCACATCTCTCAGCGACGGGCCCTGGATCACGACCTGGAGATCGTACCCGCCGGAAACGAGGTATACGGCCCGTACCTCGGGGAAGCGGTAAATCCGCGCCGCCACATCGTCGAACCCCACGTCGCGGGCCGGAGAGACCCGCACCTCAATGAACGCCAGCACCAGTGCCTCACCGGCCCGTTCCCAGTCCACCACTGTCTTATAGCGGCGAATGAGGCGCTGCTCCTCGCACTCCCGGATCAGGCGCCGCGCGTCCTCCTCCGGAATGCCCACCAGCGCGGCCACCTCGTCTGCGCCGGTGCGCGCGTCCTTCTCCAGAATGTGCAGCACCTGGTGCGTCAGCGAATCCATCGGTACTCCTGAAAAGCGTCGGGCCGGCGCGGCGAGCGCGTCAAGTGTGCTGCGGTGTGGGCGCATCCGGTAGGGCGCCGCACCACCCACCGGCCACGGTCCTGCCCAAAGGGCATTATACCGGACATCCCCCAGTCGCTGGCAAGCCAACATGCCAACATTACCCATCCGAGCCACGCTGCGTGCCCCTTGGGCGTAGCAAGTGGACCCACCTGGCGCCCTCCACGAGCCGTGGGTATCCCGCACCCCCACTCGTGCTGCGCCGGGTGCCTTCTGGGCGCGGCGCGCAGTGCGCAGTACGGCACAGGTACGCAGGCGCGAGCGCGTGGGGTGGGTCCACTTGCTGACGCGCGTGGCTCGGGTACGGAGGTGGGAGGCTGTGGGTCTGCGGGTAACGAAAGGTGGGTCCACTTGCTCACGCGCGTGGCTCGGGTACGTAAGTGTGAGGGCGAGATGAAGAACCGAACGGCCTGTGTCATACGCGAAAGGCACCCGATGAGTCTTCTTCAAATCGCTCGCCTGCCTGATACTCGGTTACGTACTCGGCCGTGCGTCGGACTGCATCGTCGTCCCAGAGATATTTGGTGCTTCCGTGCCGCGCCCAAATCGGGGTATCCGCGCCGGTGGCGAGTTGCGCTTCACGTAACCGCCGTGTACACCATGCCTTCAGTGTGGTCAGCACCGCCTCGGGCTCCTCTGTTGCCTTTACAACCAGATGCACATGGTTGGAGCGCGCGTCTACGGCCACGAGTTCCCACCGGCGGAACTGGCATACCTCCCGCACGGTGTCCTCCACCACACGTCGAGCAGCCGGTGCGAGCAGGACGGGGGCGGTACGCATCCGGTCTGCAACCAGTTGCTCGTGCAGCGTGCTCGGGTCCAGCATCGGCGTGCCGGGTTGATGGTGCTCTCGGTCTACCGAGCCTCGCTGGTCTCCGTGCAGGCGCCTCCCGTACGTCGCAAACGTCAGGAAGTAACCCAGGGGCCATTGCCCATCTTGTGCGTCAGTCACACGGCCCGACATCTCAGCCTCCTGATTTGCTCAGTTCACCATTCAAACGGCCGCCTCCTTGGCGAGATGTGTCCGAAGTCCCTCTGCGACCACCGGCTGGTACGTGGGTGCGTGTGTCCCCACGCCCTCGCTCCCCTGTACCCGAGCCACGCGCGTCAGCAAGTGGACCCACCCGTTGTTCCACACAAACCCACCGGCTCTCCGCCCCTCCCCACCCGAGCCACGCGCGTGAGCAAGTGGACACACCCCTCGTTACCCACCAACCCAACGGCTTTCTGCCTACCCACCTCTCGTTCCCCACAAATCCAACGGTGTCCCGCCCCCCCACCCGAGCCACGCGCGTCCGCAAGTGGACCCACCTGGCGCCCTCCACGAGCCGTGGGTGTCCCGCACCCCCACTCGTGTTGCGCCGGGTGCCTTTCTGGGCGCGGCACCCAGAAGGCTCGGGTATGTGAGTGGGATCGCGCGACGTGGGTCCACTTGCTGACGCGCGTGGCTCGGGTACGGAGGCGGGAGGCTGATGGCGCGGTGGAGAGCGCGGGGTGGGTCCACCTGCTCACGCGCGTGGCTCGGGTACGGAGGTGGGAGGCTGTGGGTTGGTGGGTAACGAAAGGTGGGTCCACTTGCTCACGCGCGTGGCTCGGGTACGGGGGAGGGAGCCTGATGGGGTGGGGGAGGGCGCGAGGTGGGTCCACTTGCTGACGCGCGTGGCTCGGGTACGGAGGTGGGAGGCTGATGGGGTTGGAGGGCGCGGGGTGGGTCCACTTGCTGCGCCCAGGTGGCTGGCTCCGACCGGCGGGCGTGGCGGGCTCAGTTGCTGGTAGGTTGTTCCCGATGTTTCGCTCTCTTGATCGGCGCGCGCAGCAGGAATCTGACAGGACTTCGGGCATTCGATGGGAAACAACAAGATTGCAGTACAGCGGGGCTCGCCTCGGGTATCCGGCCGGTCGGGGACACCTTCAGCCGATGCGGGTGCGGAAGCGCGCCGTGCTCGTGGCGTGTGGAATGCCGTCATAGTGCATTCCGTTTCTACAGTTGTCGTGGTAACCTATGCGGAGGGTAGTTCCGGTTGAAATCCGGGGACCGCACTCCGTTGCCGGAGGAGGGCATCGCCATTGGCACTGCGCGTGGTCACGCAAGGGGCGGAGGAGACCCGCTCACTGGGAGAGGCGCTCGGTGGGCTGCTGGGAGCGGGTGATGTCGTCACGCTATCCGGCGAGATGGGGTCGGGGAAGACGACGCTGGCCCAGGGGCTGGGCCGGGGGCTGGATGTCTCCGAACCCGTGTGCAGTCCTACCTTCGCGCTGGTGCAGGAGTACGCGGGCCGCCTGCCGGTGTGGCATCTGGACACCTACCGCGTGGCGAGTCCGGATGAGTTGCTAGATCTGGGTTGGGCGGAGTTGATGCAGGGGGAGGGGGTTGTGTTGATTGAATGGCCTGAACGCATCGCCGCTGCGCTTCCCCCCGCGCGATTGGATATCTCCCTCGCCGGGGATCGGGAGGAGCGCGTGATTGAGCTCCGGGCGGAGGGTGTCCGGATGGAGGACCGCCTGGCCGCGTTGGCCCGCCGGCTGCCCGAATCCCTGAAGAATGGGGGATAGCGGCATGCGTGTATTGGGATTGGAAACTTCCGGGGTGGAAACGGGGCTCGCTCTGCTGGATGCGGAAGGACTCCGCGCGGAAGTCACATTTCTCCACCAGCAGCAACTGGCGGCGCGTCTGGCGCCCGCGATCGAACAACTCCTGGGTAGGGTGGAACTGGATGTGACGGATCTGGAGGGCCTGGCGGTGTGCATTGGTCCCGGTTCGTTCACGGGGGTGCGGCTCGGGGTGGCGTTTACCAAGGCGCTGGCCTATGGGCGAGACATCCCGGTGGTGGGAGTGGGTGCGTTCCAGGCCATCGCTGCCGAGCAGGTTCCGCGTGACGACGCCCCTCGCTGCCTCTTCCTGCCCGCCCAGTCCGGCGTGATCTACGCCGCACTTCCGGGAGACGACCCGCAAGAGGGTTCCTGGACCGTGCCGGAGCTCGCCGCGCGGCTTTCGTCCTGGGAATGTCTGACGCTCGTAGGCCCGGCGGGCGAGGCGTCCGCCGCCCTCGGCGCAGCGTTGGGCAGACACTCGGTCCAGTGGATCCACGCGCGGCCCCCGGCGGCGGCTACGATTGCTCAGCTCGGGCGGGACCGGCTGCGCCTGGGGGATTCGGATCCGGTACACGCGCTCGCTCCGCGGTATCTGCGCGCCTCCACTCCCGAGATTCGGCGTCAGGAGGCGGTATGCCCACCCTCCTGATCCGGGCGATGGTGCCGGACGACATTCCCGCGGTATCCGCCGTAGACCACCATTGCTTCGCGCTGCCGTGGTCGGCAGGCGCCTTCGCCGGCGAGCTCGCCAGCCCGGTCGCCCACTATCGGGTTGCGCTTCTGGGGGACACGGTCGCAGGATATCTCGGCGGCCATGTGATCCTGGATGAGGCACATGTGGTGACGCTCGGCGTCCACCCGCAATTCCGCCGGCGTGGCATTGCAGAGCACCTGCTGGTCGAGTTTCTGGAGACGGCCCTGGGCGAGGGGTGCCGGCGCCTCACCCTGGAGGTGCGGGAAGGCAATATCGAGGCGCGCGGCCTGTACGAGAAGTACGGGTTCCGGCCTATCAGCCGCCGCCGGCGTTACTACACGGACAACGATGAGGATGCGATTGTGATGTGGATCGAGGATACCTCGCGCTGGGGCTTCCGCGCAACCTTCGACGAGCGGGTGCAGCAACTGCGGAAGCGAACCGGCTGATGCGCGTCCTCGCCATCGAAACGTCCTGTGACGAGACGGCTGCTGCGGTGCTCGAGAGCGGTTGGACTCTCCGCAGCAATGTGGTTGCGTCCCAGGCCGAGTTGCACGCCCCGTTCGGCGGGGTCGTGCCGGAAATTGCGTCCCGCCGACATGTAGAGCTCATCACCTCGGTCATCTGCCTGGCGCTGGAACAGGCCGGCGTCACGCTCCGCGACGTGGAGGGGCTGGCCGTTACGAATCGGCCGGGCCTCATCGGATCGTTGATGGTGGGGGTGATGGCCGCCAAGGGTCTCGCGCTTGCCGGCAGCCTTCCCCTGGTGGGGGTCCATCACATTGAAGGTCACATTTTCAGCAACTTTCTCTGCACCGGAGGCCCCCACCTCCCGGCGGTCGCTCTCGTCGCCTCGGGGGGGCACACCGACCTCTACTACGTCCGCCACCTGCACGATTACTTTGTGCTGGGCCGCCGCCGCGATGACGCCGCGGGTGAGGCCTTCGACAAGGGCGCCCGCGCGCTCGGACTCGGCAGCGGAGGCGGCGCTGCCCTCGATCGCGCTGCTCGGGATGGGGATCCGCACGCCGTCCCCTTCCCCCGCGTCCGTACCGATCCGCCGTTGGACTTCAGCTTCAGCGGGCTCAAGACCGCCCTGGTGCGGCACGTGCGCGACCATGCCGCGTCCCTGCATGTCGCTGATGTTGCCGCAGCGTATCAGTCTGCCATCGTGGAGGCGTTGGTCGAACGGGCGGTTAAGGCCATCCGCCTCACGAAGGCGCCGACTCTGCTGGTAGGCGGCGGTGTCGCGGCCAACAGCCTGCTGCAATCGCGGCTGCGCGAGGAAGCTGCGCGCGGCGGGTTCGAGGTGCTCCTCCCGCCGCCCGAACTCTGCACGGACAATGCGGGCATGATCGCCGCGGTCGGCCACAACCTCCTGGATCGGGGCCAGCGCCACGACCTGGATCTGGACGTGATGGCGCGCGAACCTCTTACGCTGCGGGCGTACTAGCCGGCTTGTTCGAGAGGAGCGCCGTCATTCGGTGGGTGCGCTACTCTGCCGGTGTTGCCACTGGCACACGGGCTTGATGCATCGACGACAACCTTATCAGATGCCGCCGGGGTGAGGAACGAGGTGCAGATTGATAGGCAATGACGCCGGTGCTGCGTCGCTTCGGCTCCACGTTCGTGACATGAAAGGCACATCATGACTATTCGGGAAGCCGAACGACTTTTGTCGGATCGCTACCGCCTCCAGCCTGGCTTCGTGGGTGTCGGCATCGGGAGATCCGGTATCCACGAAATTCTCCGGACCTATGTCGAGGACGCTGGTGTTGAAACGACGGTTTTATCTACGTGACAAATATATATAGAGTGACAGTGAGGCCGTGAGGTGACGTGCCCCGATCTCCTCGTCATGGAAGTGCGAGATTTGGCCCTTCACCCCGGTGGAGGCAGTGCCATCGGCATCACTCGGCGGGTGTTTTCGCCTGAGTGCCATCTACATCTAACAAAACCGTCGTTTTAATACTGGGAAGCCCCATTTCTTCCGGCGATCCCCACTCGGCCTGAGCGTAGTCATCCCGGTACATCTCCAGCGCCCGCGAGATGTGGCGCAGGTTCGACAGGCAGTGAGCCCGGCGTACTCCCGCGGTGGCTGTGTAGACGATCCCGGCCAGCACCACCACGATCGCCAGGACGACAAGCAACTCCACGAGCGTGAAGGCTCTGGTGACTGTGGGCCTGGCTCGAGTTGTCATCAGTGTGTCTCATGCGCGCGCTGGGCAGCGATCGCCATGCGCCGTAAACTGCCTGTGGTGCTGAATCCACGGATGGTTCTGCTGGGCGTCGAGCGGGTAAAGCTCTGGGATTCCACGTCGCGTTGTAGCTGCGCGTGAGTTGGCCGCCCGGATCCGGGACCAGGCGAAGATGCAACTGGTGTGTCGTCTTGAACGCCTGCAACTCGGTAACCGGAGTGGTCGAAAATACCGTGAAGCGCACTCCGAGAGAGGAGGTTGCGAGTTGGTCCAGTGCAAGCAGGTCCTTCGGGGCGCACTCCGAGCAGGCTCCGATGGCGACCACCGCATGGAAGTTGGTCCCGCCAGGCTTCCTGCCGGTAGTCAGAAGGCCCGCAGCCCCGGCCTCGGGGAGGGGGCGCAGCTCGATACAGTGAGCACGTGACCGAGCGCAATGACGATCGCGTCAGACGCTGTCCACTTCCCGAGGCCCGCGGCGCAGTGCTGGTGGAAGCGGCGCTTCCACCAGCAGGATCCCGACCTCCTGCGCAGGAAACGCCCGGACCGCTTACTCGCCTACTCGCCTCGGCAGCGTCAGGCACATCGCGGCGGAGAGCAGCGCCATGCCGATGCCGCACGCGAAGATCCGTTCATAGCCGTATTGCTGCCAGATCCACCCCGCGGTGATGGGCACAGAGACGGCGGCCACGTGGTTCCAGGTGAGGCCCATTGCCAGGCTGGCGGAGAGTTCTTCGGGTGGGGCCGTGTGCCGAATGTAGGTCTGGATGCCTACCGAGGCGGTGAAGAGCAGGCTGTCGATCGCGAACAGGATGGAAAACAGCACCGCTGGCGGCACCGCCCACACGCGCGCCGTGCCTTCGATCTGGGTGTAACCGGTGAAGAGGACCGCGACGAGCAGGTAGTATGCCAGGAGCACGCGGCGTTCACCCAGCCGGTCCGTCCAGTGCCCCACCAGTGGCGCCACAGCCATGGTGAGGATGCTGTTCAGGACGAGCAGCACCGCCACCTGCTCTCGTGGCACCGAGAATTCTTTCACCAGAATCAGCAGCGCGAAGGTCTGCACTACCTGGCGCCGGCCCCCATCCAGGAGCGCCAGGCCGTAGTAGCGCCAGTACCGCCACCGGAACACCAGCCGCTGCTGGATCTGCCCGCCCGGCTCCGGGGTCAGGCGGAGAACAAACCAACCCCCGGTGGCGATAGCCACCCCTCCCAGCACATAGGGAACTGCGTAGCCCGCACCGGCGCCGAGCAGCCGCACGAGCAACAGACCTCCCACGAGCGCCACCGCCATGTAGCGATTCATCAGCCCGAGACTCTGCCCGTGCCGGCCCGCGGAAGAGAGCGTCAGCGTGAGTGACGGCCAGACCGTCAGCCAGATATGGAGGCCAATGCTCCAGAAAACGTTGACGGCCACCAGGGGCCAGTAGGCGCTCACCTGTCCGGTGAGCGCTATGCCGATGCCGAAAATGACGAGCGCCACCGCCGCCATTCGCGGGCGGGGCAGGAATGCAACCAGCCCCACCAGCCCGGCGGTGAGCAGGCCCGGCACTTCTCGAAGGGATTCGAGCAGGCCCAACTGTTCGCGGGCGATGCCGAGGTGCTCGGCCGTAAAGTTCGGCGTCAGGCCGCTGTTGATCCCGAAGCCGAATCCAAAAGCGATTGTGGCGCACGCAAGGAGCAACCAGTCTCGCCGGACCTGTTGTTCACTGCGTGCACCGGCCGCGCCGGCGGCCGGTGTGTGGGTGCTCCCGAGGGTGGGGGCGCTCACGGAGCGAAGCGCTGAGCCGCCTTCGCCTCAATCTCCGGGGCCACCTGCGCCTGCCAATCCTCACGAGCAACTTCTTCGATCACGACCGGGCAACTGGCCGGGTCCGGGACGTTGCAGACTTCCATCACTGCCTGCACGATCCGCCGCGCCACTTCCCGCTTCTGCTCGTCTGTGCGGCCGGGGTACATCTTCAGATTCACGTAGGGCATTTCGGATCCTCTCTCGTGTCACGGGCCAGGTCTCCGGCCACTGCCCCTCAGGTTGGATCAGGGTGAGGCCCAGTCCTTCGCGCGCTCGACCGCTTTTTGCCATCCGGCGCGAAGTTCGGCCCGCCGCTCTCTCGACATGTGCGGCTCGAACACGCGATCAGCGTGCCAGAAGTGGTCGAGGTCCGCCTGCTTCCAGAGGCCGCACCCCAGCCCGGCCAGGTAAGCAGCGCCCAACGCAGTGGTTTCTCGTACCGCCGAGCGTTCCACCGGAATATTCAGCAGGTCCGCCTGGAACTGCATCAGGAAGTCGTTGGCGGAAGCGCCGCCGTCCACCCGTAGGCTGCGCAGCGGCACGCCCTCCGCGGCCATCGCGTCCACCACATCCATCACCTGAAATGCAATCGACTCGAGCGTGGCGCGCACCAGATGGGCGCGTCCCGTGCCGCGAGTCAGTCCCACAATGGTCCCGCGGGCGTTGGGATCCCAGTGCGGCGCGCCGAGTCCGGTGAAGGCGGGCACCACGTACACGCCCCCGCTGTCCGTCACCGAGCAGGCAATCGCCTCGGAGATGGCCGCATTGTGGATCAGTTCCAGCCCGTCCCGCAGCCACTGGACCGCCGCCCCGGCGATGAAGACGGAGCCCTCCAGGGCATACGCGTCGCGGCCACCCGGCCCGCAGGCTGCCGTGGTCAGCAGTCCTGCCGGCGGCGGCGCCGCATCGCCCACATTGGATAGCAGGAAGCAGCCCGTTCCGTAGGTGTTTTTCGCGGCGCCGGGATCCCAACCCGCCTGTCCGAAGAGCGCTGCTTGCTGGTCGCCGGCGACGCCGCAGATCGGTATGCCGTCCGCGGTCTCCCCGAACTGTGCCGTTGAGCCGTGAACCTGCGGGAGTACGGAGCGCGGGACGTCGAACAGGTGGAGCAGGTCGGCGTCCCAGCGCTCCTCGCGCAAGTTCCAGAGCAGCGTGCGCGAGGCGTTTGTACGATCCGTCGCGTGCACCGCGCCTCCGGTGAGATTCCAGAGCAGCCAGGCGTCTACGGTGCCGAACGCGAGTTCGCCGGCCTCGGCAGCGGCACGGGCGCCTGGAACCTGCTGCAGCAGCCACTCCAGCTTGGTGGCGGAGAAGTACGGGTCCGGCAGCAGCCCGGTACGGTCGAGGATGCGCGCCGCCCTCCCCTCCTCCAGA
>SYMT01000566.1 GCA_005805375.1 Actinomycetota bacterium
CCCGCCCGGCCCCAGCGCCGACAGGCGCCGCTTGTGCGTCAGTTCGGCCAGCGGATTGGTCTGGTCCATAAACTGCGAGAGCTGGGAACTGCCGAAAAAGCTCTTGATGCTGGCGCTGATCGGCTTCACCGAGAGCACGACCTGCGGAACCACGTTCTCCGCGTCCGCCGCGGTCATGCGTTCGCGAGCCACCTTTTCCATCCGGAGGAAGCCCAACCGCATCTGGTTTTGCAGGAGTTCGCCCACCGACCGGACCCGCTTGTTTTCGAGGTGGTCAATGTCGTCCCGCGTATGGACGCCGTCCGCAAAGTCAATGATGTACTTGATGATGGCGATGATGTCGCCCTGCGAGACCGAGCGGCAGGCTTTGTGCGAGGGCCCCAGCTTGGCCACCAGTTCGGGGCGATCGTCGAGGGGCATGTTCTGGCCCAGGCGGCGATTCAGCTTGTAGCGCCCCACACGCGCCATATCGTACCGGCGCAAATCGTAGAAGATGCTGGAGAGGAGGCCCCGGGCACTTTCCGCCGTCGAGGGATCACCCGGCCGCACGGTGCGATAGATATCCGCCAGCGCGTCTTCCGTATCGTGGATGTTACTGCCTTCCGCCGCGACGGTGGCCTCAATGAAGTGATTCGGCTTCAGCAACACCAGCGAAGGGAGGTGCATCGCCTCGATCTTGCGGGAGTTCTCCTGGTTGATTTTCTGACAGGCTCGGACCAACGGCTTATTGGTCTTGGGGTCAATGATGTCCTCGGCCGGCCGGCGGTCGTAGAGCTGGTCGCGCGTCGGCTCCGAGAGTTCCTCCTCCCCGCCGAAGAGACGCAAGACCTCCCCCGTCGTGCTGGCGGGGATCGGGCGCACCAGCACCTCTACCTGATCTCCCCCAATGGCGGCGTCCTGGATGCGTGCGAAGACAGCGTCATCAACGGTCTCCCCCGCTTCAATCAACACTTCTCCGGACCCCCGATCCACCACATGCGCCGCGGTGATACGTCCGAGAGTCTCGGACTTCGACACGAATTCGTAGCCGAAGTTCTTGGACTGCTCGAAACCCCCCAATGCCCGCAAGAGCGTGGTGAGGGGGAACTTCCGGGTCTGACCGACGCGGACAGTGATGATGTCCGCCGCGTCGGTCTCGATTTCGAGCCACGCGCCTTCGCTCGGGATGAGCTGCGCGGAATAGAGGATCCGGCCGCTAAAATCAATATTGTCGTTGAAGTAGACGCCGGGAGAACGGGCCAGTTGAGACACCACCACCCGATCCACGCCGTTCACCACAAACGTGCCCCGGTCGGTCATCATCGGGAGGTCACCGAGATAGACCTCGGTTTCCTGCATGTCACCCGATGGTGTGCGCAACACGACGCGCGCTTTGATCGGGCGCTCATAGGTCATGTCACGGTTGCGGCACTCTTCGACCGAGTACTTCTCCTTATCCAGGTAGAAGTCCACAAGGTCCAGGGAAAGATTCCCGGTGAAGTCCTCGATCGGGGAGAAATTGTGGAAGAGTTCGCGAAGGGCCTTGTCTACAAACCACTGGAAAGAGTTGAGCTGGATGTCGACGAGGTTGGGAAGCAGGTGGTGGTCGTCTCGGCTGGTCGCTGCAGGCATTACGACTCCTTAAAAGTGTCGGGCGTGCCGAACCGGCAAGTCCGAGCCCACTCCTCCCCGCAGGGGGGTCGCGCGGTAAGTGCACGGCGGAACGGGCGTCACTGGTATCTGGCAGGGTTTAGTGCGAGCATCACCCGACGCAACGGCGGCGGGAAAAAGATTCCGGGAGGGCCGGCTCGGTCCGGCGGGCCTCGGCGCAGAAATAGCCCCACAAAGACTGCGCGGGGGCGAGCAGGTTATTTGGGGCTCTCCGCACAGGCGCACAACGGCGCCGCCCGATGTCCCGCCGAAGGCGGATGAGCAGTCCCCAGGACCACGAATCTCCGGTGCACGGAGGGTGAGACAGGGGCGGATCGCATGAAGCAGGCTTCCGTTCGCAATGGCCCCGGAGCCGACTCCGGGAGGGGAGTTCTGTGAGTCCGATCACACCTGGGGGGCGGAACTGCCCAATTCGTGCCTGGGGGAAGGGAGACGCAGAAGAACTGCGTAAGCATATACGAAGCAGGCTTCCACTGGCAAGGGGTCTACCCAAAACATGCAGGGCGATTTTTGTTGCATTCCTGCTGCGATCACCGTGCGCCGGGCTTCCAGTTGGCCCTCAGTGCAGTTGTTGCGAATTCGTGAGTGGCAGTCGTCCAATGTCCACGAAACTCTGTGTGCGGACCACTGTCACACCTTTCGGCCTTTCCGCACCCAGGTTGTGACCCGAAGCTTCAGGCGCCGGGTGCCAACTTGCACTGCGTTGCGACCCGCGGACATTCTTCCGCAGGTTGTGAGTTCCGGGCCAGTCGTTTCCGTCTCCCCCGAGCATCAGATGAGCAGACCCCACCGCACCTCGAAGTTTCGTCACCATTTCCGTCCGGCGCCCCGCACAGCAGGGTGGTCTGTGGCTTGTCTTCTGGGGGTCATTGTAGCTGCGACCGGCGCGGGACGCCCCGCGGTGTCGGCGACCGAGCCGATGGCGGTGATCAACGAGCAGATTGAAGCGCGGTGGAAGGATTTGAACCTCGGTCCGGCGCCCCTCTGCGACGACCGGACGTTTGTGCGGAGGGTGTACCTGGATTTGGCCGGGCGTATTCCGACGGTCCAGGAAGCTGATGCGTTCGTCGCGGACGCGGGCACGGGTAAACGGACCCTGATCGTGGATCACCTCATCGCTTCCCCTGAATATGCACGGCACATGCGTGATGTATTCGATGTGGTCCTGATCGGACGCAAGACCGGCCGTCCCCAGTTTCGACGGCGCGGGATGCAGAGCGGAGGAGGCGATCCGGGCTGGGGACCGTATCTCGAGCGCGTTTTTTCCGAGAACCGCCCGTGGGACCAATTCATGGCGGATATCCTCGTGGCGCGTCCGAAATCGGACACCGACCAGGGCGCGGTCTGGTTCCTGTTTGACAAGGGAGAGCGCTACCAGGAAATCGCGGAAGCCATTTCCCCTGCAGTGTTCGGGATTCAGATTCAGTGCGCTCAGTGTCACGATCATCCGCTGGCCGGAGAAGTCAAACAGGCTCACTACTGGGGTCTCGTCGCCTTCTTTAATCGAACGAAGAATCAGACCACAGGCAAGGGCCCGCGTCTGTCCGAGTCGGCAATTGGGGGGTTCTCGAACTTTGCGACCCTCAGCGGTCAGAGCCACCCCGCCGAGTTGTCGTTCCTCGGTGTAGAGACTGTTCCCGAGACTCGTCCTGCCGCCGACCAGAAGGAAGAAGACAAGCCGGAACTGTACCGGCCGGCCGGAGCGATGGACGAGCCGAAAGTACCGGTGGTCTCACGACGCGAACTGTTCGTGGACAAGGTAGTACGTGGGAATACCCGGGTTGCGAAGGCCGCCGTGAATCGGTTCTGGGCGCTGCTCCTCGGTCGCGGCCTGGTTCACCCGGTCGACAAGATGGACTCAGCGCACCCGCCATCCCATCCGGAGTTGTTGGAGTTGCTGGCGAAGGACTTCGCGGACAATGGCTACAACATCAAGCGGTTGGTGCGCGCCATCGTGCTGTCCCGCCCGTATCAACTCGACTCACGCCGGCCCGCGCAGGCCCTTCCCGAGTCGTTCGCCTACGGGCTGGAAAAGCCCCTGACGGCTGAGGCGCTGTACCGGTCGCTGCTCGTGGCGAGCACCGGGAAGAGTGACTCGGAGAACCCGGAATTGCTGCGCAATCTCGCGGATGTTTTTCCCGATGTCTTTGTCGAGGAGTCTCTCACGTCGCTCCGACAGACGATGTTCATCACGAACAACGCCGTGGTGCAGAAACTTGTGCGGGCCGGCGACGGCAACATGGCCGAACGTCTCGTCGCCATGGCCGATCCGGCTGCGCGGGTGCGCGCGGCGTTTCGGGGCGCTCTGCAGCGGGATCCGGACCCCGAAGAACTGCAGCAGGCTGTGGCGTACCTGATCGCACGTCCGGATCGCGCCCGGCAGGCCACCGAACAATTCTGGTGGGCATTGCTCGCCGGACCTGAATTCCGGTTCAATCACTAGATCACGAGTTCTTGCCCGGACAACGGGCGCCGAGTACCCACCACGGCACAGGTTCAGACGGGAGAGTAATGGGATGCCACGCAATCACCGGACGGCGCGCGACTGCGGCGGTGCGGATCACAAGATTCATCGCCGGCGTTTTCTGGAGGGCACGGTGGCCGGGGCGCTGAGCGTGTCCAGCTTCAGCGGCCTGTTCTCCATTCCTGCGTTTGCGGAACAGGCCATGAAGCAGCAGAAGCACGTGATTCTGCTCTGGCTGTGCGGCGCGCCCAGCCAGTTTGAGACGTGGGACCCAAAGCCGGGCAGACCCACAGCCGGTCCGTTCCGCGCCATTGACACCCGCCTCCCGGGGGTCCGGATCGGGGAACTCATGCCCCGCACCGCCACCATCATGGACCGGCTCGCGGTTATTCGCTCGATGAAGACCTCCCAGAAGGAGCACTTTCAGGCGATTGACCTCCTCACCCGGGGGGATTCGCCCCGCCCGCCCTTCATCCGCCCTACCCTCGGCAGCGTGCTCGGTCAGCAGTTGGGGCAACTGGACAGTCCGATCCCCAAGTTTGTGCTGCTGGACCCCTGCCCCGAAGGGAATGAGTTCAAGGCGTTCAAAGCCGGGAACTGGGCCGGCTGGCTCGGGGCGGAGTATTCGCCCGTGCGCACCGGCGGAGAGTTCCGCATCGAAAACATCTTGCGTCCCGAAGACCTGTCCAACGCGGACCACGAGTCTCGCGAGGCGCTCCGGCGCTTTTTCGGGAAAAAGTACGAGAACGATCGAAAGAGCGCGGCAGCCGGTTCGTTGAATGCCGCCTACGAGCGCGTCAAGGGATTGATGAGCTGCGCGCATCTCTTTGACCTGGAGAAGATCCCGCAGAAGGACCGGGACCGTTACGGCCCGGGCGCATTTGCACAGCACGTGGCGCTCTCGCGCCACCTGGTCGAGAACGGTGCGCCTTTCGTCATGGTCGCCAACGGGATGTCGTGGGACTGTCATGTCCTGAACCATGAGATCTACCAGTTGCTGGTACCTGAGGTGGACCAGGTAATCCACACCCTCATCACCGATCTCGAGCAACGGGGCCTGCTCGAGAAGACTCTCGTCATCATCATGGGCGAATTTGGGCGTACTCCTAACCTGAACGAAGGGCGTGGTCGCGATCACTATCCCGATGCCTGGAGCCTGGCGATGGCGGGTTGCGGCATCAAACCGGGAGTGGTGTACGGGGCCACCGACGAGAACGGAGTGGACGTGGCCGAGAATCCTGTGGACCAACGCCGGCTGTTCGCCACGTTCTTCACTGCGCTCGGCATGGATCCCCACCAGCAGTATGATCTGCCCGGCCTCCCTACCTTCCACCGGGTCGAAGGTCAGGCCGAACCGATCCGTGAGTTGCTGCTCTAATCCGGTCGGACCGCCCCCGGCCACTCTCACCCCCGAGTCGAGGAATCTAATGGCAGACACACCCGCCGCGCCGAAGATGCGCACCAATCGCCTGCATCGTCACCTGGTGCCGACCGCTGTGTACGGGGCGGACGCCTCCGCCGACGGCAAGACTCTGTACGCTGCGTGCATGGACGGGGTTTACGAAGTGAATGGGGAGACGGGCGCGCACCAGCGGCTGTATGGACATGAGAGCTATGCATCCGGAGTGGTGGTATTCGGCGAGAGCGGGCTGCTCATCTCCGCCGGCTACGACGGGGCGCTGAAATGGTATGACCTGAACGCGCGTCGCGAGGTTCGGACCGTGCCGGCCCACCAGTTCTGGTCATGGCAGATGGCCCGGTCGCAGGATGGGAAGCGGGTGGCCTCGGTGACCGGTCAGTATCTGGCCGGGAGCTACAAATACGAGCCCGCGCCGGAGAAAGAGCCCTCGGTCCGTGTGTACGACGTGCAGTCCGGAAAGCTGCTCCAGAGCTTCTCGCATCTGCCGCCGGTGCAGTCCGTCGCCTTTAGTCCGGACGGACGCTTCGTGGCGGCCGGCAACTTGATGGGCGAAGTCCGCGTGTTCGACGTGGATGCGGGCAAGCAGGTTGCGGCCTGGAAGACGGACGCCTTCACGTGCTGGGGCATTATCAAGAGTCATCACTACGTGGGGGGCATCTGGGCGCTTACGTTCACCCCGGACGGGGAGCACATCATCGCCGCCGGCATGGGACCGATGACCGACCCGATGGCCGGCAACGGCCGCCAGCTCTGGCAGAAGTTTGCGTGGAAAGAGAATCCGCCGCGCCAGGTAGACCAGACTCACGCCGGGGAGAGCGGCGAGGGTTTGATGGAGACGCTGGCCATTCATCCCTCCGGTGAGTGTTTTGTGATGTCCGGACGTCTGCGCGGCGGACAGTGGAACACCGCCGTGTTCGGCCTCCCCGACGGCGCCATCAAGCATTCCCTCAAGACCGAGACTCGCATTTCCCGCGCCGTCTTCGTTGCCGGCGGACAGCGCCTCGTGCTCGGCGGCGCGATGCGTCAACCCGGCTTTCAGAACAAGGAAATGTCGAACCGTCCCTTTGGGCATGTGGACGTGTTCGAGTTTTCGCTGACCTGATTCGTCTCTGCGGGTCACTGGTTTGCCCGCCCGGCCCGATGGAACGCCTCGATTCCCGCTGTGAGGACGCACTGGTACCGTCCTCCGGCGGTATTGGGCCCGGAGGCTCCGCACGAGACGGTGCGCCTGGAGGTTGCAGGACGCGATCACCGCGACAGGAGCCCCCATCGCCAGGTGCAGGCCTCACGCGCGGAGCGCCGTAAGGATCGCACCTCCCGCGCGAACTGGTGCGACGCTCGTGGCGAGATGTGGTCTCCCTCGCGCGCGGGTGGGGATGCCATTGCTCACGCGTGGTGGTGCTGCCAGGTGAGGCGGATCCCCTCCAGCGTCAGCCACGGCTCCACCCGGTCGATGTGTGGACATTCCGGCGCGATGAGGCCCGCCAGGCCGCCGGTGGCGACCACACGGGTTTCCGAACCCAACTCCGCACAGGTTCGTGCGATGAGCGCTTCGACCTGTCCCACGCATCCGTAATACGCGCCGACCTGGAGACACTCGCGGGTGCTGCCTCCGATCGCGCTGGGGGGACGGGCAAGCGGCACCCGCGGGAGGTGCGGCGCACCACGCAGAAGTCCTTCCACCGACACACTGATGCCGGGGGCGATAGCCCCGCCCACAAAAGCCCCGTCCGCGGCGACCACATCCAGGGTTGTCGCGGTCCCGAGATCCACGACCACCACCGGGCAGCCGAACTTTTCCCGAGCAGCGAATGCGTTCAGCACGCGATCCACGCCCACCGCCTGCGGTGGGTCGTAGCGGATGGCGATCGGCGGCATGAGATCGTCGCCGACCACAGCCGGGTCGTGCCGCAGGAAGCGGTGTAGCCCCCGCCGGAGTTCCAACGTAGCCGCAGGTACGACACTGGCGATTGCGATTCCGTCCAGCCCGGTGGGGTTGAGCCCGGCGGCCTGCAACCAGCCGAGAACGAGCCCCCCAAATTCGTCTCCGGTTCGCTCCCGGCCGGTGGCGGCGCGCCATGTCTCTATGAGACAGTGTGCCTCATAGAGTCCGACCACGATGTGAGAATTTCCAGCATCCACCACGAGCAGCATCCCGGCGAGTATACCATCTGTTAGACCCACGCGCGTCAGCAAGTCGTCCCACGTACCCGACCCACGCCGGGTGTCCCCTGGGCGTAGCAAGTGGTCCCACATACCCGAGCCACGGTGGGTGCTCCAGGTGAAAATCCTGAAACGCTTCTTGTTGATAAACACGAAACACCGGGTGTAAGCGGAGTAGTGTGATAATTTTCCCCCGAGGGCATCCGCACGTTCTCCGTGGCGTCGCCGCCGACGGCCGCGGTAGTCTTTCCCCCCCCGAGGGCATCCGCACTCAGTCAGGGTCGTGGGTCCGGATCGTCGCAAAAGTCCCCCCCCGAGGGCATCCGCACACCACCCGCCAACTCTCTCGCACGGGAGAAGGGAGTTCTCCCACCCGAGGGCATCCGCACTACGTCGTCCACGGGCCGTGGCCACCGCTGGGCAGTTCGCCTACCCGAGGGCATCCGCATCCTGCCGGCGCTGCGCCGATCTCGATCTGCGGGAGTTTGCCCACCCGAGGGCAAGCGTACGCATCCGTCCCACAACCGGGTCCGATCGCTGTGAGCTCGCCTTCCCGAGGTCACCTGCACAACCGCACCCGGGCACGCCGGCATCCTGCCGGCTCGGGCACGCCACACCGCCCTTGATCGGCTGCGGCCCACCGGCAAGGAGACGAGCTGCGCGCTCCTGGACGCGCTCCTGGACTATGCCGTCCGGCGCGTCACTGCCCCGTGGTCCCGTCGCACCCGGACCACGGAAGCAAAGAGCAAGACAATCGTCTATTATCGGCTTCCGGGTGGACAGGGCCGTGGAGGAATGCAACCTGGGATACCGGTCACCTGACTGCGGCCTCCTCTCGGCTTCGCTGGATGGCGCCGGCTCCGGCCCAAGCGGACGCTGTGGTAGGCCGGACTGATGCGCAGCCACAGGCCCTCGGGTAACGCACTACCCCGCCCTGAAGGGGCAGCCGCACACTCGCCTGCAGCGTCGCCGTAGGTCTGCGCCACGTCGTCATTGAGCAGCCGCACCGGCCGGGGCGATAGGGAGAGCGATGACCGCCCGCTGGAGTTACCGCATGCACGATGGCTCTGTCCCCCAGAATGACCCGGAAGATCAGGAGTACGCCCGCGAGGTGCGGCGCAATGCGCGGCGTCTCGCGAAGCGGCCCGCGCCGGATCTCCTCGAAGCACCTCCGGATCCGTTCTCCATTACCTACAGGGCGGCCCGGTGGGAGAAGATCTGGCTGCACCGGTCGCTGCAACCGTTCTTCGATGAAGGTTTGCTCACGGATGTGCTCAGTCTGGTCAAAGGCGGCAAGGAAGCCAACGTCTACCGCTGTGCAGGGGAGCCGGCGCTCGGGATGCCTCTGGTCGCGGCTAAGGTGTATCGCCCCCGAGAGTTTCGGAACCTGCGCAACGACCAGATGTACCGGGAAGGGCGCGGAGTGCTGACGGCGGAAGGCAAGGGGCTGAACCGTGGTGACCACCGCATCATTCGGGCGCTGGGCAAGAAGACGGAGTACGGGGCACAGGTGCAGCATACCTCCTGGCTGATGCACGAGTACACGACCTTGCAGCGCCTCCACTCCGCCGGCGCGGCAGTGCCCCGGCCGCTGGCCCCGGCGGAGAATGCCGTGCTGATGCAATTCATCGGCGACGCGGAGCGCGCGGCGCCTGCCCTGAATGAATTGGCGCTCCCACCGGACGAGGCCCACGCTGTGTACAGCGAGGTGCTGCGCAACATCGAGCTGCTGCTGGAGTTTGGACTCGCACACGGCGATCTGTCCGCGTACAATGTCCTGTACTGGGAAGGCCGCGTCTATTTGATCGACTTTCCCCAGGTGGCGCCGATCGCGACCAACGCCCACGCGGAGGTGATTCTTCGACGGGACCTCCGGCGAGTGTGTGAATACTTCACCCGGCAAGGCGTGCAGTGCGACTTCAACAGCGAGTTTCGACGACTCTGGGAGTGCCGTGCAGCGCCTGACGACATGATATAATATAAGGCTGTGACCTGGGCCGACCTGTTGGGTCACAACCTGTCCCACTGGTGGGACCAACGTCAGGCTAAAGAATGCAACACAGGAAACTGCGCGGTTTCACGCTGATCGAACTCCTCGTGGTCATAGCTATTATAGCTATACTTGCAGCCATCCTCTTCCCGGTCTTCGCGCAGGCACGGGAAAAGGCCCGGCAGGCGGCGTGCAGCAGCAACGTCAAACAGATCGGGCTCGGCGTGATGATGTACGCCCAGGACTACGACGAGAAGTTGCCCATTCTCGGGGTCCTCGCCGAAGGGCGCGGGCGCTGGATGTGGCAGGTCAACCCCTACATCAAGAACCGGCAGGTGTTCACCTGCCCGCACACACCGTTGAACGCCTACGACGGTTCCCAATGGACGGATCGCACCGGCTACGGCTGGGCTGAGCACATCTGGGCCAAGAACCAGGGGAATCCCCTCACGGTGGACAGCTACTCGCTGGCGGAAATCGCGAAGCCTGCCGGCACGGTGGCGTTCGGCGACACCGGGTTCAACGGCGCTCCCGGGTGGGCGATGTACCGTCGCGATCCCCGCGATGCCGTTCGCTGGCGCGCGGATGATCGGCCGGGCTACTTTCCACAGTTCCGGCACAACGTGGGTCGCACGCGTGACTTCCGGGATAACCAGTTTTCCAGTACCCGCCAGATGCCGATCGAGGGCACCTGCGACATCGGATTTCTCGACGGCCATGTCAAGGCGATGCAGCCGGGTCAGGCGTTCGAGTTCTCCGCCACAGAGGACGGGGCCACCCTGACCGGCGACGACCGCTTCGTACTCTGGAACCGGTTCTGACAGACGCCGTCTGTTTTTGAGGCGCGGATGTCCGAATCGATCGTCGCAGTCAGTCGGCGGTTCTTTCAGCAGATTGTCCTTCCGCTTCTGAACCGGGAGTTTCCCGAGGTCGCTCACCAGGCGGCCTTCGGAGTATTCGGTCTGGGTTCCGAAGCGTATGGCCGCGACGACCTCCTGTCTCGCGATCATCACTGGGGCCTCCGCATTGACGCCCTGATGCCGGAGCCGGTCTACTGCGCGCACGCAGACCGGCTTCGCTGCACGCTACCGCTTCTACTCCCGTCGCAGTTCGAAGGAAACTCCCTCCGCGAAGGACATGTGGCGGGGGCGGGCCTGGCGCCGGAAAGTCTGCCCGCATTTTTGCGTCGTTCCATCGGTCTCACGCGCCCGCCCACCACCGACGTGGAGTGGCTCCGGATTCCCGAAGAAGACATCGTCCACATCATCAACGGCGAGGTGTGGCACGATCCCGACGGTGAGTTTACGCGCATCCGTACGCTGTTTCAGGGGTATTACCCTGACCCCGTGTGGAAGCGCCGCATCGCCCATTGGTGCCGCTATTACTCGGGCATGGGCGTCTATGCCCTGCGGCGAGCGATCCTGCGCAACAACGAACTGTACGCCGTCACCGCATTCGGAAAGGCGATCCGCTGGGGCGTACAACTCGCGTTTCTGCTGGATCGCACCTATTTCCCCTATGACAAGTGGCTCCTGGCGGCGTTCGCCGGACTGCCCCGCCTGGCGGAACCACTCGGCCCGGTGGTTGCTGAGGCCGTGCGGCTGTCCACGTCGTGGGAGCGAAAGCTGGAACTGCTTGACCGGATGTCCGAGGTGCTGGATGATGCACTCGTTGCCGACGGCCTGATCCAACCGCATCCGCCACTCGTTGGATCGCGCACCTCCGGCTACCGGCTCCTGGAGCACGCCTACGGCGAATTGATTCAGGGATTGCCCGCGGACCTCCGGACGGTAGTGCCGACGTGGGACCAGATCCCGCTGGAGGAGTTCCACTCGGGCTACGTGGCTGGTCTGGAACTGACGCGCTGGGATGAGCTACTCTGTCTCAGCCCGCGCTGAGTGTGGGTTTGGACCGGCTCCGAAGCCTGTTCGCGGACGAAGTTGCGGACCCGTATCCCACGAAGGAGCCGCTGGAGGCACGGAAGAGCTGTCCGGACCACCGAACTTCTGAACTGACCCGGCGTGGTCCGGATGTCCTGATCTGATCGGGGCAAGGGTCTCGCCGGCATCGTTCCCGTGCGTATCCGTTCGCAGGATTGTGGGTCGCGCGCACCGGATCACGCGCGGATTGCGGTACGGACAGCTGCGGGGCGCGTCGGCGCTCAGCTTGCCCCAACGGCGGCAGATTCCGGTATGGGAGTGCCGACTCTACGCGTGGTCCTCTTGGTGCGGGAATGTGTCACCTGCTCCGGTGCGGGAAGGGATTCGCGGGCAGAATTGGTGGTGGGTGTCGTATCTGCTCGCGTCTCCCCTTCTGCGTCCGACAGACGCGCATCGGCCGGCGCCGCCGGAGTCTGTGCATCCATTGCCGGGGCGGGCGGTGGCGCAGAAAGGGCTGCGATCTCGGCAGTGGGCGGGCTGACCGAAGGCGATGACGCAGGCGTCTGCGTCTCAGCGGCTTCAGGCTGTGCATCGGGTGTGCCCGGGTGCGCCAGGGTGGATGCGCCCAGGTAGCCGCGCCGGCCAAGCACTGCACGCAGGTACTGCCCGGTGTAGCTTTCCGGGACGGCGGCGACCTGCTCCGGGGTGCCGGCGGCAATCACCCGGCCGCCCCCATCACCCCCTTCCGGGCCCATGTCGAGAATCCAG
>SYMT01000567.1 GCA_005805375.1 Actinomycetota bacterium
CACACAACCCCTCCGCTTTGTTTTGTGGCATTGCAGCCGCGGCGCCGGCAAGTATCGAATGCGTCACAGGCGGAAACAATCCGGACGCCGGCAAGCTCTAACTGAGTAGGAATGGCGGGCAGCGGCGCCGCCTCCCAACCGGGACCACCGCCGCGTCAGGAGAACGAAATGCACCGGGTTATGCCTCCCGCGGGTCTTCTCGCTGTTTCCCTCTGTCTGGGCACGCTGGCGCCGGGCGCCGTGTCACCACGTCCCGTGTGCGCTCAGGAGGGAGGCAACCGGCCGGCGGAAGCCGTCAAGCCGATCTCCGTGAACTTCCGGGACACCCCCCTGCGCAACGCTGTCGAACTGATCTTCCAGGGGTCCGGCGTTGATTACACGGTCGAGCCGAACGTGCCGAGTGTCCCGATCACCATCAGCCTGAAGGATCGGCCTCTGGAATTCGTGCTGCGGACAGTGGTGCGGCAGGCGGCAGCGGCAGTTCCGGGCCTCACCTTCTCCCGGGACGGCAACTTCTACAGCATCCGCATTCGCGCCGCGACCCCGCCCGCCGCGCCCCCGGTGGAACCGGAACCCGCGGAAGACATTGCCGCGCAGCAGGCCCCGCAGTGGGAGAAAATCTCACTCCAGTACGTGCATCCCGCCCTGGTGGCGATGCTCTTCGGCGGGCAGGTCATTGATGGCTCCACGATCCTGGCCATTGAGAGCGGGGGGCTGGCCGGCGGTGGGGGTGGCTTCGGCGGCGGTGGTGGCGGCTTTGGCGGTGGTGGGTTCGGCGGCGGGAGCGGCCTGGGTGGGGGAATGTTCGGCGGCAGCAATGTCGGCGGCTTCGGCGGACAGGGGGGCGGCTTTACGCGCGGAGGGAACTTCGGCGCAGGCCTCTCCGGCGGCGGCCTGATCAGCGTGGGCGACACGCTGCTGGGGTACGGGAGCGGCAGCAACTTCGGCAGCCGGTTCTGAAGCAGCGGTGGCCGGCCTGACGAAGGCGAGTGCGGCCGGCTCCACCCTCATTCGCCCGGCAGCGTGAAGAAGGCCGCCTCATCGCCGGCCAGTGTGGGAATGAGCACCGACCGGTCGAGGTAACGGTTGCCTCGCTCGCACGAGGTCTCCGGAGCAAACAGGCAGGCGTGACAGGCGGCGCCATGCAGGGTGACCCCCTCTTCCACCGGGCGATGCTCCGCACACAGAGGATCCGACGTGCAGACCCGGAGCTGTTCCAGCGCCAGCAGGAGCTGCCGGCCCAGCGTGCGGGTCTCTCCCAGGCGCACCAGCCCCCCCAGCGTGCCCTCACTGTCCGGCGCCGCCGTGTAGAGCAAAATCCCCGCCATAGGACCGCCCTCCTCGACCGGAGCCCGCGAATAGATGCGCTCTCGAATCCCGGCCGCCGAGTAGCCGCTCTCGAGGGCAAACTGGCGCATCAGGGCGTGTGAGAGGCTGTGAAGCAGGCAGAGGCGCAGCCCCGGATAGCCGACGTGGGGGTCCAGATGCCGCTGGCTGCGCCACAGCTCATGTGCGGCCCGAAATGCCAGGTCATGCCCGCCAACCCGGCTTTCCCACTCCCGCACCGCCTCCTCGGAGAACTGGAGAAAGATCCCTTCACCCCGGACTTCGGCGGCCGGAGCCCATCGGGGCGCGTGACGGCTCAGCGGAACGCGCTGCTCGGGAGGCACCTCTGCCTGCTCCCCGAAGTCCCCGGGAGACACCAGCCGGGTGAAGCCCAGCAGCGATTGCACCTCGCGGAGGCGCTCCACGAGCACCACCCGCTCGATCCGATCCCCAAACGGTTCGGGCACCGGCACCTCGCGCAGGCGAAAGTCCGGGCTGTCCGGCGCCTGCTGCGGTTGGGAAAGCACCTCCCACTCCGGCGCCTTCAGGTCCCGATTTCTGCTCTGTTCTTCCGCGGCACTGCCGGCGCGTTTTGCCTCGATCGCCGTCCAGATCGCGTCATCGGAATAGGCGGCAAACGCGGGGAGTTGCCCGATCGCGCGGAACGCCGCCAGCACTTCCCGGGAAGTGACTTTCTCCAGCACGGCCCAGTGTCGCTCGACCTGCCCACCCAGCGGATCCACGGCGCGAGGAATAGAGAATGCATTGAGGGTGAGGGAGAACCAACTGTTCGACGCGCCCAGGGCGATGGTCTCCACCCGCTCCGTGCAAGGCGCCGTCTCGAAGTCGCGCAGATGTGGGCGCCGCCCCCGGCAGGAGGGCAACGCCTCCGCGGCCCGATCTCCCAGCGCATCGGCAAGCGGGCGGGTCTTCTTGCAGGACTCGCAGATCACCCAGATGTCGTCCGGGTCGCCGCTGGCGCCCTGCTCGCGCAGGCGGAGCGCCGGTGCTTCGCAGGAATCGCCCCGATGCACATAGTGGACCCAGGGGAAATCATCCAGATGGCCTCGGCGGCAGGCGGTCAGGAACCGGGCCGGCACCGCCGCCGGAGGCTGGCCCGGCTTCCGGCAGTTGGCGTGGACATAGCGCGTGCGGTCCGGCCGGTAGGGGTCCGTCTTCAACTGGAAGAAGCCCGCGTTCAGCGGGGCAAGCACGTCACAATAGGGGCAGCGCAGCCAGCGGGGAAACGGAGCGACCGGCACTCCGATCAGGGCCTCCGGGTCCAGCGGGCTCACCGGCAGGTCTCCCAAATCGGGCATGTGGGGAGGTGCATAGAGGCGCTCCACCTGGGAGCCGAGCACCTCCCGCACCGCGGCGAGCAGGCGTTCCTCCACGATCTCCCCGTGCGGCGCCGGCTTCCAGTCATCCAGCCCCATCACCAGGGCTGATATCTCCGGCAGGTCCACCACCGCCCCCACCCCGAAGGTATGCATCAACTGGCTGGGGCGGAGTTCCCCCAACCGGCACCGCTCCCGCCTTTGCCTCATCCCGACGTTCTCCCTTCCGGTCCGGCTACGAAGGATCGTCCAGCCCGCGATCATCCAGAATCAACGCGATGCTCGGCTCCACGTCCCGCAGGGAATTCAAGCAGGTGAATTCGTCCCACGGACCCAGTCCCGGTTTCTGGAGCAGCGCTCCGGCGGTTTCCCCCCGTTCCAGTTGGTAGTGCAGGCGCCCGCCGCCCGCCGGTCGCCGCGCCCGGGTGCACCATTCCTCCAGAAGATGGGCCGTGCGCCCCCGCAGATCCGCGCCCGCGTCTCCGGCGCCGGTCACCTGCTCGGCTCGGGCGACTAGGGCCGCCACCGCCCGCTCCACCACCGGATCCTGCTGCACCAAATCTCCGGCGCGATCGTTCCGGTTGAACTCCGTGGATCCAAGCCGGACCAGCGCGGTGAGCACTCCCGCCAGCCCCCGGTCGAGCGCCCGGGCAGCAAACGGCGTCACGGACAAAGCCTCTACATGCTGGTAGAACGTCGCGTGGAACTGCTCGAAGCGCTCATAGTGGGAGAGGTCGCGCGGGCGGCCCCAGTTGAAGACAGTGCAGACCAGGCCCGGCGCACTGCGGCCCACCCGGCTCGTGGCCTGGATGTACTCCGCCGTCACTTTCGGCTGCCCGGCCACCACCATCAGCCCCAGGCGGCGCACATCCACGCCGACCGAGATCATGTTCGTGGCAAGCAGCACATCCACCGGTGTGGGGGACGCCGGCGACCTCGCTCCTTCCGCCTTCTTGCGGCGTCCGGCCTCGAGCGCCGGATCGAAGGGGGCCTCCAGCAGATCCAGCACTTCGGGAATGTCGGTAGCGGGGATGCGTGAGGTCAGCTCCCGCACCAGCCGCAGGCGGCGCTGCGCCAGCCCGCGCTCATCCATCCTCCGCAGGCGCTGGCGAATCTCATCGTCCACCAGGCGGCGCATCCCACCCAGTTCCCGCATCGAGCCGAAGTAGCCCACCAGCGTCATCCAGGGATCCGCCGCGCGGCCGTACTTCTCGTAGAGCTGCTGGGCCGCCGCCATCTGCGCTACATAGACCCGAATGAGCGCCGCCTTGAACCGTTTTCCCGTGGCGCAAATCCCCAGGTAGCGCCGCCCCGGGTGCGCTTCCCCCGGGGCGCGCCGCAGCGAAAAGAAGCTGTCCTCCGCCCCCGTGCCATGCGGAGGGAACACCTCGACCCGGCGGGTGAACAGGCTCTGCACCTGTTCCCCGGCGCGCCGGATGGTGGCCGTAGACGCAATCACCTTGGGCAGCACCCGCTTCCCGTCTACCTCCCAGGCGCACAGCTCATCCACCGCCGTCTCGTACAGGCCCACCAGCGTGCCGAGGGGACCGCTGATCAGATGCAGCTCGTCCTGGATGATCAGGTCCGGGGGACACAGGGGGGCGTGCGGTTCCAATCGGACCGCCGGGCAGCCACCGGCACGCGGATGCGAGGCGCATCCATCCAGATCCGGGGAAACGAAGCCATGCCGGGGGCAGCGTCCCGTCACGCGGCCGAACAGCATCGCCGTCTCCCCCTTCCAGGGCATCTGGGCGAACTTGTCCACCGTCGCGATCAGGAAGCAGGGGAGGCGGCGGTAAATCTCCTCGTCCACCACCACCACCGGGAGCCCCTCGCCGGGAGACCGTCGCTGGCTGAAGAGGCAGCGACCCAGTTTATCGCCGCAGTAGGTGAGTGTGCGGCCCTGGCCCCGGTTGAACGCTTCCACCTTCACATCGGCGCCCGGGTCAATCCGCAGGCCGCACCAGGGACAATTCACCAACTGGACCGGCGTGCCGCCTCCTCCCACCGCGCCGCCGCGCGGCCTCCCTTCATGGCGGGCGAGCGCATCCTCACTCCCGGTCGTGGTGTTCGGCGTGGTCCGCATCCCCACCCAGAGGCCGATCCGGAACGGCTCGTGTCCCCAGCGGTCGTCGCCGCGTTCCAGCGCCTCACGGCGAATGGCTTCGCAGGCGCACATCAGGGCCGCAGCGCGCTGAAACTGCTGGAGGGTGAGCAGGCGCAGCGTGTAGCGCATGAGCACCGCCACCCCGCTCTCTCCCACCCGACCGGCCACATCTCCGCGCAGCCGGCGCAGCGCCAGCGTGTACGCCGCTAGGCCCAGGTACGCCTCCGTCTTGCCCCCGCCCGTGGGGAACCAGAGCAGGTCCGCCACCCCGTTCCGATCCGGGTGGCCCAGATCGGTGACCCCGGGCAGGTTCAGCAGCAGAAAAGCGAGCTGGAAGGGACGCCAGCTCCGGTTCTCCGGGCGGTCCTGCTCCTCCGGCCGGGTGGGCTCCCCGTGGCGCATCGCCTCTGCCGTCAACGTGTGGATCCGCTGCAGCCACATGGCCCGGTTGGCAAAGCGAAATGCCTCCGCCGCCCGGGGATCTGCCGCCAGCAGCGCCAGCCCCTCACCGATGCGCACCCGGGCCCGCTCGCACGCCGCCAGCGCCTCCTGCGCCCGGGCCCGGTACGGCTCCAGGCGCTCCTCGGGGTCTTCCAGCTTCTGAAACTCCGCCGCGATCCAGCGCGTGTAGGCGTCGGACAACGCCCGCAGCCGGACCCCCAACTGGTCCGGCGGGGTCTCCGCCAGTTCCTTCATGTCCAGCGTCAGGCCGGCCAGATCGGGATTGTCGGCCACCGTGGGCGGGGTTTGCTGGGGAGCTTCGCCGATGGGCACCACGCGGGTCGCAACGCGCATCGCCCGCCGGGGGTCCGCCGGATCCGGGTCCCAATGCACCCCCACGCCATGTCCGGCGGCGAACTCCACCGACCGGCGATACAGCATGGCCAGCGTCTCCTGCTCCCTCCGGCCCGCCGGGTCCACAGAGGAGGCGGCCGGCAGCAGCGGTTCCTTCCGCCGAAACACCGCCCGCTCCCCGGCGCCCTCCACCACCAACTCCGGCTGAAAGAGCCAGGCAGAATCCGGCGTCCGCGCCGGCGTTGCCTGTCCGTTCACCAGGAAGAGGGTGACGATCCAGTCTTCCCCGCGGCGGCGCGCCTGGCCCCGCACCATGACCTCCGGCTGGTCCGGGTGGAGGGAGTGCGGTCCGAGCAGCCCCTCGCGCAGCCGGCAGGTCCACACGCCCTCCACCGGCGTACGCTTCCAGACCGTTTTCGGCTCGCCGGTTTTCTCCGTAACGAGCACGTCGCTCTTCGCCCGGCGGTACCACCCCCAGCGGGCCGTGACTCGCAGGGTGGAGACCGCTCCATCCACGCAGCACGTGAGCCCGAACGAAGAGGGAAAGAGGGTGTCGGCGGGGGGTGGGGCGGTCGGCTCGGCCGGACCGTCCTCCGGCGTCTCATCGGCCACCTCCAGCGTGTCCTGCAGCCCCGGATCCACCCGGCTGCGCGGCGCCGCCAGCATGCCCACCAGGTAGCGCTCGCTCACGCGGGACTCGTCGAGTTCCTCCTCCGGACCTCCCACCGGCCCGATCAGGTCGCGCAGCACCGCCTCTTCCAGCAACTGCCGCAGCGCGAAGGGCGACGGAGGCGCCAGCACCGGAGCGCCCGGAGTCTCACCGGCGCACGGGATGGATTCACTCATCGGCGGGGTTCTTCATCGGCCGCAGCCGGCGCGGAAGTTGTGGTGTAAGCCTGCTACAATCAGCAGGTCGCCTGCCTCGTAGCAAGAGCGTCATCAAGGATTGACCCACTCTCCCATGCGGAACAGCCGGGCCCGCTCCAGATCGTCGTAGGCCTTCTCGACATCCGACGACGGAAACCGGCCCGGCTTCAACTCCTGCAACCGGCCGACTACCCGCTCCCGCAGGGGTTCAGTATCACTCGCAACCTGATACCACCCCTTCAGGTAGTCCAGGGTGGCGAGCAGTTCCAAACGCTCCGGACGCATAGGCGCGAGGGTCTGCACTACTTCCCGGACCTCTGCTCGCAGGGTCTCCACGTCGGGATGAAGGCGCAGGATCTCCCCGCAGGCGGGCCCCGGCGCGTAGTTCGAGTACTTCCGCGGGTTGTCGGAATTGTCGCAGATCACCTCGTCTGCGATCAGAGCCTCCGCGTCGCTCAGGATCTCGTCGCAGAAGGGTCCGTAGAAGTACACATCGAACCCATAGCCCATCTTGAACCCCCGCGACTGGAGGAAGTACAGAATCTTCTGCAGGGCCGTGCGCCCCAGAAACCCCGCCCCTTGCTGCACAACCTGGTGCGCCTCCTCCACCACCAGAGCCAGAAGTGCCTGATCCCGGGTGCCGGTCAACAGCAGGTCCGCCACCACATCACACCCAGCCTTCCGCTGCAGGGGCTGA
>SYMT01000568.1 GCA_005805375.1 Actinomycetota bacterium
GATGACCACCTCTCGCCCTGCGGCCAGGGCGCTGACGGCGAGGAACACGGCGGCGGCGTTGTTGTTCACGGCCAGCCCGTCCTCGGCCCCGGTGAGTTCGCGCAGCAGCGGGGCGACATGCGCCAGCCGCTGGCCCCGCTCACCCGATTCGGGATCCACCTCCAGCAGCGCATGGCCCCGAGCAGCCTCGCCCACGGCACGCGCAGCCGCGGCGGCCAGCACCGCGCGGCCGAGTCCGGTGTGGAGGACGACCCCGGTGGCGTTGATCGCCGAACGGAGCGTGCGGCGGCTTCGTTCCGCAAGCGCAACCGCGGCTGCGGCACAGACGTCCGCCGCCGGCGATTCGGGGACACTCTCCCCGGCCAGTGCCCGCCCGCGCAGGCAATCCAGCGCGACCCGCAGGGCGGAGAGCACGTCCGCCCGCCCGTACTCCCGGCACAGCCGGGCTGCCGCCGGCTCCTCCAGGATGCGGTCCATCTTCGGCAGTTGCCGGAGGGCGCCGCGGTCCGGCATGCTGCTCGGGCCGGACTGCGGCGGGTCGTCGGCATGCGGGGGCGTCAGGCGAGGATCTCCTGGACGACATGGCCCGCGACGTCGGTCAGCCGGAAGTCGCGCCCCGCGTAGCGGTAGGTCAGGCGCTCGTGGTTCATGCCCATCAGGTGCAGCAGGGTCGCATGCAGGTCATGCAGATGGACCTTGTTCTCCTGGGCATAATAGCCGTAGTCGTCGGTGGCCCCGTAGACGCAGCCGCCCTTCACCCCCCCGCCGGCGAGCCACATGCTGAAGGCGTGCGGGTTGTGGTCCCGACCGTCACCACCCTGCGCCGTCGGGGTGCGCCCGAACTCGCCGCCCCACCACACCAGGGTATCGTCGAGCATGCCCCGCTGCTTGAGATCCCGCAGGAGGGCGGCAATCGGCTGATCCACCTCGCGGGCGTTCTTGGCGTGCAGCTCCTTCAGGTTCCCATGCTGATCCCACTTGTAGGAATGCGTGCACTGAATGAAGCGCACCCCCGCCTCGGCGCAGCGCCGGGCGAGCAAGCACTGGCGTCCGAAGTGATCGGTCTGCGTTTGCCCCACCCCGTACATTTCCAGCGTCTTGCCGGACTCTTTCGAGAGATCCAGCAAGTCGGGGGCAGCGCTCTGCATGCGGAACGCGAGCTCGAACGAGTTGATCCGCGCTTCAAGCTGGGGATCGGGCCCCAGCGGCTGGAGATGCCGTTCGTTCATCCGCTTCAGGAAACCGAGCTGGAGCTCCTGAAGATCCCGCGGGGTTTCTCCGTTGCGGACGAACTTGAACTGGGCTTCCTTTGCCGGAATGCTGGCATTCCCCACCGGCGTGCCCTGGTAGTCGCCCGGCAGGAACGCCGAGGACCAGTTCTGCACGCCCCCATGCCCGAGGGTGGGACAGAGCGTGATGAAGCCGGGCAGGTTCTGGTTTTCGGTTCCGAGGCCATAGCTCACCCAGGAGCCGATACTCGGCCGCACAAAGGTGTCCGAGCCGGTGTGGAGCTGGAGCAGGGCGCCGCCATGCGCGGAGTTGTCCGCATGGATGGAGCGGATGACCGTCATGTCATCCACAAAGCCCCCCACGTTCGGGAAGAGGTCGCTCACCTCGGTTCCGCTCTGGCCATATTTGCGGAATTCCCAGGGAGAGCGCAGGAGGTTGCCGGTCTGGGCAAATTGCACGCGCGGCTTCTCGCCCGGATACGGCTTCCCGTGGTCCCGCACCAGGAGCGGCTTCGGGTCGAACGTGTCCACCTGCGAGGGACCGCCATGCATGAAAAGGAAGATGATGCGCTTCGCGCGCCCGGGAAAGTGCGGCGGCCGGGGCGTGAGCGGACCCGCCGCCGCCCCGACCGCGCCGGCGGCCGCACGGGCTTCTTGCCCGCACAGTCCCGCCAGCGCCATCAGGCCGAAGCTGTTCGCCGACGCGCGCAACAGATCCCGCCGGTTCCAGACGGGGACGAAGCGATTGCAGTTGCTCAATTCTCGTGCTCCACGACGCAGGGCTAGTTGAGATAGACGAATTCGTTAGAGGCCAGCAGCGCCTGGCACAGGCTCTGCCACGCCTTCGCCCGGCGCTTCTCGCTGTCCATCTCGGCGCCGGCGAGACGATCCGCGTAGGCAGTCAGGTATTCTTTCGCCCCAGCGACTTCAGCGGGGGCAGGCAGGCGGGCAAAGGCACGGAGGTAGGCGTCCCGGATCCGGGCGTCGTCGTCGAGGTCCGGCTTGCCTAACAGGGACTCGGCAAACGCGCGTGCCTCCCGCAGCACGAAGTCGCCGTTCAGCAAAAAGAGCGCCTGCGGGGCGACGACGGTAGCGCCGCGCTTCCCATTCAGGTAGCTCGGCTCGACGAAGTCGAACACCTGGAACACGTCGAACACTGCGTTCCGGATGACCGGCAGGTAGAGGCTCCGGCGCGGTGCATCGTACTGCGCCTGGTTCGCGGACTGGTCGTTGGTGACGTACTGGAAGTTCGCGGTACCGAGCAGCGATCCCCCCGGCGTGCGGTCCAGGTTCCCGGCCACCGCCAGCATGCTGTCCCGGATCGCCTCCACCTCCAGGCGGCGGCGAGGATAGCGCCAGAGCAAACGATTTTCGGGATCTTTCGCCTCGGCCCGAGCATCGTACCGGCTGCTCATTCGATAAGAGTTGGAGGTGACCAGCAGGCGATGGAGCCGCTTCATGGACCACTGGAGCCCCGGCACGGCATTCGTCTTCACCGGTGCATCCGTGCCCGCCGCACCGGCAGGCGCCACGAACGCGGCTGCGAGCCAGTCCAGCAGCTCGGGGTGGGACGGGCGCTCGCCGAGGAGTCCGAAGTTGTCGGGGCTGCCGACGATCCCCTGCCCGAAGTGGTGCAGCCATACCCGGTTGACCAGCACCCGGCCGGTGAGCGGGTTGTCGGCGCGGCTGAGCCACTGGGCGAGTTCCAGGCGTCCGCTTCGGCCCGCGGGGACGGGAGCCTGCGCGCCGCCGGCCAGCACCACCGGAAACTGCCGGGGCGCTGCGTCACCCAGCGTGAGGTGGTTGCCGCGGAGGTGAACCCGGCAGTTTTCGATCTGCTTCGCCTCTTCGACCGCCAGTGCCATCGGGACGTCCGGCGGGGCCGCTTCCAGCGCACGGACCTCCTGATTCAGGCGCTGTTTCTCCGGCCCCTGGGCCTTCTTCACCTGCTCCTTCAGGGCAGCCACTTTCTTTTCCCACGCGTCGCGCTCGGCCACCTTCTCGGCCGGCGCCAGTGGGCGCTCGAAGGCGCGCGCCACCGTCGCCAGTGACTGCATCGCGCGGGTGCTCTTGAAGATGCCCGCCAGCCCGTAATAGTCCTTCTGGGTGAGCGGATCAAACTTGTGGTCGTGGCAGCGGGCGCAGGAGAGCGTGAGCCCGAGAAAGGCCCTTGAGGTCACATCAACCTGCTCATCCACGATGTCCATGAGCATCTTCTGCTTGTCCGGCTCCGCCAGCACCTTCGGACCCAGGACCAGGAAAGCAGTCGCCGTGACGCGGTCGTATTGTTCGACGGCGTCCGCGGCAGGGTGCAGCAGGTCTCCCGCAACCTGCTGCACCACGAACTCGTTGTAGGGCAGGTCACGATTCAGCATCCGCACGACCCAGTCGCGGTAGCGCCAGGCATTCGCAAAGGCGGTGTTCTCATCCAGGCCGTTCGAGTCCGCATAGCGAGCCACATCCAGCCAGTGGCGCGCCCAGCGCTCCCCGTAAGCAGACGAAGCAAGCAGGCGATCCACCACCTTCTCCCACGCATCGGGGGAACGGTCGCCGAGGAAGGCGTCCACCTGTTCCGGGCTCGGCGGGATACCGGTGAGATCGAACGATACGCGGCGGAGGAGGGTGCGGCGGTCGGCGGCCGGAGCCGGGGCCATTCCCCGGGCTTCCAGCCGCGCCAGTACAAACGCGTCCACGGGGTTTTTCACCCAGGCGGTATTCTTCACCCGGGGTACTGCGGGCGCGCGCACGGGCTGGAATGCCCAGTGCGCCGAGCGCCGGGCCCAGTCCGCCGGACCTCCCTTCGCCCCTCCCGCCTCGACCTTCACCTCGGGCCAGAGCGCTCCCAGGCGCACCCACTCGGTCAGGTCCGCGATCTGCTGCGGCTTCAGCTTTCCCTGCGGCGGCATGCGCACGGCGCCGATGTGGCTCAGCACGTCCAGAAGCCGGCTCTTCTCCGGCGCGCCGGGCGCCAGCACCGGGCCGGAAGCGCCGCCCTTCACCATGGCGGCACGACTATCCAGGCGCAGCCCGCCCTTCACATTGGCGGCGGAGTGGCAACTGTAGCACTGCTCCGCCAGTACCGGCCGGACGCGCTTCTCGAAAAACTCCAGCGCCTTCGGGTCCGCCGGCGCGGCTGCGGGCGGCGCGGGCTGTACCGCTGCCCACGCCGCAGTAACGGTGAACAGCGTGGCAAGAGTGGCCCAGACGAGTCGGGTAGGGAAATGCATAGGTGAAGTTCGGTTGTCGGATGGGGCGATGGACCTGAGGGCGGCCGGCTCACCCTTCAATCTCGTAGCCCTTGCGCTGCTCCCGCGCCTGCCAGGCATTTGCCGTGGAATCCCCCACGATCTGTTCGATTTCCGGGTTCCATTGAAGCTTTCGGCCCAGGCGAAGAGCAATATTCGCAAGATGGCAGGTGGTCAGCGCCCGATGGTGCGAGAAGACATCGGACACCGGCAGACTGCGATCCCGTACGCACTCCATGAAATTGCCCATGTGCCGATCCAGGCGCTTGCCCTTGCGCAGAGCCATCAGCATGGAGTCCGACAGCGGGTTCTGTTTCAACGCATCCACCGGCTCCCCTGTCAGTTTACTCCGGCTGACGAAAAATGAGCCGTTCTCCCCCTCGAAGAGGATCCCGTTCTCCGTATCGTGCCGGATGTGGAGTTCCACACCGTTGGGAAAGACGCAGCGGACCAGAAACTCGGTGGCCGTGTTGTAGCGGTCGACGGCGGTGGGGTTCCCGTTCTCCAGCGACACGGGGTGCTGGGCCGTCAGCGGCTCAATCCACTGCGGGCCACTGCGCTCCATCCCGATCGCCCACTGGGCGATATCCACATGGTGGGCGCCCCAATCGGTCAGCTTCCCGCCGGAGTATTCGTACCACCAGCGGAAGTTGGCGTGCCCTCGCTCCGGGATGTACTCCACTTTCGGCGCCTGCCCGAGCCACATATCCCAGTTCAGGTGGGCGGGGACGGCCGCCGTCTTGAACGGCCCGCCCGCCGGAGCGCCCCCGATGGCGCAGGTGACGCGGCGTACACGCCCGATCCGGCCCCCGCGCACCATTGCGACCGCCATCAGGAACACGTTCCGGTTTTCGCTCCGCTGCTGCGTGCCGACCTGCAGCACCCGTCCCGTCTCGTGGACGGCCCGACAGAGCAGGCGGCCCTCCTCAATGGTGAGGGTCAGCGGCTTCTGGCAGTAGATGTCCTTGCCGGCGTGCAGCGCGTCCAGGCAAATCTTCGTGTGCCAGTGGTCGGGCGTGCTGATGGTGACGACATCAATGTCTTTCCGTTCCAGCAGCTTGCGGTAATCCTCATAGACGGCGCCCTGGCCGTTCCCCAGGTTCGGGTCACGATTCGCCTGCTCCGCGTGCGTGCGGTCCACATCACAAAACGCGACCAGATCGCCGTACGCCTTCGCGGCGCGCGCATCCCCACGACCCATGCCCCCCAGTCCGATGCACCCGACGCGCGGGCGGGCATTCGGCGAGCGGCTCTCCTGAGCCATGCTGGGCCGGCCGAACAGTGAATTCGGCATTCCGGCGCTCGCCGCCGCCAGCGCGGTGGTCGAGCGGAGCAAGCGGCGGCGATCAATGCGAGCGTGAGACATTGGGATGTAGTCCTCGGAGCCGGCGTGGGATTGAAAAACGTCCCAGAAGCTGAGTTGCCGTACGCAGGGACAGGTTTCGCCACATCCGGCGATCCGCACGTTGGTTGTTCGTTGCAGCTCCGGGGAACGCGGCCACTCCCGATCGCCGCGCCCCCGATGCGCCCCCAACCCTCGACCTCAGCCCGACCCGGGGCTTCCTGTCATCCGCTCCCCAGGGACCACTACGCCAGGAGGTCGCCCCAGGTCCCCACGTCCAGCAGGCGCAGTGCCAGCCGCCGCAGCTCCCGTTCCTCCCTGATCCCCGCCAGCCTCGCTGCCACCGCGGCTGATGGCTCGCCGAACCGCCGCGTCCCCAACTCCAGTAGCAAGTCGCGCTCTCCTTCCTGGCGTCCTTCCTGGCGTCCTTCCTGGCGTCCTTCTGCCAGGATTGCCTGATAGGTGCTCGATTCCCGCATGTCCGGCTTTCCTTTCATCCACCCCGCCACCTGCACCGCTGTATACCGCAGCCCCAGCAGCACGTACGCCGCCGACCGCAGTTCCTCCCGGTCCTCTGGCGCCGCTTCCGCCGCAATCCGCGCTTCCATCGCCAGCACCACCGCCGGCATCTCCGCCTCCGGTACCGCCCCCAGGCCCGCCAGCGGGATTGTCCCCAGCCCCCCGGCCAGCAGCTCCTCCGACAGGTATTCCCACACGCGGATCACCCGGTAGCGGAACCACAGATACTCCCTCCCATCGTCTCCCTGCAGCCGCACTTCCCCGGACAACACCGGGCCGTCCGCTTCCGGGCGCAGGAGCACCACCACGGAGTTTACCGCCTGCCCCTCGCGCTCGACCAGCAGCACGTTGCCGCGCAGGGTGCGCACCGGGACACTCGCGTCGTAGCTCGCCTGCACTTCGAAGTGGGCCACCCCCCGGCCGCGGGGACCCTCAAACGAGAGGCAGGGGTCCGCGCGGGCGGAAACGGTGGAAAGATCGGATTCGAGGAGCTGGACCCCGTCGGCGGGCAGGCCGGCGAGGCGGAGCCAGTCTCCGCCGAAGTGGTCGAGGAGGTAGCGCGAGGAAGCGTCATAGGGAAGCGGCATCAGGAATCCTTCGGTTCGAGGAATGGGTGTTGAACCGAGAGGAAGGCGGGGACCGCTCCCCTCTCTCTGTCCACTCCCACTTTCGGTTGCCAGCCCGGGGGTTCCTCCGGCGTCTCCGTCCTGGTCACTCTCTTGCTCACTTGCTCCCCCTGTCGTGCAGTAGGAGAGGTGTACCGCAGAGCGCCGGGGACCGAGGGGACCTCGGACAAGTTCCTTCAAACAACTGCGGTGCGCCTGGCGAACGGTCCTCGCAGTTCCCACGGCCGCGACTCCCGCATGAACTGCTACCTCTCCCATAATCTGGGCCCAAGTTTCTCGGGAGGACGGAGAGGGAATGAGTGCCCGCCCGAGCCATCCGGCGTTCGCACCCGAGCTACGACGAGGGGCGCCCGGTATGGCTCGGGTGCGCCGAAACGGGGGCAGGCGAGACGCCCGCGTTCCCAGGGGACGCAGCGACGGCACAAAGACGCAGGCCCCGGGAGAACCCGTACAGGTTCTCCCGGGACCGTGCCCGAGGTGAGGCGCCCGTGGCGGGCGGGCCGCCCGCTAGTCGCCGATCGCCAGGATCTGCAGGTTCCGGTCCCCCCAGAGCACCGTGTCCCCCCCGAGCACCGTGTCCCCCCAGAGCACTGTGTTCTGCCAGACCGGCTGCGCCGCCGACACCCCGTCCGCCACGGAGGTGATCGCGTCGCCCCAGAGGACCGTGTCCCCCCAGAGCACCGTCTCCCCCCAGAGCACCTGGTTCTTGGAAACCAGATTAGCGCCGGTCAACGCAGCGGACTTGTGGAGCACCTGCCCGGCCCACGCGAACGTCTGGCCCTGCAGGGTAGTTTGCGGGTTCAGCGATCCGGACAACCACGTGGACCCCACCGCCGCCGCCGGGTTGATCTGGGAAGCCAGTTTCACTGCCCCGGCCGCGTTCACCAGCCCCATCCCCTGGGTCAGGCGGGACAACCCCGGGCTCAGCAACTGGCCGGCGCCGTCACGCAGCGGCAGGTTCTGGGCCGTGTACATCAGGATCGCTTTCACCGCATTCGGCTTCAGCGTGGGTTTCGCCTCCAGCATCAGCGCCACGATCCCGGAGACCTGTGCGGCCGCCATGCTCGTGCCCGAGAGACGAAAATACTTGCTCTCCGTGCCACTGCCCCCGTACTGGCTCGGCGCGACCCGGTTTCCGGGGAACCGGGTATCCAGGTCCGAGCCGGGACTGCGGAGTGAAAAGTTCTGATTGCCTGGAGCCAACAGGTCCGGCTTCAGAGTCTGATCCAGGTAGGTCGGCCCGCGGCTGCTGTAGGTGCATGCCACGTCATCGGCCCGGCCCGCGGTCCCCTTCGCGTCACTGGCGCCGACCGTGATGGCGCTCGGCTCGATACCCGGTGACACGATGCCGCCGTATCGGATCACTCCCTGTGCATCCTTGCCCCGGTTTCCGGCGGAGCAGACCACCACGATGCCGCTCTGCACACACTGTCGCACCGCCACGCACAGCGGATCGGTGACAGCTCTTTCCGCGGGCGTGTGACCCAGGGAGAGATTGATGACCCGGATGTTGTAGGTCCCCTTGTTCGCTCGACACCAATCCAGGGCCGCGATTACCGTGCTGACGGAGCCGCTTCCGTTCCGATCCAGCACCTTGAGAAGGATCGGACGGCCGTCTACCGCCGTACC
>SYMT01000569.1 GCA_005805375.1 Actinomycetota bacterium
AACAGAGAGCAGAGCAGGTCGGCGGCTTGGCGCACCTGCGGGGTTTCCGGTGTCGGCATCAGGAACTCCGAAGCAGGACGATTCTCAACCCAAGCCTATCCGACTTGCTCTCCGTCCTCCTACCAATGTGACGTGCATCCCGCTGCTTCTTCTGGATTGACGGGAGCGCACCCGGCTGGTATAATCGCTGAAGCGGAGGAGGAGCGGGTGCTTCTCCTCTGTAATTATTTGACTCACTTGCATTGGACCGCAAGAATGGTCCGGTAACCCCTGTCTGGGAGTTGCCGGAGTTCTCGCGTCGCCCGGCAGGCGAGGGCAGCAGCGTGTGCTGCAGGATGCGAGCAGTCTGCCCGGGGCGCCGGGCCGGGGCCGCCCTGCCGACTTCAGGACGCGGAAGAGGAACGAGAATGGCCACCGACAAAGCTGTGGCGACGGCCAAACCGCCCCGGGAAGCCCGGGTGCGCCCGTCGAATGCGGGTCGCCCGGCGGGAACAGCTCCCGGGGTGAGCGGATCGCCGGTGGTGCGCCGTGTGCGCAAGTACCTGGGCGAAGTCATGATCGAACTGAAGAAGGCGCATTGGCCCGGCAAGCCGGAACTCATTGCCCAGACTCAGGTGGTGCTCGGCTTGCTGGTCGCAATCGGTGTGAGCGTAGCTGTCTGCGACACGTTGCTCGGGCTCGTTTTCAAGGGCCTGCTGCGACTGATCGGGGCAGAACGCTGAGCGACTCCGGTGGGACGCGTCACACATCGGGCGCGAGAAGGCAACAGAAGCGGGGGATAGCGCATGGCTAAAGCTTGGTACGCCGTTCACACCTATTCCGGGCACGAGAATAAGGTCAAGACCAATATCGAACGGCGTGCGGCGTCGCTACGCCTCCAGGATCGCATCGGCCGCATCCTCGTACCGGTCGAAGAAGAGACGCGCAACCGGAACGGCAGAAAGTCGGTCATCAAACGCAAGGTCTTTCCGGGCTACGTGCTCATTGAGATGGACCTGGATGATCAGACCTGGTACCTGGTAAAAAATACGATCGGCGTCACGGGATTCGTGAGTTCCGGCAATCAGCCGGTGCCCCTCCAGAACCACGAGATCGAGAGTATTCTCTCCGCGATTTCGGGTGAGGGCGCCATGAAGACGCGCCCGGCCTGGGTCAAGGGCGACGTGATCCGCGTCACGTCCGGCCCGTTCGCCGACTTCAACGGGGCGATCGAAGAAACCAACGAGGACAAGCAGAAGGTAAAGGTCCTGATCTCGATATTCGGCCGGGACACCCCGGTCGAGCTGGATTTCAATCAGATCGAGCGGATCTAGTGGCGCTCGGTACCGCACGGTTCAGGAGAAACGCATGGCGAAGAAGGTAATGGCGGTGGTGAAACTCCAGTGCCCCGCCGGCAAGGCCACCCCCGCCCCCCCGGTCGGGCCGGCCCTCGGTCAGTACGGCATCAACATTATGGAGTTCGTCAAGGGGTACAATGAGCGCACAGCGGCGCAGGTGGGGACCGTCATCCCGGTCGAGATCACCATCTTTGAGGACCGCAGCTTCACATTTGCCCTGAAGACGCCTCCGGCTTCGGAATTGCTGAAGAAGGCCGCAGGGGTGCCGAAAGGGTCAGGCACCAACATCCGGCAAAAGGCGGGCAGCGTCACGGATGCCCAACTCGCCGAGATCGCGCAGATGAAGATGCCGGACCTGAATGCGAATGATCTGGAAGCTGCGAAGAGAGTCATCGCAGGCACCGCCCGCAGTATGGGTATCGAAATTCGAGGCTGATTTGTTCGGGGCGCCGTACCCTGAGCCCGACGTGGGAGGAACGCCTTCGGGCGCTCCGTAACGTACCACAGGAGACCAACATGGCACAGCGTGGAAAACGCTACCTGGAGACAGTGCAGGGACTTGACCTGCGCGCCGAGCACAACGTGGCCGAGGCCATCGAACTGGTAAAGAAGACCGCGACCACGAAGTTTGCCGAGACGGTGGATGTCGCGATCCGTCTCGGCGTGGACCCGCGTCACGGTGACCAGATGGTGCGCGGCAACACGAATCTTCCGCACGGCACCGGCAAGGTGCGGCGCGTCGCAGTGTTCGCCAAGGGCGAGAAGGCGCAGGAGGCGGAGGACGCCGGCGCGGATGTCGTGGGCGAAGCGGACCTCATCACGCGGATCCAGCAGGGCTGGCGGGAATTCGATGTGCTGCTGGCCACCCCGGACATGATGCAGCTCGTCGGACGCGCGCTGGGGCGCACCCTCGGGCCTCGTATGCCCAGCCCGCGCGCCGGTACTGTGACGAACGACATCGGCCGCGTGGTGCGCGAGATCAAGACCGCCTCCCGGGTCGAATACCGGGTCGAACGCGCCGGGATCGTGCAGGCTCCCATCGGCAAGGCCAGTTTCACCACCGAGCAACTGGTCGAGAACTTTGTCATCCTGCTCAATGCGCTGCTGAAAGCGCGTCCGGCTGCCGCGAAAGGTCGTTACCTCAAGGGGATTACGGTCGCCTCGACGATGGGGCCTGGGATCCGTGTGGATGTGGCCCAGGCGCAGTCCATTTCCGAAAAACTGTAGCGGCCGGAAGTGCTGGCGATGGCCCGTCTTCCGGATCCCGGACCCGGCTGTCGTAGTTCGCCGGGCGGGCGGGCGGGTGCCGCACAGTCGGTTGAGTTTCAGTCCGGATGGCCACGCGCTGTACGTATCGTGGAGGTGGGCGCGCGGGACGGTCTGCAAAATGAGTCGGTACTGATGCCGACTGCGATCAAGGTCGCCTTCCTTCGGAAGCTGGCGGAAGCCGGCTTTGCAGAAGTGGAGGCGACTTCTTTCGTACATCCCGTTCGGGTTCCACAGCTTGCGGATGCCGCCGAGGTCGTGGCCGCGCTCTCGGCGCTTGAAGCGCCGATCTGGACCGTGTTGGTCCCGAATGAACGGGGCCTGGAGCGAGCACTGGCTGCCGGCGCGCGCCGCATTGCTGTGTTCACCGCCGCTGCCGACGCGTTTGCAGAGCGCAATCTGGGGATGGATGTCCGTACCTCGCTCGAGACGATCCGGAAGGTGACGGCGCGCGCCCGGGCGGCGGGCGTAACCGTGCGCGGGTATGTCTCCACCGCGTTTGTGTGCCCGTTTTCCGGAGAAGTGGATCCGCATCGGGTGCGTGATGTTGCTGGGGCGCTACTGGAGATGGGCGCCGACGAGGTTTCGCTCGGCGACACTTTGGGTGTGGCGGTTCCCACCGACGTCTGGCGTCTCCTGGAGGTCGTGGGGGACGGGCTCCCGACGACGTCGCTCGCGCTGCACTTTCACGATACGTCCGGCACTGCGCTGGCGAATGTGCTTGCCGGGCTGCAAGCGGGAATTGCGACCTACGACAGTTCCGCCGGAGGACTGGGGGGGTGCCCATTTGCACCGGGCGCGTCGGGCAATCTGGCCACCGAGGATCTGGTCTACTTCCTGGACCACATGGGCGTGCGGACCGGCATCTCTCTCCCGGCAGTAGTGCTGGCGTCCGCATTTCTGGAACAGCAACTCGGAAGGTCCCTCCCGAGCCGGCAGTATCGCCGCCTGCGAGCGCACGATGTCCGGCATCTCAGTGTGCGGGAAGGCGATTCTGCGAGCCAGGGCGAATAACAGGGCAGTGATAGGACGAGCGTGTCCTGCGGAGGATCAGGAAGATGGCTGCCGGGAGTGGTCCAGTAGGGAAGCGGGTCCTGGTGCTGGATGACAGCAACGTCGTGCGGACCCTGATTCGTCGCGTCCTGACCGAACAGGGCTATGAGGTCCGTGAGAACGCCTCCGGTGAAAACGTCGAGCGGCTCATTGATGAGTTCAAGCCGGATGTGGTGGTCTCGGACATCATGATGCCGGGCCGCAACGGCATAGACGTCTGCCGTGCGCTTCAGGCGGACCCGACCACCGCGGAGATTCCGGTGATTCTGGCCTCGGCCAAGAGCTTCGATGCCGACAAGCGGGCAGCGCTGTCCGCGGGCGCGGCGGCCTATCTGGTCAAGCCGTTCACTCCCGATGCTCTGCTCAAGACGGTGGCGAATGTGCTGGGCCGCCAGTTCGGCCTCACCGTTTGGGGTTGCCGCGGGTCCATTCCCTCGCCCGAACGCGCGTGGGGCAAGTACGGCGGCAATACCTCCTGCGTGGATCTGGTGCTGCCCGGTCAGCGCCACTTTGTGTTCGACGCAGGGACGGGCATCCGGATCCTGGGAAATGATCTGATTTCCCAGTCCCCGCTCCGTATCGCGCTCTTCTTCACGCATTATCACTGGGATCACACGCAGGGTCTCCCCTTCTTCAAGCCGCTCTATGTACCCGGAAATGAGATTCATATCTATGGCCCCGAAGACCGTGACACGGCCATGAGCACGACCATCGCCAATGCGATGGGTGGAAAGTACTTCCCCGTGTCCATTGAGGCTTTTCGTGCCTCGGTGCGCTACGTTTCTCTGCAGGAGCAAACCGAACCGCACGATGTCCTCGGGGTCTCCGTGTCCACCCTGGAAACGCTGCATCCCGGGACCACCCTCGCGTACCGTATCGAATATGGGGGACGCTCCGTCGTCTACGCGCCGGACAACGAATTACTCCCGGAGACCTGCGACCCCGAATTGGATGCCGAAGCCTTACGGATCGCTGAGTTCGCCAAAGGCGCCACAGTGCTTCTGCACGACTGCCAGTACTCACAGCAGGAGTACAAGATGAAGCGCGGCTGGGGCCACAGTTGTGGTGACGCACTGGCGGCCGTTGCGGCGCACGCGATGCCGGGCCGGACGGTGCTGTTTCATCACGATCCGGATCACTCCGACGAACAGGTCGAGGCGATCCATACAGAGTTTCGCGCCGGGTTGGAGAAGCGCGGAGTCACGCTTCAGAGCGAGTGCGCCCGTGAAGGTTCGACGCTTCTGCTGTAGCACCGGACCACGCAGTCGCACATTCAACGGAACTTGCAGTGCCCTTTAGTCTTCCCTTAGAGGATGTGGGCGCGTTCAGACCGTTCCGGTCCGCGGGTGGGAGTAATAGGGAAGGCTCCCTCTCCAAAGCGGGGCTGTGGCGGAGCGCCCACAAACGGGAAGCGGCGGGGAAGAGAGATCAGGATCAGCCCTATGGAAAGCACACGCATCATCAGTCCCGGGGAACAGATTCCCTATGGCGCCCCGGCGGCGCCCGGCATCGGGTTTGATCCCGGGCGGACGGCGATGGCGGGCTCTATGCAGGCACTCGCACTCGTCACGATTCCGGGGAACCAGTACGCCCATTCGCTTCGAAACTCGGTCGAGCACGCCATTCTCCAGGTGGACGCTTCCGGCATGGTATCCGGGCGGCGGGCGCCGGTGAATTTGTGCCTGGTGATTGACCGGAGCGGCTCGATGGAGGGAGAGCCGCTGGAGTACGTCAAACGTGCCTGCGGACACGTGGTGGATCTGCTCGATCAGAACGACATCCTCTCGGTGGTGACCTTCGAAGAGCGTGTAGATGTGGTGATGCCCGCCCGGCGGGTGTTGAATCGAGCGCTCATCCGCGAGCACATCCATCGTATTCAGCCGGGCAACACCACTAATCTCTATGAGGGTCTCGCGGCCGGCGCGTCGCAGGTAGCGTCGGTTCGCGCGGAGGGCTACGTCAACCGGGTAATCGTGCTCACGGATGGGGAGCCCACGGCCGGTGTTAAGGATTACTCCTCAATCGTCGGGTGCGCGGCAGAGCAGCGCAGCCGGGGGATTTCGGTGACGGCGCTTGGGTTCGGCCCGGAATACAACGAAGAGTTGCTGGTCGGCATGGCACGACGCGGTGGCGGGAACTACCACTACATTGCGCGGCCCGAACTCATCCCCGAGGTCTTTCGCGGCGAACTCGAGCAGTTGCTGACGCTCGTAGCGCGCAACATCCGCCTGCGATTGATTCTGGGACGCTGGGTAGAACTGCGGCAGGTGTACGGGCAACAACCCCAGCTTGGGTCCCGGACAGTGGAGGTTGCGGTCCCCGACCTCGAACGGGGCGCCTCGCAGCGCACGCTTGTGGAACTCGCCTTCGCGCGGCGACCCGCCGGGACATATCGTGTGGCGCGTGTCGAACTCCTGTATGATGACTGTGTGACCGGGGCTTTCAATCAGCGCGTCGAAGCGGACCTCGTGTTTCACTTTGCGGCGGATGAGGCGTTGGTGGCGAGCGGCGTGAACGGAACGGTGCAGCGTGAACTGGAGCTGGCCCGCGCCTCCCGTAACCTTGAGCGCACCATGATGGGCCTCAAGACCCAGCAGATGACGGCGGGAATGGCGATGGCGGATCTTCAGCGCACTCAGATGCTGCTCCAGCAGTCCGGGATGTCTGATCAGGCCGCCGAAGTAGGCCAGGCCATCCAGGGGCTCCGCACCGGTGCGGGCGATGTGGAAAAGACGCTCATCGGCACGATGCTGAACATTGACCTGGGGAAGCGCAAGTAGGGAGAGATCGTCGTGGAAGAACGCACTGTGCTTGAATCCCCGGCGCCGCTGTCGGGCTACTCGGTGAGCGATGCTACGCAGCTACTGACGCCGGGTCCCGGTGTCAGTGCCTATTCCGACGCCACGCAGCAGGCCATTGCGCGGGCGTGTCCGGTCTGCAACACCCCCAATCCGCCGCAGGAGCCCTATTGTCAGGATTGCGGGCTGTTGTTCTCATCGGTCGCTGGTGCGGTCGAGCCGCTGCCGGATGCAGCCAGCAGCCCCCGGGCGGTGGATGGCGAGTCGGGCCAGGAGTTTCTCCTGAATCCCGGCGTCAATCTGGTCGGCCGCGAGGGAGGCGAATTGCTGCTAGGGCATCCGACAGTCTCGCGCCGCCACGCGCAGTGGACCCTCGAGGACAACCGGCTCTGGGTCGAAGATATGGGCAGCAGCAACGGCACCTCGGTGGGCGCGCGCCGGGTCAGTCCGGGTGAGCGTGTGGAAGTCTTCGAGGGCGACGTGGTGAAGCACGGGAGTGTGCGCCTGACGGTACACCTGCCGGGGTCCGGTCAGCGCCCGCTCGAGTTGCCTCCGCCGGCGGCGCCCGCGGAGTCGCCGGCCGAGCGGGGTGCGCCGGTCGCGTGCCTGGTGGGTCCGGATGGGCGGGAGCATGCAGTCTTCCTCGGGGAAAACACCCTGGGCCGACGTTCGGGGAACCAGATCGTGATCAGTGATGCCTTCATGTCGGGCCGCCACGCCGACATACTTTGCATGGAAGACGGTTCGGCACAGTTGACGGACATCGGCAGTACGAACGGCAGTTTCCTGGACGGGCAGCGTCTCGCGCCCAATGCTCCGGTGCTGCTGGGGGAAGGTACGGCCTTCACGCTCGGCAAGACCCGGTTCACCTACCGGATCGGCGCGCCGACGGGCGGAGCGGCCGACGAGCGTACGGAGATGCTCTCCACATTCGAGACTGTTCGTGGGGAGGACCCGGCTTCCGCGTTTGAGACGGTCCGACTCCCCCCGAGTTCCGGCGGCGGGTAAGGCTCACTCCGGAGGTCGGGATGCCCCTTTTGTAAAGGGGAAGAACCAGGGACGGCGATGCAAGAGGAACAGGAAAAGACAGCCGAGTTCGAAACCGAGGATCTGGAGGCGGGCTGGGCGCAGCGCTATCAGCCCCGTTTCCACGCCCGCGTCGCCGTGGGAGCGAAGACGGATCTTGGCCGCGTGCGAGAGAACAACGAGGACAAGTTCGACTTCTTCGAACCGGGAGAACTCCACCTGCTGGCCCAAAAGGGTCGCGTGTATGCGGTCGCGGACGGAATGGGGGGGCACACTGCCGGTCAGGTGGCTGCCGAATTGGCGTTGAACCACTTCATCCGGGCCTACTTTCGTGATACCTCGAGCGCGATCCCGGCGAGTCTCACCCGTGCGGTCCGCGTGGCCAACGCGCATGTGGTGGATGTGGCGCGCAACGTCGCCGGCCGGAGCGGCATGGGAGCCACACTGACCGCCGTTGTGCTGCGAGATGACAGCCTCTACATTGCTCAGGTGGGCGACAGTCGCTGCTACCGGCTGCGCGCCGGACGGCTGGAGCAACTCACGCAGGACCATTCCTGGGTGGCGGAGCAGGTGCGGGCGGGGAACATGTCGGAGGTGGACGCCGAGCAGTCGCCGTTTCGCAACGTGATTACGCGCTCGATGGGTGGCGGTCCGGATGTAGAGCCGGACGTCGCGCCGATCGAGTTGGAACTGGGGGACCGCTTCTTACTCTGCTCGGACGGCCTGAGCGGAATGGTGCCCGAAGCGGAAATCACACAGTTGTTGGGCGCCGGTTCGGCGTCCGACGCGGCCTGGCGGCTGGTGGATCGCGCCAACGAATACGGCGGACGAGACAATATTACGGCGCTGGTGCTCGATGTGTATGAGCTCGCTCCGTGGGACTCCTACGAGACAGGTGCGATTCCTCTGATGGAGTCCGCCCAAACTACGAGCACAGAAGCCCCGGCGGCGCGCCACTCGCCTCCCGCGGCCCCTGCTGCCGGAACCGCTCCCGAAGATCCCACCGATCAGAAGGCGGGGCGGCGGGGGCTGTTCGGGCTCGGTTGGGGCCGGTAGAGGAAGGACGGAGTCCGTTTGGTCGCCGGCAACACCCTGGGGCGCTACCAGATCCTGCGGGAACTGGCCCGGAGCAACGACATCGTCTATGAGGCGGTGGACCCGGCTTCGGGTCGCAGGGTGGCACTCAAGGAGCTGCAGATGCCGGCGAACCTCACGGGGGAGGGACGCCGCGAACGCATCGAGCGCTTCACCCGGGAGGCGCGGGCTGCCGCCAGCCTCCAGCACCGCAACATTGTCCGCATCTATGAACACGGTCAGGCGGGCAACCGGTACTTCATCGCGATGGAGTTCCTGCAGGGGCAGTCGCTGCGCGATGTGGTCCGCCAGCGGGGCGCGCTGCCGCTCAACGAGGCGCTGCGCATTACTGCGGGCGTGGCGGACGGCCTCGAATTCGCCCACCGGCACGGGGTGATCCATCGCGACGTCAAGCCGGACAACGTTCACCTGGAGCCGGATGGGCGCGTCGTGCTCACAGACTTCGGCATCGCCCGCATTACCTTCGAGCCGACGCTCACGGCAGCAGGCCAGATTTTCGGCACTCCCAGTTACATGTCGCCCGAGCAGGTCCGGGGGAAGGGAGTAGATGCCCGCAGCGACCTCTTCTCGCTCGGAATCATGCTCTATGAGATGGTGGCCGGGCGCAAGCCATTCTCCGGTGACAGCGTAATCACGATTACGTTCAACATCATGAACGGTGAGTTGCCCCCACTGGCCGGCGTGCCTGCCGGTGTGGAGGCGGTACTGCGGCGGGCAACGGCCAAGGAGGCCGTTCAACGGTACAGTTCGGCGGCCCAGATGGCTGAGGATTTGCGACTGGTCGAGCAGGGCCGGGCGCCGCGCCATGCCGCCGCATTGCCTCCGCTTACGCCAGCGGCGCCCGTGGGGGCTCCCGGAGCCCCGCCGCGGGTCGCCCCGCTTCCTTCGCCGGGACACGGCGGTGCGTTTCCCGGGCCAGGCATCCCGGTCCCCTCTCCCGCTTATCCCCCTCCGGGCGGGGGGATCCCCTCCCCTCTTCCGCCGCCGGGGCTGGCCGCCCAACCGTCGCGCAACGCGAACGCGCCGACGGGTGGCGGTGCGTTCGCGCCATCCGATCCCTACTCTGTGGCGCCCAACCCGGTCCACGGGGCCGGCGCGCGGGGGGCGGGAGGCGTAGGCACGGTCGGGTGGCTGTTCGGCTGGATGGGACTGCTGGTCGTTTTCGGGCTGATCATTGTGGGTGTGGTCTGGACCACCCAGCAGGCCATGTCCTCGCATCAGGAGCGCACGGAAACCGCCGCCACCGGTGCAGCGCGCGCGAGTGCCGACCGGCTCTTCCAGGCGCGGAGGTATCGAGAGGCGCTCCTGGCGTACCGGGCGCTGGCGGGGAAGGCAGCGACAGGACGGGACGCGGTTCTGCGACTCGGCGCGTGGGCGGCGGCCGAAGCCGTTCAGTCGGAGTTGGGCGCCGGGATCATCCCGAAGAATCCGGGGCATCTGCCGGAATGGGAGCAACTCTGTTCCTGGGCGTTGCAGGCAAATCCCGCGTCGCCCAGCGCGTACCTGGCCCTGGGGCGGGTGCAGGCGGGCGCGCGCCGGTATGAGGAAGGGGTGCGGTCTCTCGATCAGGCTCGCCGCTTTGCCGAGCAGGCACGTCTGGCTCCGGACCCGAACCAGCGTTCTGAAGCGGAGGGCGTGGCCAGGTCCCTGGGGCTGTGGCGCGCCGCTATTCGGTATCAGGAGGCCAGTGAACTCCTCAGGAGCGATCCCGCCCGCGCTCGTGAGCGCCTGAAAGAGGTGGTCCAGTCGGCGCCGGGCACCGAGTTTGCGGCGCAGGCGGCGGAACTACTGCGCCGCCTGCAGGCCGGCGCCGTGCCATCCGCCCCGCCGGCGGGCGCTGCACCCGCTCCCCCGGTTGGTTGGGGCGCCGGAACTCCTTCGGGATCCGGCGGGTTGCCCGGGACCGGCGCCGTTCCCACTGCAGTCTGGCCGGGGAGCGGGAGCGGCGGTGGGAATCCTGCTGGGGGGGCGGGGGGCATGGCTACTGGCGGAAGTCCGGGCCAGCCGGATGGTCGGGGCGGGGCGCGCCCGAACAGCGGTGGACTGGATGGTCCGATGACAGCTCCGCCCGGCTGGAATCCGAATTATGGACTCAGCCGGGAGCTGCCTGGCTTCCGGTAAGGCGTCGTCAGATTCTACGAAAGGCGCAGAGATGAGACGAGGTCCGCGCGACCCCAATGCGGCGCTCTACGAGGATCTCTACGTTTGTCCCCGGTGTCGCCGACCCCAAACCTTTGCGGGAGAGTGTCCACGCTGCCGCGAGATGGCGGATCAGGAGCTGAGCCCGCTGTTGGCACGGGCGCATTTGCTCCGGATGCGCGGGCAATGGGCCGATGCCGCCGAAGAGTGCGCGCGAGTGCTGGAGCGTGCTTCTGGGAATGCAACTGCGCACTCGCTGTTGGGCGATCTGTGCCTGGACCAGGGGAAGGTAGACGAAGCGCGGCACTGGTATCAACTCGCGATCGAGTTGAACCCGCAGGGGGAAGCGGACCGAGCCCGCCTGGCGCGGGCCGAGGAACTGCTCGAGGCCCGGCGGCAGCGTGCGCAATGGGAAGCGGTCATCCACGGTCGGGCGCAGCCGGTAGCGACCCGGATGCTCGTGCGGGAATCGGTACAGCGTATTCTGGCCATTTCCGGAGCGGCCCTGTGTGGAATGATCCTCGTGCTCGCTACGCTGGTCACCGTGTCGGAGGGGGGACGCGACGCCGATCCGCGCCCCGCTGCTCTGCTGCCGGCGCCCGGGCGGCGAACAGGCACGGGGATGTCGGCGGACACGGGGCGGGAGAAACAGATTCAGGCCCGGCTTTCGTCGTTGGCGCCCGGTGGTTCTCTCCTGCATGTGGTGCGCTGTGAACTCGACCCGCCTCCGCATACGGCACGGCTCCGGCTGTGGGCGCCGGCTCATTTCCGTGACCGCGGGAGTGCTGCAGCATTGCGTCTGCTCGTGCTGCGGGAGGGGTATCGGTATGCCTATCACCTGCGTGCTGCCGATCCCGAGCTACAGGTAGTGCGCATCCAGATGGTCGGCCCGTTCACCACGGATGCCGCCAACCCGGAAAACGTGTGGTTCTTTCTCGGGGCGCTGCGCACCGCCAGCGTGGTGGCCGAGCCGGATCAGGTGACTCCCGAGGAGTTGGCCCGCATCTATGAGGAAGTCGAGCGGCCGGCCTGGTCCGCAGAGTTCGCTACTCCGTGAGAGGAGACAACGCATGCCCGTGCTGCAGCACCAGATTCGAATACAGGCGCCCGTGGAGGCCGTCTACGCCATCGCACGAGATGTGGAGCGCTTTCCGGAATTCATGCCGGACGTGAAGAGCACGACGATTCTGGAAGCCTCTCCCGACGGCGCCCGCCAGGTGGTGGCGTGGGTGGGCCTCATTCCAGCGTTCAAGCTCACCGTGAAATGGACCGAAGAGGATCTCTGGGATGATCGGGAGCGCACCTGCCGCTTTCGCCAGATCAAGGGAGATTTCACCGAGTACGGGGGGCTGTGGCGCTTTGTCGAGGACGCGGGAGGGACCCGCTTTGAGAGTGAATTGCGCTACGAGATGGAAATCCCCACCATCGGCCCGCTCATTCGCGGGGTGGTGCGCAAGATCATGAACGAGAATGTGGAACGGCTTCAGGCCGCAATCCAACGCCGTGCTGAAGGGACCGCACCGGCGCAGTGAGGGAAGTACGGATGGGCACCGTGGCAATTGTGGGGGGACTGGCCGTGCTCCCGGACCGGGAGGTCGGCGACTGTCTGGTGGTGATGGGAGATGGGCGCCTCACCTTCGTCGGCTCGCGGGCGGAGCAGCCCACACCCCGCGGCGCCGCGTGCGTGGATGCGACCGGCATGTTTGTGCTGCCCGGCCTCATTGACACGCACGTGCATGGCGCCCACGGGGACGATGTGATGCTGAGCGGGCCCGAGGGCATTCGCCGAATCAGCCGCCGCTTCCCGCAGTACGGCACGACCGCGTGGTTGCCGAGCACCATCTCCGCACGACATACCGAGCTCGTGCGCGCGGTGCAAGATTGTCTGGATGCACAGCGAGATCCGGCTCCCGGCGCCGAGATTGTGGGCCTGCACGTGGAGGGTCCCTACATCAACCCGAAGCGGAAGGGGGCGCAGCCGGCGGAAGGCATCCGCGAATCGGACCCCGCCGAAGTCGAGGAACTGCTCGCTGCGGGTGAAGGCCAGATCCGGGTGGTGACACTGGCGCCGGAGATTCCCGGCGGGATCGCACTCATCAGGCTGCTTGTGTCCCGCGGGATCATCGCCTCGCTCGGGCACAGCGATGCAACGTACGCCGAGGCGCTGGCTGCAATCGAGGCCGGAGCGACTCACGCTACGCACCTCTTCAACGCGATGCCGCCGATCCACCACCGGGATCCAGGACTCATTACGGCCTGTCTGACCCGCCACGAGGTGGTGGCGGAGGTGATTCCGGACGGCGTGCATCTTCATCCCGCCATCGTCCGGCTGGCGCTGCGATCCAAGGGACCGGAGCGCGCTGCACTCATTACCGATGCGTTCTCCGCGACGGGGCTGGCCGATGGCGTGCATGCTCTGGGCCCTCACCGGGTGGTGGTGGCCGGCGCACTCTGTACGCTCGAAGATGGGACCATCGCGGGCAGCATCCTGACGATGGAACGCGCCGTCCGAAACGCGATGGACTTTGCCGGCGTCTCGCTGGTGGATGCCGTGCGCATGGCGAGCCTCACCCCCGCACGGGTCGCAGGGTGCGAAGCTCGCAAGGGGTCCCTGGCTGCCGGAAAGGACGCCGACGTAATTCTGGTGGACGCGGAATTCGCGTGCCGGGCGACCTGGGTGGCGGGCCGGCAGGTATGGGGTCGCGTCGAGATGGGGAATCATGCCCTTGTTGCCCGGAATTGACACCAATCCCCAACCTCAACCAGGGAGGCCCCAGCAGGATTCCAGCCGAACAACAGGGTTAGAGGAGTCCAGTTCTATGCGTTCCCCCCACGTCCGCGCGGTGACCCTGCTCGTCGTTCTCCTGGTATGGACTGGGTCGGCCCATCCGGCTTCGGCCACGATCCCCGCGACCGGCACTCGCCTATCCATTGAGGGCGAGCGGGCCCGGTTCTACATGACCTACGGGAACATGCGGGAGCCGGAACTGTATGCTCCCGTCACGCACGAACTCCAGCGCCTCGGGGTGACGTTTCAGCGGCGGGATCAGGTGCTGTCGGTCTACATCCGGGGAGCTCGGACCGCCGAGTGGCCGATCGTGTACTCTCTGGAGCAGGTGCCCGACACAGGAGCGGAGGCCGTAGCGCTGAACCTGGGCGGCAACCTGTTTGTGCCGGTTCGACGCCTGGCTGGGATGGTTCCCTTCCAGGTCTTCTGGAACAGCCAGGAGAACATCGTCTCACTGACGCTGAGCCGCAGCGCGCCGCGGGCGCCGGGTGTGCAGCCGTTGCAGTCCCCGGGCGCCGCGCTCCCGGTCGAACTGAATAGCGTAGATCTGGTTCCTCAAACCGGCGCGGTGGAACTGCGGATCCGCACCTCCGGCCCGATTGTACCGCAGGTGTTGAACCTGAAAGCTCCCGCCCGCATCGCCGTGGACTTCCCCAGGTCTCGATGGGCCGCGGGGACCTCACTGCCGGAGGCGGACGGGGAGATCCAGGCCATGCGCAGCGGTCAGCCGGTGCCCGGAACCAGTCGCCTGACCCTCGAAGTCGCTGGGCCCTGGGTTCGCGTGCGTTCCGTGCGGGTGGACCGGGACCAAGTCGTGCTGCGTGTGGGGATGGGAGCGGAGTTTGCGCAGGTCGAGGTGACTCCTGCCGCCCGCACCCGATTGAGCGAGGCGCGCGATGTGGCCGATCTCCGTGCGGTTCTCCAGCGCCGCAGCCGCCTGAACCCGCGCATTGCCAGTCGAAGCACGCCCGGTACGCTGGATCGGGAGGACTTCACACCGGGCGAGGCTGTTCCGATCCCGAATCCGAATGAGCTGCCTTCACGTCTGCCGCCGCTGCGAGTGCAGCCCGCGAGCACACTGGCGGGCCGGGTCATCGTCGTGGATGCCGGGCACGGGGGCGCCGATGCCGGCGCGCGCGGCCCGCACTACTACGAGAAGGACCTGACGTTGAAAGCAGCTCAAGCCGTCCGTGAGGCGCTGGAAGCCCGAGGCGCGCTGGTCATCATGACCCGCGAGACGGATGTCGCCGTCGAGCTTTCCGAGCGACCGGCGCTGGCAAACCGGCAGAATGCGGAGCTCTTTATCAGCATCCACTGCAATTCATCGGCCGCCAACAACACAGCCCGGGGTGTGGAAACCTACTGGCACTGGCGCCGACCGCAAAGCCGTCGCCTGGCACAGGCGCTGCATCGCCGCCTGCTGACCGCCACGAGCAACAACGATCGCGGCATCCGCAGCAATCGCGACCTCTGTGTCTGCCGGGAAGCGGGCATGCCGAGCGTGCTGCTCGAACTCGGTTTCATTGACAACGTGCAGGACGAAGCGCAGCTCGCCTCCCGCGACTTCCAGCGCCTTCTCGCCGAGGAACTGGCCCTCGGTGTCCTGGACTTCTTCGGAACGGATCAGTAGGCGATCCCCGTCAGGAAATAGGAAGGAGCCGGCTGGTGTGCCGGCCGGCTCTTGCTCCTATCCAGCGAGAAACGGCTCCAGGATCTCCGACAGGCGCGCCGCTGCCCCGGTACAGTCGCCGGCGGGGACACTGATTGGGAAGCGGATCCGGTCTGCGTGGACCATCGCACGCAGATGCTCCGCCAGTGTGTGCTCGCGCAGGTTCACCTCGACCCAGCCCTCGATACGGTCTCCGACAAGCTGCATTTCCAGGCGCACGCCGTCGAGCTTTTCTTTCAGAACCCCGTCAGGGCGATGCTCGACGTGGGTATGGCTTCCGTGCGTGTGCCATGCGTGCGGAGGGATTCCCGATACCTGTGCGAGCACCCGGGATAGTTCTCCGAAGGGAGCCGGCGCGAGCAGCGGGAAGTAGTGGTCTTCGTGCGGATCTACCCCTCCAGGGACCGACAGCCTGGCGCGAATCAGCCACTGGTTTTGGAGAGCGAGGTCCATCGGAATGGGGATCGCAAACGCGAACTTCCGCGTCTCGCCGGGACGGAGAGGGAAACCGCCCGGCAAGTCCTCCGAAGAGTGTTCACGGTAGTGGGTCTCGGTAGGTCCATCATGGTCCTGGGTTTCCCATCTCTCAAGCAGAGAAACGCGGATCCGTTCCACCTGCTGTTCGACGTGTCCACCGGCGATCGTCAGCGTCCCGCGTGCTTCCCCACCCCATGCCAGGTCGCCCGGATCCAGATCGATCTGCACGGTGCTGTTTCCGATCCCGACGGCAGCGCCCAACCGATCCAGTATGCTCATTCCATATCTCCTGTTTCTCTACAAGCTCCACCCACCGCGGTATTCCCGCTTCACAAAGCCCTCGGCCTGGGGGCAGTTGGTGGCGCGGAGTGCGGCGGAGTCCCAGGTCAGCTTCTCGCCGCAGCGGTACGCCACGTTTCCGAGCAGCACCGCCTCGGTGAGCGCCGTCGCATAGGCGAAGTTGCTCCCGGTCGGGCTGCCGGATTTGCACGCGGCGATCCACTCTGCGTGATGGCCCGGCGAGTCCGGGATGGAGGGGGCCGGAGGCTGGAAGCCGGCAAATCGCTCCTTCGGCAGCAGCTTGAACGCGCCACTGTATTCGCTCGGCACGTACAGCTTCCCGCGCTCCCCCACGTACAGCGTGCCGTTGTCGTTCACCGTTTCACCGTCGAACCACTCTGCCGGAGGCAACTTGCCGCCGTCATACCAGGTGAGTTTTACGGGGGGCAGATCCCCTCGCGCCGGGAATTCATACTGAATGAGCATCCACTTCGGCGCGGTTTCGGCATGTGGCTTCGGCCCTTCCGCTTCGACGCTGATCGGTGCGCCCAGCTTCAGCGCCCAGAATGCCGCGTCCAGCACGTGGCAGGCCATGTCTCCGAGCGCCCCGGTGCCGAAGTCCCACCAGCCGCGCCACTTGAACGGGTGATAGGCGGGGTTGTAGGGGCGTTCGGGCGCCGAGCCGAGCCACAGGTCCCAATTGACCGACCCGGGAGTGGGCGGGGTGTCGGCGGGGCGCTCCAGCCCCTGCGGCCACACCGGGCGATTGGTCCACGCATGCACTTCGCGGATTTGTCCCAGGGCGCCGGACCGGATCAGCTCGACGATGCGCCGGCTGGTCGTGCTGGAGTGGCCCTGGTTCCCCATCTGGGTGGCGAGCTTCTTGCCGGCGGCAACTTCCGCGATCCGCCGCGCCTCGTAGACCGAGTGGGTGAGCGGTTTTTCACAGTAGACGTGTTTGCCCAACTGCAATGCGGCAACCGTGGCGAAAGCGTGCATGTGGTCCGGCGTGCTCACCGTCACGGCGTCGAGGCCGGGAAGTTCGAGCAGCTTGCGGAAGTCCTGAAATGTTGCCGCCTTCGGGTACTCCCTCGCGGCCTTGCTCAGCCGCTCGTCGTCCACATCGCAGAGGGCGACGACATTCTGACTGGAGACCCCGCGCAGATTCGCCGCGCCACGTCCCCCGGCCCCGATGATCCCGACGTTGAGCTTCTCATTTGCGCCCTGAGCACGGACAGGCCCCGCCAGGCCCGGCACGAAGAACGCGGTCCCGGCGGCGGCTGTCCCCTGCAGAAACTTGCGGCGATGCAGTGGCGTACTCATGATCTTCACGTCTCCCGGCCCGTCAGCGGACGACAGTGTCACACTGGGCAGAGACAGATTGCGGTTCGGCTCAGGGAATTCCTGCGGAGGGACCCGCTGTTTCGCATAGGAAACTGCACGGTGTGCGTCGGAAATTAGGGACGCGGGACTCGATGGAGAGAGGAACACAGGGCGTATGGGACAGGCAGTGGGTATTCGCGGCGCGGTGATCGGCTATGGCGGCGCGTTCAACATGGGCAAGAATCACCTGAATTGGATGAACGCGGCGCCGGGCATGGGCGGGGTGGCGGCGTGCGACCTGGACCCGGCGCGCATGGCGCAGGCGGGCGCCGACTTCCCCGGGCTCCGCACCTACACGCGTGTCGAGGACCTCCTCGCCGACGATCAGGTGGACCTCGTGACGGTGATTACTCCGCACAATACCCACGCTCCGCTGGCGCTGCAGTGCCTCGCTGCCGGGAAGCACGTAATCGTCGAGAAGCCGATGTGTCTGACTGTGGCGGAAGCCGACGCGATGCTCGCAGCGGCGCGCGCTGCAGGGCGCATGCTGTCGGTCTTTCACAATCGGCGCTGGGATGGCGACCACGTGGCCATGTGTGACCTCATCGCCGAAGGCGTGATCGGCGACGTTTTCCACATTGAAGCAAACGGAGGCGGCTGGGGGCGACCCGGGGATTGGTGGCGAAGCAGCAAGGAGGTCAGCGGTGGGGCGTTCTACGACTGGGGCGTGCATTTCCTGTTTTGGATCCTGCGCCTGCATCCCGGCCCACTGCGCAGCGTGACCGGCTTTTACCACAAGCGGGTCTGGGACCACGTTTCGAACGAAGACCACACGCAGGCGATCTTGCGCTGGGAGGACGGAGCCTATGCGGATCTTCAGATCAGCAGCATCGCCCGGGCGCCGAAGCCCCGCTTCCGAATCCTGGGCACGAAGGGCGCGATCCTGGACGAAGGCGGGAAGGGCGAGTTCACCGTGTACGGCGACTGTGCCGGACGGACGGCGACCTTCCCGGTGAAGTACCGCCAATCCGACTGGAATGCCTATTACACAAACATCGCGGCTCACCTCGGGGAGGGTGCTCCGCTGGAAATCACCCCGGAAAAGGCGCGCCGCGTGATCGCTGTGATCGAAACTGCGGAGAAGAGCAGCCGTACGGGTCAGGCGGAACCGGTCCCGTACGAGTAGGCGCCGCGCCGATGCCGGCAAGATGCCGGCGTTCCCGGGTGGGCGCCCGTATGGATAGGCGCCGCGCCGGGGCCGGCAAGATGCCGGCGTTCCCGGGGGCGCCGGCCGATCAGTACGGATACGGGCAGTTCGAGGGGCTGCCGTACATCCCGGGCCGACCGCCGCAGCCGCAGTTCGTGTTGAAGAGGTTGCTGGTGGGATCCGGGAAGTACGGGTTGATGGCAAGCCGTTCGTCAATCGCTTCGGCGTTCATGTACTTCGCGTGTCCGTCGGCAAAGCCGACGAGCGAGCCCCCACTGCCTCCCTGGAGCGCGTTGCCGCCGCCGTGGCGCGTTTTCCAGGTTGCCGCCTTCGCCGGTGCGAAGTCGGTGACGGGGGTATTGGCCCAGGCGACCCGCCGCCGCCGTTTGCCGTCCGCCACGAACCGATGGTGGGTGGAGTCCGCCACCATCGCTGTTGCGGAGGGTTCGACGATCTCCGCGAGGCTGACGGGTCTGCGGGAGATGTTGCCCTGTTGGTCCGTCCAGAGGAACGGATTCAGGCATTCGTTGAAGCCGTAGCCGTTGTAGGAGATGTCATACCAGAAACCGAGCGAAGGATCGGCCCGGTATTGCTTCCACTCCGGCCCGATGCTGGGGCATCCGTAGACCTGCCGGTTCTTCATATACGGTTCGAGCATTTTGGGCCAGTCCCAGCTCTCATCGTAACCCTGAGCGCCGCTGAGCCAGGTGAAACGCGTCAGGCGGATCAGGGTCTCGTCGTAATCCGGTGCGTACGGGATGGACGCCACGGATGTCTGGCGGATGTTGGAACTGCAGAGAGTCTGGCGTGCCTTTTCTCGCGCCTGCGCGAACACAGGGAACAGGATCGCTGTCAGAATGGCCATTATCGCGATCACCACGATCAGCTCGATCAGGGTGAAGCCGTGGTGCGCGCAACGAGTCCGAGTCATGGGTGTTGCCTCCACGTTGAGGGCTGGGAGGACCCGCTTCCGACCGGGTCGCTGTCCCGTATCGAGAACAGAGACACCGGCGCCCGGCAACAGTTACACCTCCCTCAGCGACATCACGTCCGGCGCCGACGTTGTCTTTAGCAGT
>SYMT01000570.1 GCA_005805375.1 Actinomycetota bacterium
AACTCCAGGCGGGCGGCGGGGTGCGGGGCGGAGCAGGGGCAGGGGGTCTCATAGGCGCCGGTAAGGGTGTAGCCGCGCGGCAGCCAGGCGGGCAGTCGCACCCGAAACCCGGTGCGTCGCCCCAGGTCGACGGGCGGCAGGCGCTCTGAGTCGGACTCGGTCGCAGTTTCGTGGCGGCGGCGCAGTTCCTCCGGCGGCGCAAACGCGGCGTCCCCCGGCTCTTCGGGCGGCGTCAGGTAACGGACCGACACAAAGCGGGTGCTGCGCAGCACATCTCCTTCGCTGTCGTGCGCATCGCTGCGGAGGATGACGGCCGTTTCCCGGTCCAGCCAGACGCGCTTCCAGCCGCCCTTCCCGCTGCGCGGGCGGAGGTCGGCCACCACGGTGGCACGCCCGGCCACCTGCTCCGTGCCCACCTGGCGAATGGTGTAGTTGCGCAGAAACTGGACCTCTCGACCCGCCTCTTCGTCCGGGGAAACAGTCCGTTTCTCCACCGTCAGCCGGCCTCCACCCGGGTGATAGCGGTACGTGCGCTCAGCGTTCTCCCACAACGTGACCCCCTGGAGCGGCTGTGAAAGATACTCGATGCGCAGGCCGCCGGTGCGGGAAGTCAAGATCTTTGCCCGGAGCGGCTTCCCCTGCTCGACCTGAATGTCCTGCACGCCCTCCAGTGCTACCAGGCGACTTTCCGTCCAACCGCGGCGCACCATCTCCTCGATCGTCCGGTGCTGGGCTGCGGTCACCCGCGTCGCACGCAGGATCCAGATTCCGGCCGCCGCGAAGAGGACCACCGCGACCAGCAGCCACGAGGCAGTGCGGGTCACGGTGTGGAGCGATCCTCCTCAAGCGTGCGACTCCGGCGTTCCGCGTCGCTGCGCCGAGACCGCCGCTCTTCCGCATCAGCCAGTTGCGCCATCGCTTCCCACGCCATCCGATCCGCAAGCGGACCGGCCGCCGAGGCCCGGGCGTGCTGTCGGATGGAATGTGCGAGCGGTCCCCGGGCCAGTTGCCCGATACTCCCCCCCGCGTGCGGATCCGGAGTGGGCGGCAGGTGCGGCTGCCCCAGCGGAATGAACAGCGCGATGGCCACACTGGCCATCGCGATTCCCATCGAAAGGAAGCGGACCGGCGGGCGGTTGAACCACGCCCACCAGACGGGACGGTCCTGGGCGACCTGTCCCGCCTCGATCTGATTCCGGATGGCGTTGAAGAGCCCGGGCGGCGGCTCCAGCGCTCCCTGAGTCCGGACCAGTTCCATCGTCTGATCCAATGCCCGGAGTTCCCGGCGGCAGCCGTCGCACAGCGCGAGGTGTGCTTCCACCCCCTGATGCGTGCGCCGGTCCAGTAGCTCCACCGAGAAGTCCGGCAGTATTTCCCGTACTCTCGAACAGTTCATCGCCCTACCCCTCTACGTAGGCAGCCAGTTTCCGGCGCAGGTGGTCTCGTGCCCGGGACAGCCTCGATTTCACTGTGCCCACTGAGCAGCGCATCACCTGCGCGATTTCCTCTACCGACAGCCCTTCAAGATGATGCAGGGTCACGACCGCCTGATGATCCGGCGACAGCGTCTGCACTGCGCTCCGAACCACTTCGCGGGTGGCCTGCGTCTGTACCGCGCCCGCCGGATCGCTCGAAACGTCGGCGATTTCGCGGGTAGAACCCTCGTCGTCGTCTCCGCCGAACGGCTGATCCAGCGACTCGGTGCGGACCCGGCTGTGATCCCGGATCCAGTTGCGGGTCCGGTTGGTGGCGATGCGGTAGAGCCAGGAGACAAATGCCTCCGGCGCTTCGAGCCGCGGCAGCGCCTTCCATGCCCGCAGAAACACCTCCTGGGTGAGATCAGATGCATCCGCATCGCTCCGCACCATCTGGTACACCAGATTGTAGACGCCTCGCTGGTGCTGCTGGAACAGTTGCTCAAACGCAGCCAGGTCTCCCTGCTGTGCGCGGCGCACCCATTCAATCTGGGGATTCTGAACCGCCAAATTCTGCCTCTGTGCGCCGGTCCTCACCCGTTCCCGGTTCCCGGCACACCCCGCTGCGCGGGGAAGGGCGGCAACCACCTGCGAAGCGATGCCCATCCAGCACCCCCCTCTTGATTGTATCCTGCGGGGGTGCGTCTCGTGGTCCCCCCTACACGCTGAAGACCCGGGCTGATGGGGGCCGGTTCCCAATTTTCAGGGCCGTTCCGGCGCAGATCGCGATAGCTTTCCATTGACTATGGAAGACCCGAGAGTACATCTGGCCCGCATCTGCAAGCTTGCCTACGACCGGCAGCTCCTCGACAGCGCCGGCGGCAACGTCACCACCCGCTTCGGCGATCGCATCTACATGACCCGGAGCTATTCCGGCGCCCGCTATCAGTGGAACCTCCGCCCGGACGACATTCTGGTGCTCGACTGTGACGGGAACATCCTCGCCGGCGAGGGGGAGTTCTCACGGGAGGGTGCAGTACACCTCGCGTGCTACCGCGAGTTTCCCGAAGCCGGGTGCGTGTTTCACGCGCATTCGCTGAACCTCATGCCGTTCGTTGCGCTGCAGGCGCCCATACCTCCGTTGAGCGAGCAGACGGACAAGTTCGGCGAACTCGGCTTCTGCAAATGGGCCGCGACGCACACGGATGCCCTGGCCGACAACGTTGTGGATGCCCTGAAGCTGCAGCGCGAAGCACTGCCCCAGCACCCCATCGCCACCCTGATTCCCCGCCACGGAATCTTCCTCGTCGGCCTGGACCTGAACATCACCTACGACACCCTGGAGCGGCTCGACCGGAACGCTTACATGGTGCTGATGGCGCGCCTGCTGCGTCCCCCCGCATGATTCTGACCGTCACCCCGAACACGGCGCTGGACCGCGTGCTCTTCCTCGGTGAACTGGCGCGCAACCGGCGCAACCAGGCGGGCGAAGTGGTCGAGGCGATGGGCGGGAAGGGGTGCAATGCGGCACTGGTGCTGCGCGAGTTGGGCGAGGAGGCCGTCGCGACCGGGCTGGCGGGCGGAGAGGCCGGCCGCCGGATGGAGGGCCTGCTGCGCCGGGGCCGGGTCACCCCGGATTTCGTCTGGACCGGCGGTGAGACGCGGGTGAACACCGTGCTGATTGAGACACGAAACGGGGGGCACACCACCGTGTGTGCCGGAGGCCTCACGCCGGGGCCGGACGCGCCCTCCGCCCTGTGTACCTGGATCGAGCGCTGGTCCAGCGCGGCGGACGCGGTGGTGATTGCCGGGAGCCTGCCGGAAGGGTGGCCGCCGGAGCACTACGGGGCGCTGGTCCGGGCGGCCACCCGGGCCGGCCGTCCGGTGGTGGTGGACGCGGCGGGGGCCGCACTGACCGCCGCGCTGGGAGCGGGTCCCCTTACCGCCATCAAGCCGAACCAGGAAGAGTTGGAAGGTCTGGCCGGACCGGCGCCGACCCTGGCGGGCCGCCTGGCGGCGGTGCGCGAACTCCTCCACCGGGGCACACAGCGAGTGCTGGCTTCCTTCGGCCCCGAGGGCGCGCTGCTGGCATCCGAGCGCGGGGCGTGGTGGGCGGACGGCCTCCCGGTTCCTGTCGTGAACCCCGCCGGCGCGGGCGACGGCATGACGGCCTGCCTGGCGCTCGCCGCCGCTCGCGGCTGGGATGAACCCGAGACGCTCCGCTGGGCGATCGCCGTCTCCGCCGCCATTGTCACCACGCGGGGCACCGCGGAGATTCGCCCCGAGGATGCTGTGGCCCACATGGACTCGGTCCGCGTGCATTGGGTCGCGTGATGCGTGAGGGGCGCAGAGGAGTGGAGATAAGACCGGGAAGGGGCGACTGCTGATCGGATAGCGCTTCCGGGCGTTCGCAGCGGGCGGGCGGAGTAATGCGTATCAGCAAGTCGCCTCCCGGCACGTAGCCTCCCGCAAACGGAGTTGCGGGACGCCATAGCGGGTCGGGTGCGGGAAGCCCGCGCGCTCCGGAAACCACGGCCAAAGATCGTCGGCGGTCGGATGTGGAGTCCCGCAACTCCGTTTGCGGGGACGCCGGGACCCACGATGCGCTCCCGCAGCTCCGATGGCGGGGACGCACAGGCGCGGGCGTCCCGCGCAGAGCCCCACTGGCCTCCCCCACGATCCCGGGGGCCGGGTGTGCTCCCGCCTCAACGGCGCCGATCACATCCACAGCTTCGGCGCGGGCCTCCTGCACGACACGGCCGAGTGCACGGTCTACACCGCAGGCGTCAGCCAGCAGAAAAACAACACGGACTCGTTCTTCCATACGGACTGGCCGGCCAGCACCCGCTACCTGACGGACATCACGAGACAAAGTGCTCCCACCGCCCACCGCTTCGACGCCCACGGCCGCCAGAGCGCGGGCGCGGGGCCGGACAGCATGAGCTTTCAGATCGCTCCACGGCAGAGGCGACCCCCGCGATCTGAGTTGCGGGAGTCCGCACGGAGTCTGCGCCCGTGTGCTCGGCGGTGGTACGCTCTGGCTGGCCGGTCCATCACGCGCCGTTCCCGTGCGCTTCCCGGTTCTGTGCGAGCCAGGCGAGTAGTTCGTCACCATCCCCCACGCCTTTGTAGGCACGGGTGGCGGCATCCATCGAACGAATGGCGGCGGCGAGGCGGGTGCATTGCTCGGGAACCTCGCGGATGCGGCGCAGGTCGGTGACCGTCACTCCGATGGTGAACAGCGCCGCGTCCACTGCCGGAAAGCCCCAGATCCCCTGCCGTTCGACGCGCAGATAAGCAGGCGGCGAGTCGGTGTCCTGCGCGGCGAATCGGGGGATCTGCCGTTGGACCCCCGGAGCATGCGGGTGCCGGTTCAGCCGGTCATCCGGCGCCAATCCCCAGACGAGGCGCACGGTCGGCGGGCGACGGATCATTCCATCCACCAGCACCCCCGAGGCACGCAGCAACGGGGCGATGCCCGGCACGGGGCGGTGAACTGCGGCAAATTCGAGCCCGAGCTTCTCCTCCGGCGCCCAGTCGCTCGGCGCGCAGACGTGCACTGCAGCCAGCCAGTCGGTCGCGTCGGGAGCGCGGCACACCACCGCGAGGTCCTCCGGGATCTGACACGCGAGCGCGTCCCACGCATCCCGGTAGGGCGGATCGGGGCTCACCCCGGCTTCCAGTCCGACCCACTCCATCGCAGATCCGAACCGGAGCACTTCGCTCGTGAGTGTGCAGGTGAGGCGCACTCCCCCATCGCCAAGTGGCTCCTGCACAAACAGTTCCGGCCATTCGGTCGCAAGCCGGGCGGCCAGAAACCGTGCGACGTGTGCCGCTACCGGGCCCGGAAGGCGCGAGGCGCCGACATAGCGGGTGTAATCCTCCCGCCGGCAGCGCAGCTTGTTCTCCCGGTAGCGGGGGAAGCCGGAGTGGAACTGAAACAGCGTCCCATCCAGGGCGCCGGCGCCGACATCAGTGCCCAACGGGCGCAGCCCGGGCCGCATCCGGTACCCATCCGCTGCGACCGGGAAGTATCGCGGCGGCGCCGGTAGTGTCGCCACCGGCCGGGTCGGCTGCCCGCGGTCTCTGTGGTTCATGCACAACGCTCCCGGTGAAGGCTCCTGTGCCCGGCGTTACCCGACGGCACTGCGTCCGAACCGCGCGTGGGTTTTGCGCCGGATTGCTGTGCTACCTGGTTCCAGACGGTGTCGCTGCGTGCATGCCGTTACTTGCAGGAGATGTCCACGCGTCCGTTTGCCTCGCCTGGCGGCTTATCCGTGCAGCCGTATCAACAACCGCCCCTCACCCTCCGCGACGAACAGCGCGGTGTACTTATCGAGCTGCTTCAAACGCCCTGCCAGTCGCGGGGCTTCGCTCCTCGGTACAAACTGTTGGGAGAGCGCCCGGGCATCAGCGTCCGTCACGCGAAACACCAGGTAGTTTGTGATCGCCGAGTAGAGTGATGAATTGAAGCACTTCGCGCGAGCCATCGTCAAAAGCCATGGACAGCGGTGGGTCGTCTCTCCTCGCACCTATTGTACCCGCCATCAGGGAACTGCGCCCGATGGGGCTGGTCGGGACGGGCGTCGAAGCCCGCCCACTGGCACCGGCGGATCCAGAAGCGAATGCGCGGTCCGCGACCCCTCCCGACGGGACTCCTGCCCGTCCGCCGCAGCATGGGGGTGGTTACATCAGGAATTCGTCCCGGGTACGGCGCATCAACTTCGACTCACGAGCACCCGTTGCGCCATCCCCGTCACTCACCAGAGTCTGGTCCGGCCCAAAACCGGACAACTCGATGGCCCGTTCCCGGAAATAGTCGCGGAGGAGCCGAACCGAGTCCAGGCCGGCGAGCGGAACGCGGAACGTGACATTCGGTCGCCGACGCTACGTCGTCGGCCGGGTACCGGTCTCGGCGTAGGGCTGCACGGCCCACCACCGCCCAACGTGGTTCGCGGCGCCACCTGCCAGCAGCCGGGCCGAGGACAACCGCCGCTGCCAGTAGCGCAGGTGGGTGGGATCCAGGCGGGGGCCGTGGTCCTGCTCGTAGCGGTCCTCCCCGAGGAACACAGGCTTCCCCAGTGCGTGGTACGCCTCGTACTCGTGGGCGCCCAGGTCATGGGCGTGTTCGACATGAACGTACGTGGCCCACTCCTCGCCGCCGAAGAAGAACGGGAGGCGCCGAGCGTGTCTGGTAGAACGAGGATGCTGCCACGGGTCGTGCCGCTGCGGGAACGCGCCGACCTCCCGGGCCAGCGCATTGCTGTGCCGGAAGGTGGGGCCATAGTGGGCATCGTCGGTCATCAACCACAGAAGCTGCGGATAGGCCGCATGCCAGGCCACGAGATTCCGCAGGAGCCGTTCGCGCCGCGCCGGGGAGAGCGCATGCCAGAAGCGGTCGTCACGGCTGTAGGCTTACAGCGGAAACAGGATGAGCTGTATGGCCACATCCGGACGGGTGTCGAGGAGCAGACGGAGCCGGCGGTCCGCGCACTGGAGGTTGTCCAGCCTGAGCCGATCGAGGGTCCCGTCCTCGAATTACCACTCGCGCCACTGCCCCGCCGACTCCCGGAAGCCTGTCTGGCCACTGGCGAGAAAGCAGCGCAGCGACGTGATCCCCTGTGTGACATCGTCCCGGACGTAGCGCAGCGCATCCCGATCGAAGACCGGGTCGCCGTTCCCGCCCTGGCGACAGAGCAGGAAGCAGGCCGTGTCGCTCAGGGTCAGGAACCCGCGCCCGTCCTCGGTGCGCCACTGCCGCCGGCTCCTGGGGGGGAGCAACCTTCCCCACAGCGAAGACGGTTCGCAGCGAAACCTGCCGGACTACCCGTTCAGGTTGGGGTCGCCGGCGCACGACGAGGACCACGTCCACCCGCCGGTCTCGCTGGCGTACACCCTCGCCCGCCAGTTGTTGTCACCGTCATAGAACGCCCACACCGTCGTGGCCCGGGCGGCCCCCGAAGGCGGGGTGAAGCGAACCGTGGCGACCACACCGAAATGGTTCGCGACGCGGTCATTCCCGGTGAGGAGGACTTCGTGGACGCCGATCTTCACCGCCGCTTCCGCACCGGCCGAGAAGTGGCCCGCCTGGACCGCGGGCGCGCAGAGCATCACCCCAGCCAGGACGAACAGCACGACCTGCCACCCGAAGCCAGTCATCCTCACTCCTCCCGTATTCGCACCGTGGTCAGGCCTGGGGTTGCCGGGACACCATCTCCCGGATCCAGATCGGGGCGAACGGAGACGTACACCCCCGGGAGCAGGGATAGTCCCGGTACACTCCCAGTCGCTCTCCGATGTCGAGGGCGCGTTGCCGCAGCGCGACGAACCCGATCCCGATGACGGCGAGGCAACCGTTCATGGTCCACTGGGTCGGCGCCAGCGCCCGAACCAGGTCGCGCTCAATCCGCTCCAGCAGGGCCTCCAGGTCCAGGCCGTCGGGGCTCTTCTCCACCCGCTCGGCCGTCAGGCTCCAGCCCGCCCGCGCGAGCCACGGATCGTCCGACTGCATCCAGCGCTGCCGCAGCGTTTCCTTCTGTGGATGCTGCTTAACGACATAGGAGTTGAGCCAGTCTGCCAGTTGCGCACACGTACCCTCGGCCACCATCTGCTCCAACTCGTCGTTCGAGAGATCCCGAGGACGCAGGACCAGGATCGCCAGGAGGCGCGCATCGGCGTTTCTCGTCTGCCAGAGTTCCTGTCCCAGTGCATGATTGGTCTTGATCGCTTTGGCGACGTTGCGAATGTCGCCCATCCGCACGCCGAACTGGTTCTCGGGCGCCCCATTCCGGGCGTTCAATGCGCGCACCTTCGGACTCCCGTGCCGTTCCAGTTCCGCCAGTGCTTTCTTCAGTGTCATCCCTCTCCTCCCTGTGACCCTGCGCCCGTGTTGCTCCACGCGGTGAGCCGGCGCCTGTACTGAGTGCCGCCTCCCCCTGCTCGCAGGAAACGGGGGAGGTCCCGGCGGCAGCGGGATGACTCCCGCTCCCACCCCGGGACGAACGCGGCGCCCGAAACATCACCCCCCCCGGCCGCTTCCGCGCCACTCGAGGCTGAACCGAATTGTCGGCATCGCGGGCGTTGAGTCCCCGAAGAGGGCACAGGGTTGATCCACCCCGGTGGCGGCGTGCCGCGAGGTGGTCAGTTCGTCTGGCGGAATGCCGGCAGGCAGTGGAGGATGATCTGCTCCAGGTGACGATGATCGGTGCCGCAGCAGCCGCCCATCACGTTGAGGCGCCTCAGGTGCTGCGTTCTCAGGGCGGCATACTCCTGCCCCAGCTCCGCCGGGTTGCCCGCATCCAGATCTGTGGCTTCGTCCAACTCGGCGTGGCTCATCCGGGAGGCGTTTGCGCGCAGGCCGCGAATCCGCGCCGTCCAGGGCTGATTGCCCTCCACTACGTGTTGGAAATGGCTCGGGTGGGCGCAGTTGATCATGAAGTAGCTCGGGTAGCCCGAGGTGGCGTCGTCGACCTGCCCGATCGCGTCGGCCAGCGGCTGGCCCGTGGGGAGGTGGCCGTCGGTCTCCACGGTGAAGGAGAGGACGACCGGAATGTTCACTCGCTGCGCCGCTCGCGCAATCCCGACCGCCTCCTCCACATAGTTCATGGTGATGCCCGTGACCAGATCGGCGGCAGTCTGCGCGAACGTCTCGATCTGCCTCCCGTGGTAGTCCGCCGCGTCCTCTGCCGACATCGCGGAGTCGGGGACGTATCCGTCTCCCCGGGGCCCGATGCACCCACTGATGACGACCGGCGCCCGGTCGGTTTCGTACTCGTCGCGGATCTCTTCCAGCAGACCCACGGACCTGCGATTCACCTCGGCGAGAGCCTGGGTATCGTAGCCCAGCTTTTCTCCCCAGCCGGCGCTGGCCCGCCACGTTGCGGTTTCCAGCAGCAGTCCGACGCCGAACTTCCTGGCAAGCTCTCCGTAGGTCCGGAAGTACGTTCGCAGGAGATGCTCACCGTCGGGGGTCGTGAGCAGCGGGAAGGCAGCGAAGTGCGGGAGTGCCTGGCCATCCAGGAAGATCAGCGTGGTCTCGATGCCCCCATCGGACAGAAAGAAATCGCCACCGAGCTGAGGCAGGTTGCGTCTGTATCTGGCCATGACCGTCGTCTTCCTCCTCCATCTATTATGGCCCAGGTGCGAACCGGCGCCCGCCGGCCCGCGGCAGGGGACGCGGTCGGTACTGGGCAGGGCGGGGCGGCACTACCGTGCCCCGCCGGCACCGGCTGATTTTCGGGCTCGCTCGCAATTTCAGGGTTTCGTCAGGGGGCCGCTCTACACTCACGACGACCACAGGATCCGCCGGTGCGAACGAGAGGAGAGCAGACCCATGAACCGGAAGAGATTCAAAACGATCGCCGTGGGTGTGGTGGGCGCATGCATTTGCGGCGTACTCGCGCTGCGGATGGCTTCAGCGACGCCAAACGTCGGGCTCAACACCACCATTGTCTCCGGGCCCACGCGGCTGGAAGAAGTCCACCTCAACACGCACAACGTGCCCCTGGACCACGCCTTCCGGTTGAAGACCAAAGGGCCTTCCAACGTCTACGTCGCATACAATATCCTCGCACCCGGCGGACAAACCGGCTGGCACTCCCATCCGGGGCCCTCGATCATTTCGGTTCGGTCCGGCGTCGCCACGGGGTACGACAGTGACGCCCCGGGCGTGCCGCATGTCTATGCCGCAGGTACCAGCTTCGTTGACGACGGGGAAGGTGCGCACCTGGTCCGGAATGAGGGGAACGTGAACCTGGAACTGGTCGCGTTCCAGGTCCTGCCGGCGGGCGCGCCCCGGCGCATCGACGAACCGGCGCCGTAACGGATCCAGACGGCCGGTGGGACATCACTCCCCACCGGCCGCTGTTCGCGGGACCCGGCCCACAGAGGAAGGAGGCGGGCACGATGAGCGATCCCTGGCGCGTCACACTGCTGGGCGGCCTGCGGGCACAGCAGGGAGAGCGGGTCATCACTCGCTTCAAGACCCAGAAGGTCGCCGCCCTCTTCGCCTATCTCGCCTTTCATCTCCGCCAGGCGCATCCCCGAGAGGTGCTCATCGAACTCCTCTGGCCCGAGAGCGACGCGCCCACGCTGCGGAACAGTCTCTCCGTCGCGCTCTCCAGTCTGCGTCACCAGTTCGAGCCGCCGGGGGTGCCCCAGGGCACGATCCTCCGGGCGGATCGCTTCTCCGTGAGCCTGAACCCGGCCCTGGTCACCACCGACGTGGCCGACTTCGAGCGCGCGCTTCAGGAGGCGGGGCGGGCGGGCAGCAGCCTGGAACGGGCGCAGCACCTCACCCAGGCGGTCGAACTCTATCAGGGGCCGCTGCTGCCCGGGCTGTACGAGGATTGGATCGCCGCCGAGCAGGAGCGGCTCGCCGGGCTGTTCGGCGACGCCCTGGGAGCCCTGGTGCGTTTCCTGGAAGAAGGCGGCGATGTCCAGGCGGCCCTGAGCCACGCCCGCCGCGCCGTGGCCATCGATCCACTGCGCGAGGAGGCACAGGCGCAGTTGATCCGCCTGCTCGCCGCGGATGGACAGTCGGGCGCGGCGTTGCGCCGGTTCCAGGAGTACGAGTTGCTGCTGGAGGAGGAGTTGGGGTCCGGACCCTCGGCCTCCCTCCGCAGGCTTATGCGCGGGATTGAGTCTGGGACCGGTGGCCCTGTGGCGCCCCGCGCTGAGGTCCGCCACCCGGCGCGCCCGGTGGCGACGCCGGCGCTCGGTGGGCCGACCACCCTGACGTTCCTGGTCACTGCGATTGCAGAGAGTCCGCGCCTGGCGCAGCAGGCACCAGGCGCCTACGCGGCCGCGCGAGAGCGCCACCACGCGCTGCTGCGAGAGACGTTCGCGCGCCACGGGGGGGCCGAGGTGCAGGAAACAGGCGACGGCTTCGTCGTCACCTTCCCCAACGTTACTCGCCCCCCGGCCGCGGCTGTCAGCGCGCAACAGGCCGTGGCGGCGGAGCTCTGGCCGGGCCCTGTCGGACCACTCCAGGTGCGCATGGCGGTGCATTCGGGAGACGTGCATGGGGAGGGCTACGGGCGGGAGGGCTCGGGACCGGTGCTGCACTATGCCGCTGCGCTGTTAGGAGCCGCCGCAGGCGGACAGATCCTGGTGTCCGATGCCACCGCTGCGCTTGCCCCCGCCCCGGCGAGTGAAGACATGCGGTTGGTGGACCTCGGCCTCTATCGCCTTTGCGACCTGCCCCGGGAACGGCGCCTCTTTCAGGTCGAGTATGCCGGGATGCCTCCGACGGACCTCGGCCGCCTGTCCGCCGCGGCAGGCCATCGGACCCACCTGCCCCCCCGCTTCACCCGCTTCTTCGGTCGGGCCCAGGAGATCGCGGTACTGTGGGAGTGGTTGCTCTCGCCCGAGGTGAGGCTTGTGACGGTCACCGGCGCCGCCGGACACGGGAAGACCCGCGTGGCGCTGGAGGTGGCGCAGCGGCTCGCCGACCCGTTTGCGGGCGCCGTGTACTTCGTGCCGCTGGCCGAACTCTCGGACCCGGAACTGATCGCCGGCGCCGTGCTGGACAGCCTGCAAATCCCCCGTTCCCCGCACACAAGCCTGGTGGAGCAGGTCGCCGCGGCCCTGTCTCGCCGACCGCACCTGCTGGTGCTGGACAACCTGGAGCAGCTCGGGCCGGGGGCGGCGCACGTAGTGCATGCTCTGCTGGCGCGAGCACCCGAGCTGAAGGTCCTCGCTACCACCCGCCAGCTCCTCGGCCTTTCCGCGGAACGAGAGTTCGCCCTCGCCCCCCTTCCCCCCCCGCTCTCCGCCGAATCGCCGGAGCTGCTCTCTCTGTACGACAGCGTCCAGCTCTTCCTCGATCGCGCGCAGCAGGTGATGCCCCACTTCCAGGTGACCAATGCCAACGCCGCCGCAGTAGCCGCGCTGGTGGATGGCCTGGAAGGCATCCCCCTGGCGATTGAGCTCGCCGCCGCGCGGGTCCAGGTGCTGACGCCGGCGCAAATGCTCGCCCAGCTCTCGCAACGGCTCAACTTTCTCGCCACCCGCAAACGGGACGTCGCGGAACGGCAGGCGTCGCTCCGCGCCGCCTTGAGCTGGAGTTACCGTCTCCTCACTCCGGAACTGCAACGCTTCCTCGCGCGGCTTTCCGTGTTCCGGGGCGGCTGGAGCGTGCAGGCGGCGGAGGCGGTGTGCGAAGAGCCGCTCGCGCTGGACTACCTGGAGCAGCTTCGAGAGTGCTCCCTGGTCATCCACGCGGACTGTCCCGTCGGCGAGCTTCGCTTCCGAATGTTGGAGACGCTGCGGGAGTATGCGCAGGAGCACCTGGGCGAGCGGGGTGAGGTCGAGGCGCTCCGGCACCGGCACCTACACCACTTCCTCGACCTGGCAGAACAGGCGGACCGGCAGACGCGCGCCGGTGGCCCCGGAGATTGGCTGCTGCGTCTGGAGTCAGACCACGACAACCTGCGGGCAGCCCTGACCTGGTCTGCTGCGGCGGCGCCTGGCGGCGACTTCGACCCGCGTTCCTCCGGCGTGCGGCTGGCCGGACTGCTGGAAGTGTTCTGGATACGACGTGGACACCTTGCGGAGGGGCGGGAGCGGCTCTCGCAGTTGCTGGCGACCGAGGCTGTGAATCCGGCGGATCGTGCCCTGGCGCTCACCGCGGCCGGCGGCCTTGCCGGCCGCCAGCTAGACCTTCCGGCAGCGCGCGAACTGCTCGAGCAGGCCCTGGCGCTCCGCAGGCAATCGGGCGACCCGACCGCCGTCGCTGCCTCTCTGAATGGGCTGGGACGGCTCGCTACGCTCCACGGGGATCACGTCAGAGCCCACTTGCTGCTGGAGGAGAGTCTCGCTCTGAGCCGCGCGCTGGGGGACAAACGTGCGATCGCCGCCGCCCTGATCAACCTGGCGACCCTGGCTGATAACAGCAATGATCCCGCAACCGCGGAGTCACTCCTCCGTGAGGCATTGGAGATCGCCCGCGCCCTGGATGATCGGATGCTCATCGCTGCCTCACTCATGAACCTCGGCGTCCTTTCGGATCTCTCGGGTGACTACGCCGCCGCGCGCCGCCACTACGAGGAGAGGCTCGCACTCCGTACGGCGCTGGGAGACCGAGTCGGGATCGCCGACACCCTGCACAACCTCGGCAGCGTCGCCGTTTCGGCAGAGGACTACCCAACAGCACGGCTGCGGCTGTTGGAAAGTCTCACCCTGCGTCGAGACCTCGGAGACCGGCTCGGGGGGATCAACAGCCTGGAAGGCCTCGCCGCGCTGGCCGTCGTAGGGTCTGAGACGCCGGGCGAGGAGACGGGGGCGCGGAGGGGAGCCCGTCTGTTCGGCGCCGCACACGACCTGCGCCGGGCTCTCGCCACTCCACTTCCGGCTCCCCTGCATGCCTGGATCGAGCGCTTCGAAAGCCCCGCTCGCGCCGTTCTCGGCGAGGCCGGATATGCCGCCGAGTTCGAAGCCGGGCGGGAGATGACCTGGGATGCTGCCGTTGTCTTCGCGCTGGAAGGTCACCCGGCCTGATCGTTTGACAGCTTCGCGAAAGGCGCGGCCCGACGGTTTCAGGGTTCCGTCAGGGTGGTGCGCCACACTCTCTCTGTCACCGGGCCGATGGCGCACACTACCGCCTCCCGGTGGAGGAGAGTTCCGATGAGACCACGCTTCCTGATCGCCTTCACGCTGCTGGTCGCGGCGCTGACGGCGCCGCTTGTTTCGCGCGCGGGAACGGAAACGCCCGCCAACAGTTACGACGCTATCCAGATCGGCGGCGCCGGCACGTTCAGCAGCGGCCTGAACGACGCCGGACATGTCGCGGGCGGGTATATGGTGGGGGACAACCAGCACGCCTTCCTCTGGTCGAACGGGGTACTCACTGACCTGGGGACCCTGGGGGGCGCGGAGTCCTCCGCCGCGGCCATCAACAATGGGGATCAGGTGGTCGGCTGGGCGCTCACTCCGTCCGGCGCCGGACATGCCTTCCTCTGGAACCCCGGCGGGAGTATGCAGGACCTGGGCACCCTCGGGGGATCGTCCAGCGCCGCCCATGCCATCAACGACGCCGGCCAGATTGTGGGCAGCGCCGAGGACGCCGCCGGTGCGGAATGCGCCACCCTGTGGCAGAACGGCCAGACCTACAATCTGGGCGTGCCCCCCGGCTTCGCTGCCAGCACCGCCTATGGGATCAACGCATCCGGTCAGGTGGTCGGGAATGTGCGGGACGTGGACGGCAAGCCGTGGGCATTCCGCTGGACGCCGACCGTTCCCAACGGGACGACGGGCACGATGGTCGCGCTCCACCCGGTCGCCGGCAACACGGCCTATGGGATCAACGCCGGCGGGGAGGCCGTGGGTGAGGCGATTGCGGCGAACGAGATTGATTCCTGGTCCACACTCTGGGACGCCACCGGCGCGCACACCCTCCCGCCGCTCCCCGGGTCCTTCGGCAGCACCGCCTGGGGCATCAATGCCTCCCGCACCGTGGTCGGTTCCGACTACTTTGATGACGGGCTGGGCGGACCCTACGCGGCTGCCTACGCCTGGGATCCGACCCACGGAGCCCGCTATCTCGACGTACTGGTCAACGACCTCGAACTGTCCCTGCAGACCCCGACCGCAGTGAATGCTTCCGGGCAAATCGTCGCGAACGCCTGGGATGGCTGGGTCTACGTCCTGACTCCTTCCGGAGTCCCCGTCCGGCCGGTGAATCTCGGCGCGGTTCCGGAGGCGACCCGGGTCACGCTGACGTGGGACCCCAGTTCCGGGGCCCAACAGTACCACGTCCGGCGGGCGCCCGCGAGCGGCGGCTCCTTCACGCCGCTCGGGACCGTGGCCGGCCCCACGTTCACGGATACCACCGTCACCAGCGGAGTCAGTTACACCTATGTGGTCTCTGCGTCCAACTCGTACGGCGAGAGCAGCCTCTCGTAGTCCGTCACCGTCACGATTCCTCCGGCGCCCCCGACGAACCTCATCGCCACCGTGCCCCGGGGAAAGCGGAAGGTGGACCTGACGTGGAGGCAGTCCACCAGCCCGGGGGTCAACCGGAACCGGATCTACCGGTCCACCACCTCCGGCAGTGGCTACCAACTGCGGGCCACCATCAGCGCCACCACGTCCTACGCGGACACCACCGTCCGTTCGGGCGTGACCTACTACTACGTCGTCACTGCGGTGACCAGCGCCGGAACGTCGAGCGCCTACTCCAACCAGGCTTCGGTGACCGCGCGCTGACCCCCTTCCAGCGAGCCGCCACCCGGAGGGGGGTGGCGGCTCACCCCTTGTTTCCCATCGCTCAGTGTGAGCGGAAAGAGGTGACTCAGGCACCAGGGCGAACCGGCGTACTGCCGACTCTCAGGCGTGAAAGCACCCGGTGCGACCGATCACCAGGGGGGAGATCCCATGCGCCACAGTCCGAACACTCGCGTCGTCCTGCCCCGGCCCACAGCGGCGATGCTCAAGCAGTTCCCCGACGCCGGCTTCCAGTGGCTGTTGCAGGGTACGCACATGTTGATCCTCCTCCTGGCGCTCCTGCGGCCCGACCTGGCGCCCCTGCTCGACCTGCCCAGGGCCTCCCAACTGTCCCGGCGGGCCCAGCCGGACGACCTGCGCAACATCGAGAACGACGCCCTCTATTCCATTCCGTTCCTCCCCGGGGTACCCGGGACGCATCTGGATGTCCCCGCGCTCGTGCTGGTAGAACACAAAGCCCTGCGGGATCCCGCCGCCCCCCTGCAGGCGCTGGATTACCTCCTGCCCACCTGGAACCGGCAGCTCCCACAGACCCACCCGGGTGATCCGCAGGCGCCCCGTTTCTCACCCGCCGTGGTGTTGCTGGCGTACACCGGCAAGGAGCTCTGGCCTTCCACCCCGGACCTGCACGAACTGATCGTGGGACCGCCTGCGCTGGCGCCCAGCAGCAGCCTCTGGCAATGGTCTCACCTCGACCTGGGGCGTCTTCCCACCCACGAACTGCGCCGGAACGGGACCCCGACGGCGTGGGGGCTGCGCCTCACCCAGGCAGAGTGGTCCGATGCGTCAGTGTATGAGGCCGCCATGCTGGAAACGCTGGCGGGGCTGGAAGCGGCGGACCTCGCCCGACGAGTGGAGGTCTGGCGGGTCGCTTGGTATTGTGTACAGCACCTCTTCCACCGAAGGAGCGATTGGGAGTACAATCGGCTGTTCCCGGTGGTACAACAATGGGGGCAGGACTCGAAGTTCGGGTTCCGCCAGGGAGTGACGACCATGGTCCGTTCGATGGCGAAGGTAAGGGAAGAACTCGGCGAGGCCCGCGGTGAGGCCCGCGGCGAGGCGGTCATGCGGGATGCGTTGCTCGACCTGCTCCTGGGGAAGTTTGGGGAGGCCGCCTACACGATGCAGCCCTCCCTGGCGCAGGCGCGCCTGGACGATCTGGCGGTCTGGATTCGGCAGGCCGCCCGGGCACAGGCACTGGATGAAGTAGAGATCCCCGTCCCAGCGAATGGGACCGCCCCATCCGCGTAGCCGGAGTGCGCCCCTCCCCGGGCGGGAGCGGCGAAGAAGCTTTCGGCGTCCGCACGAGGGCGTGCTCCGAGTACTGGCCGCGCCACGCCCAACCGACGACTTCGCCGCGGTCATTGAGGTCGCTGGCCGCGGAGAACTCCAGGGACCCGTTGTCGAGCGGCTGGGAAGCAGGGAATGGGGAACGGTGGGTGGGTTGCCGCGTCGGTGCGGCACGGAGGAGATAGGCCCGGCCGGAGACACGGGCGGTGTCGGCGAAACCGACGACACCGCCCGCTTCGTTGATCGCGTGGGCGAAGCTGCTCACGGCCCCGGGCGGGTGGAGATCCTGATGCGCGCCGGAGGCACTGCCGGGCCAGTCGGGACGCCAGGCAAATGCCCGGTTCGACACACCCCAGTGGGCGAAACCCACCGCTTCCCCCTGGTCGTTGATCGCAGTGGCCTGGGAGCGGCGAGCCCCAAAGGGTCGGAGCCGCGCCAGGGTGCCCGCCGAGCCGTTCGGGACCCGGGGGGTCCACACGAAGGCCTGTCGCGCCTGCCCCCCGGCGAGGTCCAGCCGACCACCTGCCCCCCTGCGTTGATTCCGAGCGGGAGGCTGCCCGGGTGTGCGCCGAGCCCGAGGTCCATCACTGTGCCCTGTTGCCGGCCGGGATTCCGAGGGGTCCAGAGATACGCCCGGGAGAGCCGATTGGGGAGACGGGTGTGCCCCACCACCTGTCCCTGCGCGTTGATCCCGGACGGCCGATTGTCCAGATCGGAGATACGCAGATCCACATAGAGCCCCCGGGTGCCGTTGGGTGTGTCGGGCAGCCAGAGGAAGGACTGCCGCACCCGGTCCGGCCCCCGGGTGTAGCCCACTACCTGTCCGAGATCGTTGATAGCAATCGCCTCACTTTCCTCGCCCGGGCCCAGGTCTACCCGCGTCCACGGGCGGGGACGCCCCGGGACCGGTTGCCAGAGGCAGGCGCGGTGATCCCCGCTCGGCTGGGACACCCAGCCCACGATCTGGCCGGCGTTGTTGATGGCAAGCGCGCGCTCCCCATCCGTTACCGCAGGCAACGGATGGGGAGCATAGGTGTCGGCCCGGATGAACTGCCAGCATCCCAACGTGACGGCAATCACACCCATCCTGACGAAGGGCGGGGAGAGCAGGTGACCGGCACGCATAGCTAGCTATTCGGCTTCAGCAGGTAGGCCTTGTCGATCGAACTCGGGTTGGCAAGCGTGCCTTTGCTCCCGAAGCCGACGATCAGTCCGGTGTCGCTGACGTCCAGCGCGTGGCGGAGGACGAAGGGCGCGCTCGTCAACCCATTCAGATCCGCCTTGCTGGAGGAGGGCGTTCCGGACTGCCACTTGAACGCGCGCTGCAGCACGTACCCGAGCTCTCGCTTGGCTCCGCCGGTGTTGCCCACCACCAGCCCCGAATTGTTGATGGCGTCCGCAAGCCCCCCCCGTGCTCGCCAGTCCGAAGGTGCCGAGATCAACTACCTCGTCGATCGCTTCCACTGTCCCGTTGCCGTTCAGATCCTTCCAGTAGGCGGGATGCCCGTTCACCACGCCGGCCACCTCCCTGTGGTCGTTCACGCTCCGCGCCGACGTGAGCGGAAGCAAACTCAACAGGGCGCTGGGGGCGGAGTCAAAAAGGAACCCGTCGCTGGTCTTGCCGCTCCCCACGACGAGCGGACTGGCCAGACCGTTCAGCCCCAGCGCGGTCTGGGTGGTGGGGCCCAGGTCGGTCAACAACCCGCTGCTCAGATCCAATAGGTAGGCAACCTGCTCGCCGTCCGCGTTCCGCCGTGCCCACCCGACTACCTGACGCCGGTCGTTGATCTCGTTGGTTCCCAGCAGCGTGTAGGCGGCCTGATCCCCGGCGTCAGCAGCGTGTTCAGATCGGTCATGGTCGGCGGGTTCTGGCGAATGTCCCAGAGGATCGCCCGTTGGTCCGTGGCGACCGTGTTGGAGTACTTGGAGCTTCCGACCGCTTCGCCCAGATTGTTCAGACCATTGGCCCAACTGTTGTAGCCCAGCGATCCCAGAAATACCATCTCGCCGGGATCGGAAGCGTTGTTGCCGTTCGCGTCCCTCCAGGCGAAGGCGCGCTCGTCCCGGTTGAACGTAACCGTGCCGGGGACGAACGTGGTGACGCCCACCACCTCGCCCGTGTCGTTCACGGCTTTGGCGGAACTGTAATCCCCGCCGAGCGTGCCCAGCGCGATACAGGTGTAGGGTTTCACCGGCGCCGGGTGCCCGGGGAGGGGAAGCGCGACAACGGCGGCCATTACGGTGAAGCACAGAAGGGCGCGAGCGGGGCTCGCCCCGTGCCGCAGGGAATCTCGAGTCATGGGTTTGCTGCTCCTGATCAACCGGCGCCCGGATGGCGGGCCTGTCACGCGAAAGTGCAGGGCCGCGCCACCCATCGCCGGGTCACAGAGAGCGTACGCGGGCACCCTCAACAAATCGACTCAGGGGCTTGAGAGGATTTTGAGAGCCAGGAACAGCGGACAACCGGCGGGGACGGCGCGGGATCGGGATTCCAGTACTCCTTCGTGGCGAGTGCCACTTTGCGCCCGACAAACCACCGGTGTTGCATGCTCGTCTCCACGTCGAGGTGGCTCTGCGAACGCAGCCGGAGTTGCGGTCGTTTGCGCCCTTCGAAAGACTGCTTCCGTCGCCCAATTGTCAGTGAAAAGTTCACCAGCTATGCCCCGTCGTCACGCCTCAACGAGACCCACCAGAAGTGCTCCCGCATCTCACACAGCCGGCGACTGTGGCGGTCAACCCAAAAGTGCAGCCCACTCTCACCTCGAAGGTCGGGGCATTAGCGGAACCTGACCCGTTCGCCGGCGAACGCGGTCCCCCCATCGGCATTGTTCGGCCAGGGGGCTTCGTCTTCCATGATCGAGATGTGCGGCCGGGCGGACAGCTTGAACGGCACGTTAATTGGGTCGAGCAGGATTGGCGGCGCGGCATACCCTTCGGCACAGAGGCTCGCAGGTACCAGTTCGGCGAGCGGATGACCTGCCCTTCCGGTTCGGGCGCACCCTGATCGCGTTCCAGTCGATTAGACTCTGGAGAAGCCCTCCACCGGCGAACGACCCGACTCACCGGCGGCGGGTCACCGATGCGCTGTGGTCGGAGAAAACCTACATGCCCCCGCCGTCCGGCGCAGCACCTGGCGCGGCGTTGGATACCTGACCCTTCAGATCGGCGTGCCATCGCTTGAAGTCCGGCTTGCGGTACTCCTGAATCCCCACGCCGGCGTAGTACCAGTCAACCCACTCCCTGTCTGTGGCGAAGGACTGCCCGGTCAGACGACCAAGGGCGTACCGCAGTGCCTGGCTCTGTGACTCGTCGACCGTCCCGTCCCGGAGCCACTCGGCGCACAGATAGACGGCTCGCGTGTCGCTGGTGAGGACCGAGTGCATGATCAAACGGCCGACCCGGGTAAAGTCCGTGGCGAACCACCCCACCCACTTCCAACTACCCCAGAACCAATGGCCGACATCGAAGGGTGCCAGTTCCGGTCGCTCAAACTCCTCCCGCACCCGTGCCGCTCTCGCGGCTGCCCCGCCATGATCCCAGCCCTTCAACTGCTCGACCGCGGCGGGACCGATCCACTCGCCACAACAACGGGACGCCAGAAAGTGGGCGGCCCGTGCGGCGAGAGGGTCGTGGCCGGTGACCACCCAGGTGTCCCCGTGGCCGCCAATTTTGAGGTGCTCATTGGTCTCCCGGTTCATCAGGTCGAGCCAGGTCCACTCTCGGTCCGTGGGGGATTTGCAGTTGCCCTCGGAGTCGTAGTTCACTTGGCCCCACAGGTAGTACGGAATCTCGGCAAAGAAGGGACGGAGTTGTGTCAGCCGAAGTCGGTGAGTGGACATTTCCTCTCTTGATGCTCCTAACGCTTGAGCCGGACGAGGCGAAAGGCTACCTGGAGATGGTTCCGCACCGCACGGTGCGCCAACCTCCCTTCGGTGGGCCGGGTGAGCAAGGCGTTGGTACTGCACACCGCGTCGCTGGCAATGACACCGGCTCTGAATACTGGATGAATCCTTTCCTCCCCGCCCCGTATCCATCCGGACGTCGGAACATCGGCACAGAGAGACGGGAGCGAGAGATGAGTGCGGTGAAGACCTGTTCGGTGCAGGAACTGAAGGAGCGCCCGGAACGCGGCGGAAGGGTCGTCGACGTGCGGGAGTACCCGGAGTACGTAGAGGCACACCTGCCGGGCAGTCGGTTGGTGCCGCTGGAAGCGTTGAAGCGCCAGCCGCAGTTGGCGGGAGAGGGAGAAGTGCTGCTCCTTTGCCGGAGCGGGCGCCGGGCACGCGAGGCCGCGGCACTTCTGGAAGGTCGAGCCGGCGTGCAGCCGGTGATCGTTGAAGGAGGCATTGAGGCGTGGACGCGGGCCGGCTTCCCGACCCGTAAGGAGCGGGGACCCATCTCCCTGGAGCGGCAGGTGCGCATCGCCGCCGGAGCGCTCGTCCTGACGGGTCTGCTCCTGGACTTCTTCGTGCCGGGCGCCCGGTTCCGCAGCGGTTTCGTCGGCGCCGGACTGGTGTTCGCGGGAGTGACGGATACCTGCGCGATGGGGTTGCTCCTCGCGAAGCTGCCCTGGAACCGGCCCAAAACCGGCTCCGCCTGCCCGGCGGGGCAGTAGGAGCCCCCATGTGGACCGCCGGAGTGATCGCCGCCCTGGTCCTCAGCGCCGCCATCGGCCTGTCGTTGGGTCTGGTCGGTGGGGGCGGCTCCATCATTACCGTGCCCATTCTGGTCTACGTCGCCGGCCTTTCGGTGCCGCAGTCCGTAGCGCTCTCGCTGGCCATCGTCGGGGCCACGGCTGCGGTGGGATCTACCGTGCAAATCCGGGAGGGCAACGTGCACCTTCAGGCGGCGGCGGTGTTCGGCGTAACGGGGATGGTGGGCGCTGCAGGCGGCGCACGACTCACCCCCCTGGTGCCGGGGCCGGTGTTGATGGTCCTGTTTGCGGCTCTCCTGGTTGCCGTCGGGCTCCGGATGCTCCGTGGGCAGGACGAGCCGGACGAGCCGCTCCGGGCGGAGTGCCACGTCCTCAAGTGCGCCCTCGTGGGGCTGATGCTGGGGGGGTTGACCGGATTCCTGGGAGTCGGCGGCGGCTTTCTGATCGTTCCGGTGCTGCTGCGCTTCGCGAAGCTCCCGACGCGGCAGGCAGTGGGCACCTCGCTGCTGATCATCGCGGCGAACAGCGCCTCCGGCTTCCTGGAGCACCTTACGGAGATGCAGGGACTTCTGGGGGTGGCCGCGGCCTTCATCGGGGTGGCGGTGGGGGGGATGTTCGCCGGCCTCACGCTGGCGCGACGGATGCAGCCCGCGGGGCTGAAGATGGTTTTCGGGGGGATGTCGCTGGCGGTGGCTGCCTGCCTGATCGCAATGAATGCAGGGCCGCTGTGGCGATTGCTGACCTGAGGGGTTCGTGCATCCTTTTCGGACCGCACCGTATCTATCCGGCAGCAGCGCCGTGAGCAGGCGTCCCGCGGAGAACCGGGCACGCGAGGAGAGGGAGAAGGGCAATGTTGACGGAGCGATTCTTTGTCGAGGGGCTGGCGCACGCTTCCTACGTGATCGTCAAGAACGGTGAGGCGGTGGTCGTGGACCCGAAGCGCGATGTGGACGATTACCTTGCCGCGGCGGAGCGGCACGGGGCGAAGATCCGAGCTATCTTCGAAACGCACCCGCACGCAGACTTCGTGTCGGGTCACCTGGAGCTGTCGGAGAGGACCGGCGCTCCGATCTATGTCTCCAGCAAGTACCCCGCGCAGTTCCCCCATCGCGCCCTGCGGCACGGCGACGAGGTGGCGGTGGGTGGCATGGTGGTGAGGGCGCTGGATACACCGGGACACTCCCCGGACTCGATGTCGTTCTATGCGGAGGATGGGAACGAGCGGGTCGTCTTTAGCGGCGACATCCTGTTCGTGGGGGACGTGGGGCGGCCGGACCTGCGGGACATGCACAGTGATCCGCGGGCGATGGCGGAGGCCCTCTATGACACGCTGCACGAGGTCTTCTGGAGACTGCCCCAGGACACGGTGGTCTGGCCGGCGCACGGCGCCGGGTCACTCTGCGGGCGGCGGCTGGGCTCGGCCCCCAGTTCGACCATCGGAGCGGAGAAGCGGGAGAACTGGGCGAACCGCTTCGACAGCCGGGAAGCGTTTGTGGAAGCGATGCTCTCCAACCTGCCGGATCGGCCGATCTTCTTTCGCCGGAGCCCCTTCGCGAACCTGGCAGGAGCCCGTCCGCTGGCAGAGGTGCCGAAGCCGGAGCAGATTGCGCCGGAAACTCTGCAGGCGCGGTTCGGGTCGGCGGTGATCCTGGACACGCGCAGCGTGGACGCCTACGGAGCCGGGCACCTGCTGGGAAGCCTGCACGTGGGACTGCGGCTTCCCGTCTTCTCCACATGGGTGGGGACCTTCGTCGAACCGGAGCAGGCGCTGGTGTTGGTGGTGGAAGGGCCCGAGGACGCGGAACAGGCATGGCTGGCGCTGGCACGGATCGGCTACGAGCGAGCCGCGGCCTACCTGGTAGCCGACACACCAGCGTGGCGAGCAGCCGGGCTGGAAGTGCGCGAGACGGCGCAGTTGGAGCCCTGCTGCGTGGACGCATGGGTGAAGGAAGGACGAACGCTCCTCGACGTGCGGACGCCGGGTGAGTGGAACGCCGGCGTGGTTGAGGGCGCGGTCCGGATCCCGCTGGCGAAACTCCCGGAGCGGCTGGCTGAGGTCCCGGCAGGGCCAATGGCGGTGATGTGCGGCAGCGGCTATCGCTCCTCCATCGGGACCAGCCTGCTGGAGCGGGCCGGACGGACGGACGTGGTGAACGTCCGGGGCGGCTGGTCCGCGTACAGAGAGCGGCAGTGCGCAGAGCCGGACTCACAGGATCTCTTCTGCCGGGATCTGTTCGAGAAGCTCCCGGTGGCGGCATGATCCCGGACGCCGCGGCACTGATGTGGCGGTCCTGGAGATCCGCGCCCCGGTGCGCCGGAGGGTTCGGAGTAGCATGGAGGTCCAGCCCTGAACCCTGTCATAGGCCCGCCGTATCAATGCGGAGGTTACGGGCCACGCTTCAATGAGGAGGACGAGGAATGCACAGACGAACATCTCTGATGGCGCTGTTCACCGGCGCGGCGGCCGTGCTGACCGGCCGCCGCACGGCGGCGGCGCTGGCCGGCAAGATGCACCGTGCGGTGTTCGACCTGACGGCGGAGGCCCCGGAGCGGTGGGACGCTGCCCTGCGAAACGTGGAAAACCTGCGGCTCGCGTTCGGGCCGGAACACGTGGAAGCCCGGGTGGTGGTTCATGGAAAGGCGTACCCGCTGCTCCAGAAAACGAACACCGCGATGGGGGAACGCCTGCGGGCCCTGCAGGAAGGCGGTGTCCGGCTCTGTCTGTGCCGGAACACGATGAGGCGGTTCAACGTAACGCAGGAAAGCCTCTTCCCATTCGTGGAGACCGTCGACGCCGCCGTCGCGGAGTTGGTTCGGCAACAGGAAGCCGGCTTCGCATACCTGAAGGTCGGCGTCTGAACAGCTACTCTTCGCCGAAGAAGTAGGCGTTCAGGTGCTCGCGCAGGCGGACCCGGGACCGGTGAAGGCGGGCTTTGACTGCGGCGACTGTGAGCCCCATCCTCTCGGCCGTTTCCGCGGCCGTGAGTTGCTCAATGTCGCGGAGGCGCAGTACAGTCTGGTCCGGCTCGGGGAGTGCCGCGATGGCGCCGAGGATGGTCCGCTTCATCTCCTCCTGCAGGGCGCGCTGCTCCGGTGTCGGTCCGTCGGCCGGCGGGGTGCGGTCGGGATGCCCTTCCTCTTCGCGAGCCCGGTCTTCCAGAGAAACGGACGGGAGTTCGGCCTTCTCGCGCCGGCGAAAGCACAGGTTCGTGGCGATGCGCCCCAGCCAGGTGATGAACGAGGAGCGGCCCTCGAATTGGCAGAGCCGCTCGTAGGCGCGGGCGAACGCTTCGGAGGCGACTTCCTCGGCGTCGTTTGGATGATGACAGGCCCGCACCATGAGCCGGTACAGGTAATCTCGGTACTCCTCGACCAGACGGTCGAACGCGCCGGCATCTCCAGCCTGAGCGGCCTGGATCAGTGCGGTCTCTTGACGGGGGCTCAGGTGGCTGGGTAGCGGCATTCAACGCGGCGAGAAGCACTCGTTCCGGAGCCCCGGCTGACTCCCTGGGCTGCGGTCTGCGGACGCGGTTTTCATTATACCTGCCAATGGCGCCCAGGTTTCTTGTCGGAGGTGGAGACCGTCGGTTCGTGTGAGGTAGAGGGACTCCGCCTGGGAACACTCCATCCCCGGCCGTGCTGTGGGGTATCTACCCGCCGGCACCGGCGAGGCGGGATGCTGCCGGCTGTCGTTGACGGGATGCCCCGAAGCCGGGCCTCCGCCGGCGTTCGTCGGAAGCAACCCCCCGGCGGAGCCCCGGTGGGGCTCAAGCCGGGCCGCCGCCGCCAACCTGTGCCTCAGGGGTTGGGGCGTCCCTGCCCTCCTGACGTCGGCGGCTGGAATGAGTAGTCGTAGCGGACGAAAAAGCCGGTGAAATGTCCGACGCCGTGTACAGTAATGCGGAGCATCCTGGACTTCTGGGGATCTGCCCACCGGGCGGGGTTGAACTCCAGCGTTCTCGTCTGCGATGTCGGGCCGCCCGTCTTCTTCGGGTCCCAGTAGACGCGGACTTCGCAGGGTGCGTTCAGGTGCGCGCCTTTAAAGGAGTTCTCGACGGGTGAGGGGATCCGATCCAGGTCGGTGACCGAATTGCCCACTGAGGCCACATAGACCTCCAGCGTCGCGAACCCGGCGCGCCCATCGCCCAGGTACTTGACATCGCCCTCGAGGACCGCCACCCGGGACCCGGTATTCGTCACGGTGGCCGTGGTCTTGATCGGCTCACCCGGCACGAAGCGGCTCGGCAGTTCGCTCCACGCCATCTGGAAATCATAGTGCAGATCGGCTTTGAGTCCCTCCGGAGCATACGGGCCGGGCGCAGTCCGGGCCCTGATCTGGCGCCGGGTCTTTGCCGTTGCCGTCGTACCGCCTACTACGACATCGGTGGTAAACACCGGTGTGCTCTCCGACTTGCCCTTTTCAACGGTACGGTTCGTCAGCACCCACACGCCCGTGGCCGGGACCGCTCCGGGCCGCGGCGGGGCGGGCTGCGGCGGCGTGGGTTGCGGCGGCGCGGGCGGCGCGCTGGATTCTGCGGGAGCCTCGATCACTCCCGTTGCGGTGGCGGTACAGAGAACTGCTCCGCTGCCGTCCAGCAGCTTTGCAACCAGGGTTAGGGCGCGGGGTGACGGGAAGGTCAGCCGTACCGCACTCCCGGTGCTCTTGAGCGGCTGACCATTGAGCGTCCACTCAAACCGGGCGTCGGCGGGGGGAAAGTCGGCCCGCGCCGTAAAGGTGTAAGGCTTGTTGGGTTGTCCCTGGAACCGGGCCGGCTCGATGGTGAGCACGCAGGGCGCGGGACTCCATTCGATGCGTGAGAGCACGAGCCGTCCGTCCTGCCGCAGCACCTTCTCCGCGCTCTGCAGACCGAGCGCGGCGTAGGGTTTCGTCGCAGCGGCCGGCAATTCGACCTGCGTCCGGGTGGACGGGATGCTGAGCACCAGTTTGCCGGGAAGCTGCACCAGGGAACTTTCTGGCAGGTCAAAGTAGAGCTCTCCGATCAGGTCTTCCTTTCCCTCTCTGGTGCGCCCGAAGAGCCGGTACCCGAGCAGGCATTCCGAGTGCTTCAGCGGAGCTTCCACGTCGGGCAACGTCCACTGCAGGCGAGTGGTTCCCCCTGCGGGCAGCGTAGTCACTCTGAGCCCGGTCGGTGGGTTGAGTCGGTAGAGCAGGAGCGGGTTGGGGGCGCCGGCTGCGGCGCTGTGATTGACCAGGGCCAGCGGCCAGGTTCCCCCGTCCTTCACGACGGTGCCGGGAACGACCAGACCTCCGTTTCCCCGGCGGAATGAGGCGGACGGCTGCAGAGTCGCCAACGAGGCAGGCGGCATGAGCCAGTAGGCTTCCTCCGGGCTGACCTGCGATCGCCGTACGACCAGCGGTCCGCTGGTGGCGCCGTGCACGGCCAGCGCAATGCCGATCACGTTGATGGACAACGGGCGTGGCGACGCCAGGTGGACGGGTAGCGCCGGTTGCCCGGGAGAGCCTGGGGTGTCCGGCATGAAGTGCGCCAACCGGCGACGATTCCAGGCAGTGCTCACCGCGGCCTGTGCGCCCCACGGATAGGTGATGGTCGCCGGGTCCGCCAGCGACCGGTCTGCGCTCACCAGCGACATCGCCAGGCCGTCGAACAGACCTGCAACCTCTGCCGGCGAGAGTTCGTCCCGGGCTGCCCGCCACAGGGTGTCGAATCCGCTGCTGTGAGTAATCCACCGTGGCCAGGGTCACATCCGGTAGCCGCGCTTCACCCGGTCGCCTTCGCCCTCGCGTTCGGTCCGGGGGAGCACGAACCCCGACCCCAGTACCGGACCGGCTACCGGCCAATCATAGCCGTCCTGCTTGTCGAGATAGTCTTCACAGCCGACGAACTCCGCTTCCAGTGACGTGGCAATCGCTTCTTCCAGCCAGGGATAGGTATTGTTGGTGATCCGCTGCAGGGCGCAGCACGCGTGGTAGTACTCGTGCAGCAGCGTGGCGCGGCGGGTGCGGAGGCCGGAGCCGCTCGTGTCGCGGACAGCGAGTTGCTTCGGATCGAGGTACAGGAACGGCGCCGCCCACAGACCGGAGTCACCGGTGTCGGGGGTCTTGAACAGCACTTCCACCTGGTCCGGCACCGGCAGCTTGCACCGCTGGAGAATGGAGCGACTGAGGCAGAGTTCCGCCGCGGCCTGAAGGATCGCACGCGGTACGCTCACCGGACGGAGATTGGCCACCTGCAGCATTGAAGCGGGCTGCGGATGCGTCCGGGCCAGTTCCGTGGTCAGGTCCCGCCACACCTGGTCCGAGACCGCGCCGGACGCCCAGAATGCGATGCGGCCTTCGGAGTCTAAGAATGCCGTGACGCAGTCGCGAAAGAGAGCGGGCGGGTCCCCGTTGCTGTCCCAGCAAAGTAGAAATCTGGCGCTCTCCCGCGCCGGGTCGGGCCGCACCACCAACTGGCGATCGAGGCCCCGACGCGCGAGCGGCTTCTCCGCCAGCAAGCCCCCGGTGCCGAAGATGAGGCCGCCGATCGCCGCCTTGGCGAGCCCGATTTTCCCGGCCCACGCGGAGAGTGCCGCCGAGCCCAGGGCCCAGCCCGTCACCGCTGCCCCCGCCCAGGTGGCGACGACGATAACCACGCCGACCCCTGCGGCGCCCGCGGCGATCTGGTGTCCGCCGACCAGCTTTCCCCAGTCATCCCACCCGAACCCCGAAAACGACAGGGTTGTGGTGCTCAATGTCCGCGTGGTCGGGTCGAACCTCGACGGAACGACGACCGCCAGGTCGCCCACAAGCTGGTGGACGACACAGAGACCGGCAGGGGCCACCCCTTCCCCTACCGGAAACCGAACCGTGGCGGGCCTGCGCAGCAAACCGTTTCCCTCGCGGTGAATCTGGAAGTAGCCGCAGCCGGTGGAGCCCGGGTCGGAGCGGGTGATGGTGATCTTCTCGGTGTCGGCGAGTGCTTCGGCCGGCAGTTCCACGGCGATCTGCCCCGGCGCAGCTACCGTCCCACCCGCCGGGCCCACTCGCGCCTCGACAAGCACCGACTCGGCGCGCGGCGCGACCGCGGCGGCGCCCGCCGGTTGGGGTGCGGCGGACTCGACCGGATACCCCTTCACCAGCGCCATGCCCCGCCCACCTGACTGGGCATTCTGCGACCAGGTCGCTGGCTCCGAGTCTGCCACCCGGTACGTGCCGGCCGGGACTGCGACGCCGGGCGTGCATGTCCAGTACGCGTTGGGCACCCCGCCCTGCCCGGGCGTTCCGGTCGCGGACCACGACCCGATCAGTTTGCCGCCGTCATCAACGAGTGCAATCGTGCCCTTCCCGGTACCACGGCCCCCATTCCAGTGATAGGTCGTGATCGCTGTGATGATGTGCGGCCGGGACAGCGTGAATAGTGTGGGGGCAGTCGGTTGAGTCCCGACGCCGTAGTCGTTCATGGAGCTGAAGAACTCAACCTCGCGTCGGCCCGCGCGGTTTGCCTCGTTCCCGTTCGCTGCTCGGAGCGGCCCCGGTTCCGTCGGAGCCCCAACCCTTGCGGCAACCACCGCAAACACGACAAACAGGCCCACGCCCATAGCAGTCAGCCGCGTGGTCAATGGATTCATCGGGGCTCGCTCTCCGCTCAACCCGTTCACCCCGCCGCGGTTACGCTCGTCGGGCCGGGAGAAGGGCTGACATTCGACGCCCGCGCTCCACGCGCGGAGTAGGGACGGGATTCTCATTCAGAGTGCCCGGACTTGCAGTTCCTGCTACCCGGAATTCCAGGTGGTTCTCTGTCTGCCGCGCCACCACCGAACTCTTGGGGGAAGTCGGAGCCGATTCGGGGGCGACGATCGGGAAGGTGATTGAAGCTCTACCCAGGCTGAACTTCCGTGCTGTAATTCCGTTACGATTCGGTACCGGGTTTACTTGGATAGATGCCGGCTGTGGCGCTGGGTCCGCGCTGACCGCCTCGACCCCCGGAGTTGCCAACGCAGAGGACGCAGAGGAGCGCAGAGGGGCATCCGCAGGGGCGCGCGTGCCCGGGCCGGCAAGATGCCGGCGTTCCCGGGTGGCTGTGCGGGTGCCCTTGGGGGGTGAACCAGCACACCCCCGCGGAAGCCGGCGGTAGCAGTGGC
>SYMT01000571.1 GCA_005805375.1 Actinomycetota bacterium
CAACCTGGGGAACATGCTGGCGGACCTGGGGGAGCGGGAAGCGGCGCTGGCGGCGGCGCGGGAAGCCACCGAGCTGTATCCCACCCTGGCGGTGGCGAGACCGGACGCCTTCCGGCCCGACCTGGCGATGAGCCTGAACAACCTGGGGATCCGGCTGGCGGACCTGGGGGAGCGGGAAGCGGCGCTGGCGGCGGCGCGGGAAGCGGTGGTCCTGTACACCGATCTGGCGCGGCGGTATCCACAGGCATTCACGCAGCACCTGGGGATCAGCGCGCGCAGCCTGAGGACGCGGCTCCAGGAGGCGGACCTGCCGATCGAGGGGGACCCCATGCTGCAGGCGGCGGAGGCCGAACTTGCGCCGATCCCCAACGCGCCCGTGAGCAACCGCGACGCAGCGGGGGGCTGACGATGACGGGCCCGGGGTGCAAGAGGCGAAAAACGGAGTACACCTCGCGGTGAAAAAGGCGATGTACCGGGGCCGCGATTGTTTGCTATCCCGGCTCTCCGGCCCGCACCACCCACCCGAGGCACGCACGTGAGTAAGTGGCGCGGGTAGGTGGTGCGGGCCGCTCGGCACGAGTAGCACACTGTTTCCGAACCCCCGGTGTGTCGGGGGTTTTCACCAATTGGTGTGCTCCAATTTCACTCATGACACCCGGGACACGACACGAGTTCGAGACGGTCCGCGTGCAGTACTGCCCATCGTGGCACCCATCCTCGCTGCCGGGAGCGCGTTCCACAACTCCGGCACTCATCCCCGGGCGCCTGCACCCCGAGTAGCGCTCCGCGGTGCGCGCACTTCCCGGCAGATCGCACGCCGGAGGGTTACAGAAACAGCCCCGCGGAGTTTGCCTCCCGGTCGTGGATGGAGGAAACTCGCTCTTGTGGGTGGTCCAAGCTCGGGTACGCTCCGCTACCGGCACGCCCCGTTCGGGCTGCCGCACGTCCGGATCAGGAAGGTCCCGCGTCTGGCGCAATCGTTCGGGAATTCACTCCGGGGGCTCACCCGCGATCGCGGCACCTGCGGGCCGTGCGGCGTCGGCGCGCGATTGCGGGGCCTCATAAGGCGACCGAAACCGGAGATAACAACAAAGCCCGACCGATCTCCTATCTCGACGTCCAACACCGGAGGCGACAACGGCAGTGCGACCCTTCCACCTGTTCGGGCCCGACCACCTCGTCGCGGTGCTCGTCATCGTGGGTGCGTGCGCGGCTGCCCTCCGGTTCGGCAGCAGGCTCCCGCCGGCGGTGCGACGCGGGGGCAGCTTCGGCCTGTGCGCGGTCCTGCTGTGTTATGCCGGCGCGACGTACCTCCATCTCGCGCAGATCGGCCGGCCGTGGCACTCCATTCTGCCGCTGCACCTGTGTGATCTGCTCGTCGTGCTCTGTGTGGCCGCGCTTCTCGGGCGCAATCGGTTCGCGACTGAGCTGGCGTGGTACTGGGGCTGCACCGGCACGTTTCCCGCAATCCTTACTCCCGACCTGCACGCCGGGTTCCCGGAATGGGCCTTCCTCCACTTCTTCTGGGGTCACGGGGCGCTGCTGTTGAGCATCGCCTGGGCGGTGGGGGCAGAGGATCTGCGTCCGTCCCCGGGGAGTTCCCGGCGGGCATTCGTCTGGCTGGTCGTGTATGCAGCAGTGGTGGGGGTCCTGGACGCACTCTTCGGGTGGAACTACGGCTACCTCTGCCGGCCGCCCGCCGGAGCCACCGTGGTGTCGCTGTTCGGACCGTGGCCGTGGTACATCGTCACTGTGGTGCTCATTGCGGGAGTGGCGTTCTTCCTCCTGGAACTTCCCTGGCGGCGGCCGGTTGAGCCACCCGCTCCGCCGCCCTGATCCGTGGGGCGCCCCTCACGGACGGATCCGGCGAGCGGGGTTAGGGGACCGAGGAGTTCGGAGGTTCCGCGCCTAACGTGCGTCCGGGTGTGAGATGGTGTGGGAGAACAGCAATGGGATGTGTGAGCAGAGCAGCGGTCATCATGGGGTTGATGCTCGCCTGGGGTGGAGTCGCGCGGGCCGGAGTCCAGAAAGTGGCGTCTGACACCGGTTGGCGGGCGGGGGCCGCGCGGGCGGTGCTGACCCCAACGCAAGGGCAGTTCCTCTCCGGGTACGGGAGCCGGCGTCCGGCCGCAGGGAAGCGCCATGATGTCTGGGCCAAGGCACTCGCCCTCCAGGCACGCGGCGGCCGGCCGGCGGTCCTGGTGACCACCGATCTGGTCGGCGTTTCCAAGGGAACCTACGATCGTATTGCAGACGCGGCCCAAAAGCGTTTCGGCCTCAGCCGAGCCGAGTTGATGCTCACCTATTCCCACAATCACTGCGCTCCCGTTACCACAGAGTGCCTGCCCGACTACTATCCGCTCAACAACGCGGAGTGGCGCGAAGTAGGGGAGTATACGGCCGGAATGGAGACCCGGATCGTTCGCCTGATTGGGGAGGCGCTCGGGAAGCTGGCTCCGGCCCGGCTCTCGGCGGGAGAGGGACTGGCCACCTTCGCCGTGAACCGGCGGAACAATCGGGAGGCCGAGGTGCCAGAACGGCGGGCGAAGGGAGAAACCCTGGCCGGACCCGTGGACCATTCGGTCCCCGTGCTTTCCGTGCGCGACCCCGAGGATCGGCTTCTCGCCGTCGCCTTCGGATACGCCTGCCACCCGACGACCCTCTCGGACGATCAATGGTGCGGGGATTACCCGGGCTACGCACAAATCGAGCTGGAGAAGACACACCCCGGCGCCACGGCCCTCTTCTGGACCGGCTGCGGCGGCGACCAGAACCCGCTCCCCCGGCGCACGGTCGCGCTTTGCCGCACGTACGGCAACCAACTGGCTGCGGCGGTGGAGGCGGTCGTGCAGTCCGGAATGCGGCCCGTGCGTCCCGACCTCCGCACGAGCTTCGAGTTTGTGAAGCTCGAATTCGAGCGCCGTCCGACCCGCGAGGAGTTGCAGCGGGACACGAGTTCCCCCAACTCGGTCCGGGCCCGATGGGCGCGCCGGGTCCTCCCGATGGTGGATGGCGGCCATTCCTTTCCCGCCCACTGCGACTACGGAGTGCAGGTGTGGCGGCTGGGGGAGGATCTGCGCTGGATCGCGCTCGGAGGGGAGGCCGTCGTGGACTACGCGATCCGCTTCCGCCGGGAATACGGTCCCCACACGTGGATCGGCGGCTACGCCCACGACATGGTAGGCTACGTTCCCTCGCGGCGGGTGTGGCGTGAGGGGGGCTATGAGGCAGAGTTCATCTACGAATACGGCTGGCTCGCCTATCGCTGGACCGAGGACACCGAAGACCGCATCGCCGCGGCCGTCGGCAGGCTGATGAAGCGGGTACGATAGAACCTCCGAGCGACCTGCGAGCGCGGTGGCGCTTGCCGATCCGGGACGTGCGGGGATGAGCGGCCCGATCCCGCCCGTTGCCTGTCACCTCGCGCTCGAAACCCGAAACTCGCGCGCTGTAACCTTTCCCCACGCGCGAGCATCCTATTGAGAGACCAGGGAGAGGCAGAGCACTGAAGTGTCCGCGCGTGCGCCGTGGGGGCAGGGGCTGGGATTGCTGGGCAGGCGGAAGACAACGGAGGCGACGTCCGCCAGCGATGTCGCCACAGTGGCCGCGTCCGGGCGCGCCGACTCCGACCTGGAGCTCATCCAGGCCTTTCAAAGAGGCGATGCGCGCGGGTTCGACACGCTGTACGTGCGGCACCTCGACTATGTGTACAACGTCTGTCTCGGCGTCCTGGGGAACCCGGACGATGCCCGGGATGCCGCCCAGGAAACGTTCCTGCGGGTCTACCGCAAAGCGGACAAGTTCCAGGCCCGGGCGGCGTTTTCCACCTGGCTCTATCGGGTTGCGGTGAACACCTGCGTCGAGCAGCTTCGCCGGCGGCCGAAGGGGGCGGAATTCTCGCTGGAGGACGAGAACGTGCGCGAAATCGCGGATGATGGACCTGACGTCGGAACCGCCCTCGAGCAGGCGGCCGACGAAGCGGAAATCCGCCGGGTGGTGGCGGAACTGCCCCCCGACTATCGCCTCGTGCTCGTGCTCCGCTATTTCCAGGGCCTTTCCTACGAACAGATGGTCGAAGTACTCGGTTACAACCTGGGCCAGGTGAAGGTCAAGCTGCACCGGGCACGGCGCGCGTTTGCACGTCGCTGGGATGAGCGCGCCCGGATCCTGCGCCAGGCGGAAGGGATCGGATGAACTGCCGCCGCGCTGCCGATTGCATGGACGCCGCTCTCGATCTGGCGGCGGGGGGCGCTCCCGCACACCTCGACCCGCAGGTGGAAGCCCACTTCCATGCCTGCACCGCCTGCCGTCGCCAGTGGCAGGTGCTGGTCGCCGCCGAAACTGCGCTCCGCGCACCTCGACCCGTACCGGCCCCGGCCGACATGCTGGCCGAGTTTCAGCGCCGGGTGCGTCTGGAGGAAGCGGCGCCGAAAGCGGACCCCGGTAGCTCCCCGTGGCGCTGGCTCTGGCCTACCGGGGCGGTAGCGGGCGCGGCGCTGGCCGGATTCCTGGTGCTGAACACCCAGATGGCGCTGCTGCCCCCCGCCCGGGAGGTGGCCCGCACCATGTCCGCCGGCACTGCGGCTCCACCCGCGTCGCGTGCGCCGGAGACGCCGCCCGCACCCGGCGGGGGTCGCCCGGCGCTGGACGCGGTGACCCCGCCCAGCTTAGAACGCAGGCATTCGGAAGCGACTACCGCTCCTGCTCCAGGAGACGGACTGGCGAGTTCCAGTGCCCCGACTGCCGACAGCGCGCCCGCACCCCTCTCCGGGACGAGTCCCGGATCGAGTACTCCGCCGTCCGGCGGGTCGCTCTCCCCACCTCGAGTGGGTGGCGAGGGTCTCCATAGGCACGGGACTCCGGAGTCCGCGCCGCCCCGGCCCGCTGGCTCGCCTCACGCGCTCCACGAGACCCCGGATCGGGAGACGGTGCGGAACTCCTACCGCGCGCCTGCCGCCCGCCCACGAGCGCTCCAGGCTGCGCCACGGGGCCGGATGGCGGCGGAGTCCGGCTTGCCGCCCCCGCCGGAGGTTCGCGTGCCCGAACTGGCCACGAGCGCCGCAGCGGGTGCGGGAGCAACTTCCGCGCCCGCTCCGCGGGCGACTGGAGGCGCCGGCTCCGCGGCGTTCTCTGTCCCGCCGCCGCCCGCGCCCGAGCCAGCAGTCCGAGGTTCGGTGTCTGTGACGGCGCCTCCGGCGCGCAAGCCCGCTTCCTCGAACGCGGAAGTGGACCGCACCGCCGAGTCGCAGCTTGCCGCCAAGCAGGCCGACCATTTGCCCCGGCGGAACCAGGACGCGGTAAGTTTTCGCGGCTCCCCACCGGCATCACGCCTGACGTCGGCGGGAGTCTCCGGGCCCGTGCTCGCCTCTTTGCGGACACCGGTGGCACTGGCTCTCGACAACGTTGCCGCACCGCTGGCGCTGGCCCAGCTTTCCGAGGCGGTAGGGCTGAAGGTGGATGTCGTCGGAGAGGTTGTACTGCCGGTGACGCTGCCGGGGGGACCGCGTCCCGGCTGGCAGGCACTCCAGGAAATTGCCCGGCAGACCCAGTGTGTCATCTATCCTGCCGAGACAGGGGTGGTGCTCCGCGCGATGGAGGCGCAGGTCGCGCCCCTGGGGCGCGCCTCGGCCGGCCCATCGGGACCCGCCGCAGGGCTGGGTGGTGCCGGGGGAGGCAGCCAGGGGGTTGGTTCCGGCAGCCCCGGCGGGTTCGGGGCCGGGGGGAATGCGTCTCAGATGCAGAGTCGAGGCCCCACAGTGCCGGCAGGCGCCTCAGAGCCACGCAGCAACCAGGCGCCGGGGCGGAGCGCCCCATCCCCGGCGGCGGTGACCGCCCCGCGCGACCTCCGCCGGATGGAAGTGCAGCAGGATGTGGGGGCCCTCCGACAGAACGCCAGACCGGCCGATGCGGCAGCCCCTGGCAGGAGTGCTCCGACGCAGTCGGAGCGCCGGATGGAACCCCTGCACGCCGCACCCAGCACCAATCGAGCCCGGTCGGTGCCGCAGAACGCGCCGCTGCCCGACCCACGGATCTGGGCCTCCTCGTGGGGTCCGGCGCTGCGCTCCGGGTTTAGTGAGCCCGCGGCCGCCAGCGTCGCGGCGCCCCAGATCCGTACTCCCTCCGGCCGGGGAACGCGGCGGGGTCGGTAGGCGGAACGGGCCGGTGGGGCCGGCAGGATGCCGACGTTCCCAGAGGCGGGCCGGTGCGGGCAGGATGCCCGCAAGTGTGCTACACTTTTGCATCATGGAATTCCGAGTCCGGCAGCAGAGGACCGCCCGGGTGGGTGTGCGTCGTCGTGGGAACCAACGTTCCGCGGCGCTCGCCCGGCCCGCCTGAGGTCTACAGCAGGAATCGGGTTTCCCCCAGGGGAGGCAAGACGGAGCGTCGGCTCCGTCTTTTTTGTTTCGGCGAGGGGCAGGATGAGCGGGATCGTACCGATCGAGGGATCGGTCTGCGCACCGCAGGGGTATCGGGCCGCCGGCGTTGCTGCCGGCATCAAGCCGTCCGGAAACCGCGACGTGGCGCTGATCGTGTCGGATCATCTGGCGGCAGCGGCGGCCGTTTTCACGCAGAATCGCGTCTGTGGCGCACCGGTCCAGGTCAGCCGCGCGCACGTGGCGGGCGGACAGATCCGGGCGGTGGCCGTAAATGCAGGCTGCTCGAACGTCTGCACCGGGACCCGCGGCCTCGAGGATGCCCGGCGGATGGCGGCACTCGCGGCGGAATTGGTTTCTACCGATTCGGATCGGGTGTTGCCGGATCATATCCTGGTGGCGTCCACGGGGGTGATCGGTCGTTTCCTGCCGATGGAGCGAGTCGAGGCCGGATTGCGCTCCGCCGCGGCTGCACTGGCGCCCGACGGCGATGCAAACGCGGCCCTGGCGATTATGACGACCGATACATATCCTAAGGAGGCAGCGGTGGAGGTCTCGGTGGCGGGAGGCCGCTTTCGGATAGGCGGGATCTGCAAGGGCTCCGGCATGATCGCCCCGAATATGGCGACGATGCTCGCCTTCGTGACCACCGACGCCGAGGTGAACAGCGCCCTGCTGCAAGAACTGCTGGAGAAGGTCGCCGACCGCACCTTCAACTGCGTCACAGTGGACGGCGACACCAGCACCAGCGACACGCTGGCCGTGCTGGCAAACGGCCGGTCGGGCGTGCGCATCGAGCCGGGCACCCCGGAGGAGGACGCCTTTGGCGCCGGGCTGGAGGAGGTGTGTCGCCGGCTCTCGCGCGAACTGGCCCGGGACGGCGAGGGCGCCACGAAGCTTGTCGAGGTCCGGGTCACCGGCGCACGCAGCGAAGCGGAGGCGCACATCGCAGCGAAGGCGATTGCCAACTCTCTTCTGGTCAAGACCGCACTATTTGGGAATGACCCGAATTGGGGCCGCATTCTCTGCGCAGCCGGATACGCCGGAGTGGATCTGGACCCGAACCGCACAGCCCTGACCCTGTGCGGCATCTCGCTGGTGCGCGACGGGACGCCGGTGCCGTTTGACGAACCCACCGCGAGCCGCGCCATGCAGGAGAAGGAAATCGGCCTGATCCTCGATCTGGGCGCCGGCGCCGGCGCGGCCAGTGTC
>SYMT01000572.1 GCA_005805375.1 Actinomycetota bacterium
ACGGTGCGGGTGTGGGACCCGGCGGGGAAGCAGGCCCCGGTGGTGCTCGCGGGGCACGAAGGTGGAGTGGAATCCGTGGCGTGGGCGCCGAACGGGGGGCGGCTGGCGAGCGGGAGCGGGGACCGCACGGTGCGGGTGTGGGACCCGGCGGGGAAGCAGGCCCCGGTGGTCCTCGCGGGGCACGAGGACGTGGTGGCAGCCGTGGCGTGGTCGCCGGACGGGTGGTGGCTCGGAGTAGCGGTTCGAGACACCCTGCACGTCTATGATGCCGGCTCCTGGGCTGAGGTCGCGCGGTTCGGCGCGAACACGGCGCTGGCGGCACTCTGCTGGCTGCCGGACGGGAGCGAGCTGCGGGCGGCGGATCAGGGCGCGGCTACAGGCCGGATCGCCGTGTACCGGCTGCGACTGGAGGGGCGGTGGTGACCGCCCGGACGGGTGGAGGCGGACGGCGCGCGGTTGAGAGGAGAGTGGGGCGATGAGTGCAGTGTGGCAGCCGCAGGAGCAGGTCCATTCCTGTGCGGTCCGGGTGTGCGCGGGGGACGTCCAGGGCAACGCCGTCTATCTGGGGGACGGAACGTTCCTGACCGCCGCGCATGTGATCGGTACTGAAAGGGTGGTTCGGCTCGCGGCGCAGGGCTCCGGGCCGTGGCTCGCGGTGCCGGACAGAACGCCCGGTTGGGAGGGGGCCCGGGCGGAGCTCGCGAAGCGCGATCTGTGCCTGCTCCGTCTCGACACGGGGGAGGCGCCGCCGCCCCTGCGGCCCGCCGTCCTGGCGCCGCTGGATCGCTGGGCGCGGCTCGGCGTCGGGAGCCTCCTCCCCACCGTTTCCGGCGGGCTGGAGCACCGGGTCCGTGCGGGCACCCTGGGCGCGGGTGACCTGGGGGATGTGCTGGTGCCTGACCAGGCGCGAGAGCCGCTGCGGCGCCTGCGCCTGGATGAGCCGTCGCGCGATTCCCTGAAGGGCTGCTCCGGCTCCGGCGTCTTCGACCAGCGGGGGCACCTGGTCGGCATTCTCTGCAGCGAAGAGCGCTGGGAGGCGGCCGGGGGCACGGCCCAGGTCTACTGCGCCGCGCTGGAGGGCTGGCCGGAGCTGTTTCCCGACGGGGTACATCCGGGGGAGTGGCGCCCCTTGTTGCCGCAGCCGTGGGCCAGGGGCGAGAGTTTTCTGGCGGACGAGGGGAGGTCGCGGCGCCTGTACGGCCGGGAGCCGCTGCTCGAGAGGATCCAGGCGATGCTGCGCCGGCCAGGTTCCGGCGGCTACCTGGTGCTGCTGGGGGGGCCGCGGCGCGGCAAGACGGCCATCATGGCGGAACTGATCCGCCGCGCCGGCCCGGCCGGCTGTCCCTGGGTGTTCGCGGTGCGGGGTCAGACCGGCGTCCCGGAAATCGCCCGCGCGCTGGCGGACCAGCTCGGCTACCTCCTGGGCCGGCGGCCCGACCAGATCCCGCCCTACGATGGGCAGGCGCCGCACGCCGTCGTGGGCCCGCTGCTGACCGAATGGAGCCGGCGGGGCGGGCAGTTGGTGCTGTACCTGGACGCGCTGGACGAGATGGATGGCGCCGAGAATGTGCCGTTCCTGCCGAAACCCCTGCCGGACGGGGTGATCGTGGTGGTAAGCCTGCGGCACGAGCCCGGCCGCCGGGCGGAGGTCACCCGTTTTCGCCCCTGCCTGGGCGTGCTCCAGTGGGATCGCGCTTCGGTTGACCTCGAGCTGGGCGAGGGGACGCCGTACCTGGCGGACGCCGGCGAAATCCGGGACTCGGACGCCGAGGCGATTGCGGGGATCTGGGAAGCTTTCGGCCGCCGGGACTGTGGTGCGCTCCCGGCGGAACTGCGGGCCCGGATCGATGATCTCGGCTGGCCGGTGGGCTTCCACGCCGCCTACGCCCGGATGCTCGGCAGGCGGCGGGAGAGCGGGGAAGACTGGCCTCAGCCCGCGGAGATCCCGGTAGCTCCCGGGGACATCAATGAAGAGTTCTGGACATGGCTGAGCCGCCGGGGCGATTGGGAGGACCCCTCCCCGCAGGAGTTGGGTCACAAGATTGCGCTGGGGCTGCTGGCGGCGGCGCGGCGGCCAGTCCCGCTCGGGGTCCTCCGCAGCCTGGCCGGTTGGGCGGACGCGGACCGGCTGAACCGGTTCTTGCGGGAAGCGGGTCCGGTGCTGGCCGTTTACCAGGGCCGGGTCACCCAGGATCACATCTCCTGGCGGGACATGGTGCAGGTCAAGCTCGCGGGCGAGAAGCTGGCGGACTGTGACCGCCTCCTTGCGGAGGGCACCGTAAACTACCCCATGGAGGATCTGGACCGGGATTACTGGCTCCAGTTCCGGCTGCCGCACCTGGCGGAGGTTTTGCGGCGCCAGGAGAGCACGCGGCCACAGAAGGAGGCCGCGGCGCGGGACTGGGCCGCCGGAGCGTCGGATCCCGCCTTCCTGGCGGAGTCGGGGGCGCACCCGGAGAAGGGGGTGGACCTCCTGGTCCTGGACCTGTACCAGGGAAGCGCACCGTACCAGGGAAGGGCGCAGCCCCTCATTTCCCAGCAGGCAGACTGGCACAAGTACCGGGAACTGCTCGAACGCAGCCGCACCTTCCTGCGTGGGCTGCCACGGTCGTGAGCCCTGGCCGCCGCCGATGTCAGATTGGCGCGGCGTGCAGCGATACTGGTTGACGGCCGGCGATCCGCCCGTCAGACCCGGAGACCTTCGATGATGGAATGGAAGAATGATGTTCCCCCGCCGTCCCGGTTCCCGCAAGACCCGGAGCTCTGGCAGAAAAACCAGTCGCAGGAAGCCTACCAGGGCCTGAAGGCCTACCACTATCCCCTGGTGGTGGGTCCCCCTGCCGCTCTGGCCCGGCGCGCGGGCCGCATGCGGCTCCGTCGCGACGACCTCGACTTCCGCGACCACTGCTATACGTACGCGTGGGAGGGCCTGGACAACGACGTCGCGATCGGCACTTGGACCCACTCCCATCCCGAGCTCGGTCGTGTGTGTGGCAGCTTCGACTGGGTCTATGGCCGAGCGGCTTCGCCGGGCGATGCCCCGCGCCCGCCGGGCAGGCCGGGCGAACCGCTCCTGCGCCTCCGCACGGGCGGGGGCATGCGGCGCGCCAAAGCGCCCGGGCTGGTGCTCCGGAAGAGCTGCGCCGGCGAGCTGGTGGACTATGATCTTCGCCTGCCCGAGGACCTCCTCGCCTGTTTGACGGGACACTTCATCATGAACCTCGATTTCCGTGCCCGGGACGAGCGCCGCGCGCAGCCTGTCATTGTCCAGCCGCCCGGCGGGGGGATTGACACCTTCCCTGAGGGGCTGGCTCCGGCCGATCCCTCGGACGTCATCGCTCTCCCCACCCGGGCCCGGCTTCGCGAGTTGGCGCTGGCGGCGGAGCGCACCCTGGAACTGGCGGCGCAGGACGCCCCGTTTGACGGACGCGGTTCTGTTCCTGCCCGGATTTTCGCGCTCTCCCGCGCCTACTCCCAGTATCTCGCCGCCGCCTGCCGTTGCGCCGCGATGCCGCTGGGCCGCGGGTTCCCCCCCTTCTCCCACTGGCTCATCCGGGCCACCGGCCGGGCCCTGCCGTCCGCGACCGGCCCCGACGCCCTCGAGACCTGGACCGGCCGGCTGGGCATCGGCACCCCTTCGCCGGAGGAATGGCCGGGCGACGGCGTGGTGGTCGACCTCGCCCAGAGTCTCGCCGCGTCCTTCTGGCACGCCCCGGGCACCCGGACCGAACACCGGGAGCGGCTGCTCATCTGGGTGGGCCGCCGGTTCAGCGCAGACCCGCTGCATCGGAAGGATACCGAGCGCATGGCCGATGCGGGCGAGCGGCGTTTGGCCCGGATCGAGCAGGAGGTGGAAGCTGCCCGGATGGCCGAGTTGGGCCGCGTTCTCTCGGTGGACGATTGGCGCGGTCTGGCCGCCGGCGCTTCGTCCATCCCACCGGCCGCGGAGCTGGATCCGGAGCTCTGGCTGCACGCGATCACTCTGGACGGCGTCCCCGGCCGGCGCCTCTACGATGGATGGCACGCCGCCGTGTACGCGGCACTCGCGGCGGCAGGCGCCGGGCGTGCCGCCATGGATCAGGCCAAAGCCCGGGCAGAGGGAAGCCGCCTGCTGGATGATTTCTACGCGCTCCTGGGCTACGTCCCGCCCGAGCGGCGCGGCGGCGCACGGCGGGGGAAACTGTGCAGGCGGGTGCGCGGAAAGATGGGGAAATTCCTTTGTGGCGAGGTCAACCCCCAGGAGGCCCGCGAGTTCCGCGAGCACCTGGATGCCTGCCCCGGCTGCCATGTGGCGTTCAACGCCTATGTGGCGGACCGCCTCGCCTGGGGCTGCGAGCCGCAGCCCCAGGCGGCGTTCCTCCGGGAGCAGCTCCACGCCGGGGTCGCCCGTTTGCGCCTCCGGCTGGGTTCTCTCCCCGAAGATCTGGAGGCCGCCGCGGACACGCTGGTCGCAGCCTCTCGCGCGGCCACCGGTTCGCTCCGAGCGGTCCCGGTGGGGGACGGCGAGCACCCGTTCGCGGGCTTCTGCCCCGCGGGCGGCGCAGCCTACCGGCCCGGTGACCGGTTCCCGCTGTCGCTCCTGCGGCCGGACGGCACGCTGGCGAGTGGTGCGGGCGCAGCGGAAGTGCTTGCCGCCGGACGGGATCCGGAGACCGGTGCGGCGCATCTCCGGCTGCGGGTTTCCGGCCTGCCGCCGGAAGCGCAGGCGGTGGTCGCGCAGGCCGCCGCGGGGGATCACCTCTACTCTCTCGTCGGCCCGATTGAGGAAGACGAGGGAGACGAGGTCGAGCTCACCGTGGCGTCGTTCCCGGTGGAGGTGAGCGCCATCTACGTCCAGACCTGGTACGCCCTCGTCGTGGAAGAGCCCGCCGGCTGATCCCGCGGGTGTGAGGGGCGCAGTTACCATTGCGCCCTTCGTCCTTCCCGCACCGCGTCCTCCGAGCCCATCGGGGTGCGCCGGCCCTCCCCTCCGGCTCGCACCGGTTCAGTTGCCCTCGCCGGGGATCGGCTTCGCGGGCTGGTCCCAGCCCGCGAAGTTTTCCGCACACCCCGCACAGTTCGGGAGGACGCTTCGGGGCATGGTGCGAAATTCCGGCCAGGGAGTATGCCCGGACAGCTCCAGGCGGCCCCAGACGGACTCTCCCAGCCGGCCCGACAGGAGCTGCGTCAGCAGCAGGAGCCCGGCGCCGGCGGCGCACCCGTTCAGCTCCTCCAGCGAGCCGGCCCGGGCGCTGCGCCAGTCCGCCGGCGCCTCCGGCGCCTCGGGGTTGGCCAGCCCTCCCACGCAGAGCAGGCAGCCGTCACCCGGCAGGAGCAGCCGCACGTCCGCGCCGGCCCGCCACTCGCCGCCTTCCCGGCGCACCGAGGTTCCGAAGTCGAGCAGCGGCAGGCCGCACCGGCGGGCCCAGCGGCCCAGGAACGACCGGGCCGCGTCGTTGTCCACACAGCCGATCAGCAGCTCCGCGTCCGCCAGCGCCGGGCGCGCCTCCGGGTCCTGCACGCGGACCGGGATCGCCTCCACCGGCGCGCCGGTCCCGAGCCGCAGCAGGTGGTCCGCCAGCGCCTCCGCCTTCCAGCGGCCCAGGTCCGCCGGCGTGAGGCCCTCGCCGGCGTCCAGGTTGTGCGGCTCCACCCGATCCGGTCCGATCAGCGTCAGCGGGGTGCCCCAGCGGGCGAGGGTGCCGGCGACCTTCGACGCCATCCGCCCTTCGCCCGCGATGACGACGCGCAGTTGCCAGGCACGCAGGCACGTCTGGAGGTCCAGCGCCCCGATCCGGCGTGACCAGCGCTCCAGCTCCGGCGCGGACGGCGTGTGCCGCTCCGTGAAGTCAACCCCGCAGGCCCGCGCGAGGCCCGGACCGACCAGGCGCAGCACGCGGATCGGCTCGACCTCTGCTTCCACCTTCGCCACGCCGACGAACTCGCCGGTTTCGACCCCGCGCCCCAGCCACAGGACCGCGGTGCGCGGCTCCTGAGGATGGAACTGCTGCGCCAGGTACTGCCAGCTCCGGGGGTGGCGGATGCTCCGCGGCGCCGCCCGGACTTCCAGGCACACGGCGCCGCCGGGCTCGTGGGGCCGCCACACCCGCCGCGCCAGGAGCACCCGCTCCCGGCCCTCGTGCGGACCCACGCTGCACGCGAGCGGCAGTGCCCGCCGGCCCTCCTCTTCCGCGGCGCGGGCGCGATCCGCCAGCAAACGCTCCGAAACGATCAGCTCCACCGAAATGTCCCTCCACCGGGCAGGGCACTCCGCCTGTCCTTCGGTGAAGAATCAGCCCCGGGCCGTCCGTTCTGACGCAGCGGCGCCAGGATGCAGCGCCGTGCGCCGCTCCGAAGGCGCCCGCCAGTGTTCCGGGGACCCGCTGCGTCCCCGGAGACCCCGGCGCGAAGCAGCGCGGTACGCCCTTAACGGGGCGCTTTCCAGCTCCAGGCAGCACCTGCGAGCGGGCCCGGCGGGAAGCGGCCGGACCCGCTCGCCCTGCAGGCATCCGGTCAGGACAGAACCAGGATCGCTGGCGCCGGATCGTCGGCAAACTCCTTCACCACAACCTGGTGATCGAGCAAGATCCGTTCCATCGCCCGAGTCGAGCAGTTCCCCAATTTCAGCCGGATCACCTTGGGAGGCGCGCCCAGCAGCAAACTCCGGTGATGGAAGTCGGCATCTTTCGACACGATCACGAAGCCTTCGCGCCTGGCGTAGGTCCAGAGCTCGGCGTCGGGCGCCCGTCCGAGTCCCACGTTCCGTACGTGCTCGCTGTCCGGATAGACGTGTACGAGGGTCCTGACCAGCCGATGGGAGAGGTTCTGGTCGAACAGCAACTTCACGTCGTGACCGCGAGCAGCTTCCGTTCCCTATCGGCCGCGAACGCCAGGCACGCGCGCAGGTCCGCGGCTGTGAGATCGGGGAAGTCCTCCAGGATCTCCGCTTCCGTCATTCCGGAAGCCAGGTAGTCCAAGACGTCGTAAACGGTGATCCGAAGCCCGCGAACGCATGGCTTGCCTCCCCGCTTATCCGGTTCCAACGTGAAGTAGTCGTGATAGTCCACAGGTTCCTCCGGCGAGGGTCCACCGATCCGCCCGACCGGGAAGAGGGTGTTCGCACCGCGTCGTCGCCTCCGCCGCCGATATTATGCAGGTATCTTCGAAGCCGGACCGCACGAGCTGCGGTGGATCACTGCCAACCGACGATCACGTCGCCTCGGCGGGCGACGTGCGTCGCGCCCATCCCGTCCGGGCGCCCCCTCTGCTCCGCATTGTCAGATCGGTGCAGCTCGCCGCGAAACCCCATGTCCGGCACCCGAGCCGGGCTCTGCGTTCCGAGAGGAAGGACAACCCCATGCTGCGAACTGAGACCCAACGGTTACCCGCGCCGCCGCAAACCCTGCCGGCCCCGGAGGGCGTGTCGCTGCCCGACCCGGGGAAGGCCCGCCTGGCCGACCTGGTCCGCGGCCGGCGAC
>SYMT01000573.1 GCA_005805375.1 Actinomycetota bacterium
GTTCACCCTGTCCCCGCGGGGCAGTGTGACGGTGCGGGTGGAGTACGCCCCCGGCGCGGCCGGCACGCACGCCGGGACGTTGACCATCACCTGCACGGATCCGGCGCGCGCCACCACCACGGTAGCCCTCTCCGGCAGCCGCAGGTAGACGCGGCCCTGCATGCGGTGGGAGGGGTGTGCTCCTCCCACCGTGTCCCCGCAGGTGGAGGGTGAGTGCCGGGCGCCTCCGCCCGCCCTGTCCACGGAACACCGCGACACCCGGGGGAGGGGACAACGATCAGCGTTTGACAATCCTCGCCGAAGCAACTCCGCTGCCTGTGCCGAATCCCGGATGTGAGCCGGGGTGATTGCTCACCTTCCCAACGCCTTTCACCCCCAGGTGCCCAGGTGATTCCGGACCAGTCCCAGCGACTGACAGGAATCACGACCACAAATTCACTGCATATCCGCTGCGTCCTGCACGGAGGAGCCTATCGGCCAGAACGGGAATCCACCCACAATACAAATTGTCATGCGGGCTTATAGGCGGCTATCGGCTGCCCTACTCCATCACAGGAGGTCCCGATGTCTCTGATCCGTCGTTCTCTGGGGCGGTCTCGTGACCGTTGCCTCCCTGCAGGCGCTGCATGCCGGCGCCGATCTTCCCGAGCGCTCAGGCTCGGTGCGGCTTGCCGCGTACAACCCCCCCCATATCGCTTCAATAGCGAATAAACTGATCTTCACGCTGCTGGACGAGGGAGGCCGTGTGGCGCGGCGCGATGCTGTGCCGCAAGCACCACTCCGGAAGCAGCGTCTCCATGCCGCCGCGCTCCGGGGTGCGGAGCGCGCGCTGCTCACCCCCCACTGGCGCGAACCGCCGCCAATGCTGTGCGCCTCGACCCGCGGGTCAGGGTTGCGTGCTGGGCACGCGCCCACGAGGTCTATGCCCCACGGTACTGCGGGCCCCAGCCTCTGCATGCGCCGCCCCACCCATTGCGACTACGGCGCGCCAGACCCACTCGCTTCTCACCCGTGTGAGCACGGTTGCCCACAGACGGAGGCGCTCCACGATGTTTCCTAAGGTTCAGTGTGCAACGCCCTGCTGCCGATTGGCAGCGATTTCCCGGTTCGGCGGGTTTCTGCGGCGCTGGAGCGTGGCTGCCCTCGCACTGCTCCTGTGGCTGCCTTGCCTGCCGGCCCACGCCGGAACCTGGCAGATCGTCTACCACATGAGCGGCGCCAACGACGGGGACGGGCCGTGGGCGAATTCCAGGGGCGCCTGGCCCGCGGTGCAGCAACCGGGAGTGAGCAACTTCGTGCAGCAGGGGATCGGCGGGGATAGCTGGGCCACCTGCCAGGGTGAGGTGCATGCGGTGCTGCACTGGGTGACGACCGTGCCGGGAGACACGCCACCGCCGAAAGTGGTGGTCCGCGAGTGGGGCGACGCCACCGTGCGGAAGTTCGGATTCTGGCCCTTCGGGTTTGCGGGCGAAGTGGAAAGTGGGTTCGGGCATCCCGTGATCGCGGACGCCGATGGCCTGCAGCGCGTCGGCACCCGAGCCGAGTGGGTGGTGGACACGGGGGGTTCCACAGAAATCGTGCTGCCCACCAGGACCCTCCGGGCGAACATCCTCACGGACCTTCCCGGGGGACCCGTGACCGTCGCGGTCACCTACAAGGTCGAGGTGCCCAATCGGTGGGTCTCCGGGACGAATGCCTATTATGCGTCCCATCTTCCTCCCGATTGGGTAGGGAGTTACACGCAGGCCACCGTGGAGATCGAGAATCCCCCGGCCGGCGCCGCGCCGGTCTTCCCGACGCTCATCCCAGGCGCTCAGGGTATGGGAGTGGTGTTCCGGTACAACACGACGCTGTTCCCCGACGCTGGCGAAGTGCGCTGGAAAACGACGGTGACTGCCCCCGGCAAGCCCACCATGGTGTGGATCGAACTCCAGCTGGTGTACAACAAGCATTCGGTGTTGGAATGTCAGGACTTTGTCGTCAAGGGCAACAAGTCGGTCCAGGGCACGATCCGTGCGATTCTGGAGGAACTACGCCACGGCGCCGCGATCGGGCAGGCGGGATACACGAAGGATGGCTTCCTGACGGGAGTGCAGAAAGCGACCGCGATCCACTTCTCGCTGCACGGGGCGTCCGGGGCCGTGTCGCCACTTCCCAATTCGGGTCCGGCGGATACAGTCACCTCGGCCGAGGCCCACGCGGCGCTGCAGCGGCGTACCTGGCGACCCTACTTCAACGTCGTTTTCGCCGGCGCTTGCTCGACCGCGGGTTCGCTGGCCACCATGCCGTTTCCGCTGCGCACGGATCCGAACGGCGTCCCCTACCCCAATCAGATGTACGTGGGCTTTGACCGGTTGGCCTGGATCGCCGGGATCCAGAACGCCTCGGAGGTGTTCTGGCAGACCCTGAAGGCCGGGCGGACGGATCCGGATGACCCGAACACGCCGCTTGACTATACCGCCCACGGGGCAATCCTTAAGGCACAAGATACGTACAATCGATTCAGTCCGACATTCGCGGCCGCCAAGATCGTCCACAGGGGCGATCCCAACACCACCCTGTCTGTCCTGTACCTGGCGCCAACCCCGGCCACCTGGCTTACGTTCTGAACCCCAAGCTGAGGATCCCAGCATGCAGCGTCTTCTGTCTCAACTCTGTCTCGCCGCCCTTCTGCTGCTCGGCGCCCCGGCCTCGGGGCAGGTCAGCCCGGAGGTGCCGGCATCGGCCATTGAAACCGCCCGCCGCGTCGCCACAAATCGGGGTTACTCAGTGGTCAGCCCGCCGGTCCGCGCCCAGGTGCTGCGACTCTCCCCCCTCACCGGGCAGCGCGTTTTTGAAATCAATTGGACCATCGGGGGACGGATGGAGGTGGATGAAGCCTCCGGACGGGTGATTCATGTGAGCGGTGGCCGATCCCTGAGCAAGTACCCGTTGGATCCGTCCCAGCCCGCGTTGACCCAGGACCAGGTGGAGGCAGCAGCCCAACTCATGGTGGCTCGTGGGGAGTTCCCGCCCGGGGATTGGCGTCCGCTGCTCGCTGCATTCCGCCCCGATTCCCTGGGGGAGGGTGGGACTTCGGCGTTCCGTCCCCGCTGGATCGTCTACCTCTATCGCTACCAGGACGAGCACATCTGCGAACTGGACCGCGCGACCGTTTGGGTGGATGCGCACGATGGTCGCGTAGATAAGTACTTCCTGGACGCGGAGGGAATTCGGCTGCCCCCATCCGGCCCCATCCTGGCGGAGGCACAGGCGCGACAGGTCGCGATGGCCGCGTTTCAGGCCGGCGGCGGTGCCGCGAATGCCGTACCGGAGTTGTACTGGAACCCCTACCAGTGGCTCCAGGTGCATGGCCAGTCGCCCCTTTGTCGCCCGGCCTACTGGTATTGGTGGCAGGTTAACTTGCCGTCCTTCGATCCGGACGGTGCGCCGCGACCGGCGATAGTGGCGGCTCGGGTGGACGCGGTGACGGGCGAACTCTGGTCCATTGGCGTGATGACGGGAGGGATGACCCGGTTCGACAGCGGGCGGGTCCCGACCGCCCGGCGGCTGAAGTTGGCCACGGCGTACCTGTTGCAGCCGGCGACGGCGGGGTTGGGGCGGGCATTGGCCGCAGGCAACCGGCCGGTGGTCCGGCGACCGGGGCGCACGGTCCTCCAGTTTCCGGCCCGGGTGCAGGATCTGACGGTGAACTTTGGGGTGGAGCCGCGGGCGCGCCGCCTGTTCTGGCGCGAGCCGGGAGGGAAC
>SYMT01000574.1 GCA_005805375.1 Actinomycetota bacterium
AAACTATATGATCGAACTATTGGCTGACACCTGAGGAACACCAGGTGAAATCAGCCCCCGGAGCTTGTTTTCTGTAACCATGACCACAGAAAATTGTTGAGTTAGTTACGGATATGTTGAACCGCGAAATACGGGCTGGGGATGAATCCGAACCTGTACTTGATCATCAAAGAGGATCGTCCCCTGTTCAGCCTGGCGCTCAGCCCGGATCAGTCTCTCATGGCAGTGTGTGATCAAGAGGGTTCTCATGAAATCAGCCTCTATGACATGACACATCCCAACAATCCGCGCGCTAAAGCACGATTTCCATATTCTGGAGATAAAAAGAAAATCCGGGCTCTTTGTTTTTCTGCTGATGGGAAGTTTCTGGTGTCAGGAAACGATACCGGGCAACTGGAGTTCTGGGACCCGAAGAACACACCAGACCCGAAGAACACACCAAAGCCCATGCACTCTAAAGGCTGCGGCGAGCCTATTTGGAGCCTGGATGCCGTCACGGTCGGTGAAAGGAACCTGATGGCTGTTGGGGGCACCGGTGGGTATTTGGCGCTATGGGATGTTACGAGCCCGAAATACGCTAAAAAACTGTGGCCGGTGGATGATGAAAGGAAACATAGCGGGAACGTCACGGCTGTTGCACTTCAGAACGGGGACGACGGTGTGCGTCTCTTTTCTTGCGGACGTGATGGGAAACTCCGACTCTGGTACTGGCCCAAAAAAGGGAATCGCGCCCCAGACTGGAAGAGCCCACGGAGTGTCGTGTGGGAGTTGGGCACCGTCGCTTCCACTGTGGCGGTGCATCCGAAGTTTGAAATCCGGCGGCTCATTGTGATGGGAGATGTATCGGGTGGGGGAAGTGTCTGGGATGTTTCTGCCCACGCTGCACCGACCGGCGCGAACGAAAAGGCCGACATGCAGGAGCAGATGAAGAGTCGCTGGAGCCTGCCGGAGCACCTGGATCGCGTGCAGCGCATCGCATTTGATAAGAACGGGGAATACCTGGCTACTGCTGGATTGGATGGTGCAGTCCTTCTTTCCCGGCTCGGCTCTGCTGACGAGATGGGAAAGATGGGCAGACCGATGGTGCCGTCATGGGGTCCCCCGCTGGTGCGTAAGGGCCCACCCCTGTATGGAGTGACGTTCCTGCAGCCTGCACGCTCTGGTGCGGTTCGTGTGGCGGCCGCAGGGAATCATGGGAAGATCTTGTTCTGGGATCTGGAGCGGCGGCAGCCGATTCCAGATATGAATGGCACCGTACTCAGTCTTGCTCGGAGCAAGTCAGGTCTCGTCTTCGGCACTCAGACAGGACAGGTCATTCACTACCCGGCCAACGGCGCCGCCAGGCCAGAAGTCATCTTCCGGGGCGATTCCGAACGGGAAGTGTTCGCTCTGGCCGCCTCGCCAGGGAAGGAACTGTTCGCGGCAGGGTGGCGCTACGGTAGTAAGCCGGATATCTGGCGCTGGGGACAGCCTCCTCCAACCAGCACGCAGAAATCCGAGACGGACGATCAAAGGACGATCCAGAGTCTGGCGTTTTCGGATCTATCCGGGAACACGCTCCTGGCCTGTCTGCGGCGATCCGACGACGTCGAACTCTATCCTGTCCTGCGATCGAAGAACGGTATTCTGCCCTTGAAGAAACCGAAAGGCGACGAGAAGCAGGCGAAGGAGCTGGAAGTCAAGGAGAAGAATTTTTTTCCTCGGGTTCTCGCGTCTGCTCCTGGGGGTTGGTTCGCATTGGGGGGGGGGAATGGATCTGAGGGGCAAGTTTGGTTATGGCATCGCTCGGACGTAACGGACAGTTCCCCCCCATGCAAACTCAATTGGGGAAGCTACCGTAACAGAAAACCGGTCCACGCACTGGCGTTCAGCCCGGACGGCAAGCTGCTGGTCGCGGGTGATGCAGACGGCAGCCTGTTTGTGTGGGAGAATCGTCAAAGACATTCCCATGACGCGAAGAAGGCTTGGGGCGGGACACCGAAAATATTACGCGAGAGTCATGCTGCCAGGATCAACGCACTGGCGTTTAGCGACTTTACCAACGATCAGGACATTCCCAACTTTCAGAAACGCCTGCTTTCTGGAGACTCGACCGGCGTCCTTCGGTGCTGGGTGGTGACCGACACAAGCAAGCCGGAAGACTGGTACTCGGTGGCGCTGCAAGGGCACACGACCCAAATTCACGCAGTCGGATTCTTACCTGGAAGGACAAACGAATTTGTCTCCTCTGGCGCGGACAGAACCGTCTTCCGCTGGAACTTCGATCCCTCAGCCTGGAACGATCAGAGGGGTAGTTTTGCGAAGGTCAACAAAGGAGGGGAGCTTAAGCTCCAGACACTAGGGGATTCAGCCCAGGGCATGCGATAGGCTCGCCGAGCCCGGGTGGGATGCGGATGCCGGGCACCTCCCGGCCGAGCCCTGTTCGATGCGAGGCCACGGACAGGGCGCCCAAAGCCATGCCCTGCTGCCTGCGCCTTATTCCACCATGCTCTGCGGGGCGACACGAGTCAGGGGATTGCCGCCCGATGCCACTCACCCGCCGTGGGCATCGTTGCTCCTCCTTTATGTTGCTCTCGTCATGGGCGTCCATCCGCCCCACTGAATGGACGCCTGTCCGCGTTAGAAACTCCCCGTCCAGGACATGCCACATGTCATTTTTCATTTTCATTGGCTCCCGGTGAATCCTTCTGCGGTAAACTTCGCAGAACCGGTGCTCGGATTGGGGAGCGCGTTGCCTGGTGCGGACGAGGATGTTGCTTCCGGGCAACGCACGCCGGGTCGAGTGGCTCCAGGCCGATGGGGAGCCGCAGAGTGTATGAGGAGAACACGATGAATATGGGAGACCTGCTGGGCGGCATCGCTCGGGAAACAATGGGGGGCGGCAGCCGGAACGCACAGTCCCCGGGAGGGGGCGGCGATCTGGGTCAGATGGCGGGGCTGGTGGCAGGGGCGTTTCGGTCCGACAGCACACCCCCGGCCGCGCAGATGATTGCGGGCCTCTTCGGGCAGGCGAACGGCGGGCAGAAAGCCGGCATCCTGAATGCCCTGCTGGCTGCGCTCGGGCCTGCGCTGGCATCCGGGATGCTGAACCACGTTCTGAGGAATACGCCGCTGGCCGGTCTCGCAGCCCTGGTGGGCGGCGGCGGCGCACCGCAGGTGACGCCCGCACAGGCGGATCAGGTAGGCCCTGACACGATCCAACAACTGGCCGAGCACGCTACACAGACGGATCCCAACGTGCTGGATCAGCTCGGAGGCGTTGTGGCCGGCCACCCTGAGTTGCTTCAGTCGGTGCTCGGGGGTGTGCTCGGCAGCGGTGGGCAGCGCGGTGGTGAGGGCGATTCGAGCGGAGATGCTCTGGGGGGCCTGCTCGGCGGTCTGCTCGGCGGGCGATAGCACGCGGGCCGGAAACCGACCCCGGGGAACGCCGGCATCGTGCCGGCCTCCCTCATCCAACCAGGCAGAGGAGTCCACGATGTCCGACGGATCAGGCGGATTGATGACGGTCGAGCGTGAACGCCTGGAGTCGCAATTGGAGTACCTGGACGCTCCGGCTCTCCGCCGCCTGGTCCTGTCCGCCGCAGGGGAATTTCCAGGCATCGTGAGATGGATCCTGACAGCGGTCCACACCGAGATTCACAGTTCGGCCCCGGGAACGCCGGCATCCTGCCGGCCTGGGTGCGTTCCAAGGATCGATGTGCCTGCCTTCCAGCGCAGTGCGCGTGCCCTATTTCGCGGCCTGGGATGGGACCTCGCCGCGTCCGCTGCAGCCGCCACTGAATCTCTGGTCGAGCAGATTCGCCCGTACGTCGAGGCGGGCGAGGGCCGTGTGGCACTGCAACTCCTCGCTGCAGCAGTCGTGGCGATTGCGGAGCCGATTGACGATCTGGACGATTCAGATGGTGCTTACTACGATGGGATCTCCTCCCTGGGAGAAGTGCTGGCAGAGGCGGCGCTGTGCGCGGATGTAACCCCGCAAGACCGGGAGGACTGGCAGGCCGAGACTGAGGAAGTGCTTTCTGCCCTGGGCAACTATGGCTACGACAGTGCGCTCGAGATGGGACTCCAGGCGATCACGGAGGGCTGGGAAGATCCCGCGGTGGTGGCGGCGCTTCGGGGTGATCCCATCTTGGACCCGGCAGCGTCCACTGAGGCGGGTCCGCTCGACGGGCGAAGTGGAGCCGATGCTGCGTCCCTCGTGCGCCTTCGGCTGCATGTGCTGGAACGGCAGGAACGGTGGACCGAGAGCCTGAATCTGTCACACGCCCTGGGGGCTCGGTTCGAGCATGCCTGGCTGCTTCTCCGGCAGGATCGGCCGCAAGAAGCGCTGGACTACTCCCGTGCCTACTTCACCCGGCCGGATGAGGCGCTGCTGTTGGCGCAGGCATTCGCCGCATCGGGAGCCGCCGATGCGGCAATTCAGATCGGTTTGGAAGGACTCCGGCGCCCATTCGCGCCTCGGATCGGCATCGAGTTGGCCCGCTGGCTGCGCGACTTCGCCACAGCGTACCAGGTCCCTGCTGCGGCGTTGGAGGCAGGGGTTGCCCTGGTTCAAGAAACGGTACTGTTCGACAACTACGTGTGGGTGGAAGCCCAGGCGGGGGACCAGTGGGATGCGCTCCGAGTGCAAATACTGGAAGCGGTGAGGAATGTCCCGTATCCCAAGGAGGAACTGGCAAAGATCCTCCTCTACGAACGGCTGTATGAGGAAGCCATCGAACTGGCCAATACCAGCAGGGCCCCCGAACTCGTGGCCTCGGTGGTGGATGGTGTGCGCGAAACCCATTCGGACTGGGCGATTGCAGCCTGCCGGTATCAGTTTAATCAGATCGCTGATCCCGGACGGTCGAAATACTATCCGGCAGCCGCTGATTGGGTCCGGCGCATTCGTGGCATCCTTGGCGCGACGGACCGCATGGCGGAGTGGGGTCCGCTGGTGGGGGAACTCATCACCACTCACGTCCGCAAGCGGTCCCTCCGGCCCCTACTCGAAGCCCTCCGCTGATCGGTTCCGGCTCGAAGCACGGTGGCCCCACCGAGAGGTCCGGCGCGCTTGATCCCCATACTGCAACCACGGGCCGTGGGTGCGTTTCATCAACCCGTGGTTGCTCCGACGGCGCGTGACCGTCCGCGGCGACGGGTCTCACACCCGTCGGTCTCTCGTTCGCGCCACCTGCGTCTCCATTCGCACGCGGCAGTTACCCGCACGTGGAAACTATCCGCACACGGGCGCCGGGCCTGGCGGCCGCGGTGTGCCTCGCAGGCGGGGGACATCCGCTACACCGATCGCGTTCTCCGCCGCGCTCCGTCCGCACGACGGATCCGCCTCTGAATCGTGGGCGCGAACCCGGAACCCGCGCCCCTGACCCCACCCGCGGACCCGATACCTGGATCACCCCGTACCGTGACGTGCATCCTCCCTCCGGCGCGTACCCGGCTCCCCACGTGGACTCGACGTCCGGGTAGGTCCAAAATCCCGCTGCCGGGCACGATTCGCTGCTTGTGCCGTCATGCGAAGAGCCTGCCAGGCACTCCGGCCGTCGGGGCTGAGCGTTCGGCAGACATTCCTGGCAGCCTGAGTACTCTGAGCGAAGCTGCGTGTTCTCCCGCCGCAAGACTCTCCCGGCCACGGTTTCGAGTGGTTTCCACCGCAGAGCGATCCGGGAGGAGAACGCGCCGGACGCTCCCCTCAACCGCAGCAATCTGCTGTACGAACACGCGCGTGCAATCGCGCGGAAGCTGTGTCGGTGACTGCGGTTCGGCCAGCTCCCGGAAGTTTCGACACCCCCACTCCGGAGCGATGTTGACAGGTGTCGGAATACTTGCTAACATCGGAAAGTGTCGAACGATGTCGCCACGACGGAATCCCGCTTACAACCCGACGCTCTGTGTTCGGTTCCAGTGACGGGATTCGTCGGGATATGTCGGAACTTACTCGCCGCGTACACGACAGGATGACTGTCCGATGCCTGCCGTCCCCATCCGTGCCGCCGCCTACACCCGTACGCGCATCCTGGCGCGATTCATCGAATTGCTCACCCAAACGGACCCGGGGCGGGTAGACCGCGCCTATGTGGAACAACGTCTCCACCTGAAAGGAGGCGATGTGCGTGCTTTTCTCCAGAGCCTGCGCGTGCTCGGGCTGACAGACACCTACGGACGTACTACGGACCGTGCTCGGCGGGTGCGCGGCCCCAGCCTGCGGGCGGCGGCGCTGTCAGAGGGTCTCCGAGATGCCTATCCGGAGCTGGTAGCGCGTTGGGCCAGGCAGGGTTCGATGGCTCGTGATGCCGTCGAGGAGTTCTTTCGTGTGGAATACGGGCTCTCCGCCAGTACGGCCGGCCCGGCGTCCAAGCTCTTCACGGACCTGATGCGCGATTACGGGGACGATGCCCGGGCACCTGTCGGTGGGGATCACCGACAGTATCCCGACACTGGACTCGGTCCCGACCAATTTTCCGACACGGCATCGGCCGACGCGCCGGGTTCTTCAGATATCTCGCCAGAGTCCGACATCGCCGATTCGGGTGCGTCCGACAACCCGAGTCGCTCCCTGTCGTACGGTGCATCACATGAGCCCCGACAGATGGTGTCGGGGCAAGGGGGTGCTGGCCATCTCGACGAACTCCCCCCGACGCACCGGCGCCCTCCGACCCCGGACCCCCGCATTCGTGAAAATCAGCCGGACCAGCAGGCACAGAGGCCGGTTGAGCGGGATCGAACGGAGTCTGGAGTAAGATCCCCGGGTGACGGGCGGGAAGTAGTCGCAGGCGCCGTGTCGGGCACGGACTCTGGAGTAAGAGGGCCGGCTGCGCCGGTGGATGCCCGGCGGGGCAGTGCGAACACACTGGGTGAGCCGGGAGCAGGACTGCACCGCCGGCCGGGGAGAGACGAGCGAACGGAGTCTGGGGTAAGCGACGCGGCCGGAGTGGGGACCTGGGTGGAGATCGGACCCTCCTGGTCGCCTCCGCCGGGTCCGGTACCCCCTCCCGACTCGCAGGACACGCCGGCGAGCGACCCCGATCGCTGTGACCCGGAAGCCGGCGCTGTGGGCCACCCCGGATCGAGGCGCGAGGGGGGCCCGGAACCGGCAGGGGTGTCCCCGGATGCGGATCGTGAGGTGGGACCGGGAACGTCCAGCGTGGCAGTCCGGGTCGCGGCACTGGAGATGCTGCGTGACGCGATCGAGATCCGGGTGGACGCGGAGTGGGACGAGCGCCGGATTGAACTGGTGTTCGACCGCCTGGAACGGCTGGTTGAGAAAGTGCTGGCGGCGTCACTGTAGAGTAGTGACGCCGCCAGCGTTACGGGGTCGAGGTTACTCGGTGCCCCAGCCGGGCGGAATGTTCGGGTTGGTGTCTCCGTAGGCCAGTTGGGCGTAGTTGAGCTGGCCCTGGAAGTAGCCCAGGACGACTGGTACGAAATGCACCATCGTGTCGATCGTGGTCGCCTCGCGCCAGGGGGGTGTCACCGAGCGTGCCAGATCTTCTTCGCTCAGACTTTCCATAGTGGCGATGAGTGTGTCGAATGCGGCCGATACCGCCGCTTTGGCTTCGTCCCGGCCCGCCAGAGCGGGCGGCGGCGGCGGCGGCGGTCCATCTTCCGGCCGGGCGGGCATAACCCCGTGCGCCAGCATGTGACTCACAAAGCCGAGGAAGGGCACGATCTTCGCGGAGAGTCCCAGTGCACTGGCGGCCTCCCCACCTGGGGTCCAGGAGAGGCGATCATCCGGGGTCTGGTCGAGTCCGTACAGCCATCGGGTCTTGCCCATGCGGATGACCTTGAGCATCGGGGTCAGTCGGGGTAGTGCCATCGTGGGTCACGCTCCAAATTCGCGGTGAATGAGAGTGAGGTTATGGCGGTGCTTCCAGTCCGGGAGCTTCCACCAATCCAGCATGTCGGCGGGCACGGGGCAGGCCTGTTCCAGTTCATCGAGACTTTTTCCTGCCCTGGCCAGCGGGATGGCCCGCGCCAGCAGTTCATCCAGATAGGCAAGCCAGCGGCGGATGTGCGCGGGCTCGACGAGCGGCCCGTGTCCGGGAATCAGTGTGTGGGCATCGTACTCGAGCACGCGCGCCAGATGTTGTTTGAGAAGGTCAATCTTGCTCGGGTCGAACTTCGACAGCGGGATCATTCCCCACCCGAAGAGGTCGGCGATGTGGAGTACCTTCGCCCACGGGAAATAGACCACGCTGTCCCACGGGGTATGCGTCCCGCCCAGGTATTCGAGTTCCACCGCGCGGTCACTGCCCGCCAGCGTGTAGCGGTCGTGAAAGGTAATGTTGGGCTGGCCGTTCGCCTCGGACTGCGCGGCGCCGCACGTTTCGTGGGCGATCACGGTGGCGCCCCGGCGGGCCCAGGCGGCGTTGTTGGCTGTGTGGTCCGGATGCCAGTGGGTATTGATCAGCCACTTCATCGGCTTTCCGGTAGTGCGCTGCACGTCCGCGGGAATCTGCTGCTCCATGGTGGCGGTATCTTCCAGGGAGTCGATCACCACGGCGCCATCGCCAAGATCGGCCCAGGCTGCATTGTCCACCATGTTGCGGACCCACACGCCGGGTCCGACCTCAAAGACTTCGTCGTTGCGAAATGCGATCGCCATTACGGGGGAGTCTCCTGCGGGGTGCCTTGACCCCAAACAAAGCGCGCCCGAGAAACGCGGCTGCGTCTCTCGGGCGCGTGGGTGTCCGCTCGATCCGGGAATTGTTATCCGGCCTTGATCTCGCGGGTCTTCGGATCGAAGAGCATGCACTTGTTCTCGCGGTAGGCGCGTTCGGCGAGGCCGATGGTCACCATCACGCGGGTCGCCAGTTCTATATTACAATTCGGGAGCTTGTTGGTGCGGATGCACTCGATCCAGTTCGCCTCGTGGAGGTCCTGCGGCTCGCCGCGGCCCACCGTTTCGGTCAACGGATCAATCTCGTCTGCGTACGGCTTCTCGGGTTTCAGCTCAATTCGCTGTCCGCCGAGAGTCACAGTGCCCTTGGTGCCCCGGATCGTGTCCACAAGGCCCTGCTCGTTCTCGGTACAGCCGGCGAGAAAGATCGTGGTGTCGTTCTCGAAATCCGCCAGGATGAAGACGGTATCCGCCACATCCCGATCCTTGTGGCTCCGCTCGACGTACTGCCCGCCAGTGGACACCACACGCCGCGGCCAGGCCTGTCCGGCTGCCAGCACGAGGGGGTGCATCCGGTGCGGGAGCAGGTCGCCGAGGATCCCCGTGCTGTAGTCCCAGTACTTGCGCCAGCGGAAGAAGCGCTCCGGATCGAACGCTCGCTTCGGTGCGGGCCCCAGGAAGGCCTGCCAGTCCAGGTTGTCCGGGCTGGCCCCGGCATCAATGGGGTAATTCCACTCGCCGGCCGGGTTCTGGCGGCAATAGCTCGCCTGGCTCCAGAGCACCTTGCCGACCTTGCCCTGCCCGATGATCTCGTGTACCCGGTGCCACTTCAGGTCGGTGCAGCCCTGCGAACCCACCTGGACGACCATGCCGGTCTTCTTCACGGCATCGTAGACCCGCAGAGCCTCTTCCGGGTAGCGCGTCATCGGCTTTTCGCAGTAGACGTGCTTCCCGGCTTCCACGGCCTCAATGGTCTGGATCGCGTGCCAGTGCTCCGGCGTCGCAATGATGACCGCATCCACATCCTTGTCTTCCAGGAGCTTGCGGTAATCGTGGTAGGCCTTGCCCTCAGGGGCTTCGATCGTAGTGCGAGCGCGATCCAGGCGCGGCCGGTAGATGTCCGACACCGCCACCTGGGCCAGGTTCAGGGCCTGAGTCTGGTTGCGAATCATCCGCAGATGGCCGCCTCCCATGCCGCCCACACCGATGTGGCCCACGTTGACCCGATCATTGGCCCCAATCACCCGCCCCGGGGCGATGGCGTAAACCGGGCTCTTCGCCCAGCCGGCCGCTGTGGCCGCCGCCGTCGCCGCGCTGGCGGCGCGCATGAACGTTCGACGCGAAACCTGCTGCGGATCGCGCGGCTCTTTCTTTTGCGTAGCTTCCATTGCCATATGCTCCGTAAGTCCGGCCATCAGGCCAGTTCGAACCACTTCTTGTCGAAGACGATTTTCGCGCCGGTGAGGGACGCCTCGTGCGCCTTCAGGGCGGTCACCGCGGCCTGTAAGCCCTCCATCGGGCCACACGCAGCCGGCTTGTTCTGACGAATGCAGTTCGCGAATGCCTCCACTGAGTAGTAGAGAGCGTCCTTGCCCGGGTCCAGCGTAGACCCATCCTTACCGGGGACCTTCCCGAGAGCGAGGATCTTCGTGGCATCCGCTACCAGGGCGATGCCTGTTTCGTCACCGACAGGCTCCCGGCGGGCATACACTTCCCAACCTTCCAGGGGAGCGTCGGCTTCCTTGAACAACCAGGCCCGCTCGCCCCGCAGGAGCACAGCACCCATATCCCCCATCAGGAGTTCGTAACTTCCGTCAAAAGAATTCGCCAGGGTGATGTCCTGCATGAAGCGTACTCCGCCCGGGTACTCGAAGACGCACTGTACGGTGTCCGGGACGGTGCGCCCGTCCTGATAGAGCACGTTCCCCCCAAAAGCCGCCACCGATACCGGGGCAGATCGGAGGAACCAGTTCATGGTGTCAATCGAGTGGATGCCGACCTCACCGGGCAGGCCAGGGGAGGTCTCGCGGCGCAGGCGCCAGTTCATCTCCCGCTCACGGTCCGGAGTAGGAGCCGTGGCCCGCCAGCTCACTTTCTTGTGCCACTGGGCGCGGGCACATGCCGGGCGCCCGACAACTGCCCCTCGGACGAACTTCCAGACGTGATTGTGCTGCGGGTTACTGCGGAATTGCTGGCCGACCTGGAACACTTGCTTGGGCGCTGTCTTGGCGGCGAGGGCAATGCCTCGGGCATCTTCCACCGTGTGCGCCAGCGGCGCCTCACAATACACGTGCTTGCCCGCCTGCAAGGCAGCAACCGCGATATCTCGATGCCGGTCCGTGGGCGTGGCGATGAAGATCCCACTCACGTCCTTCCGCTCCAGTACCTGGCGGTAGTCGGAAGCCGGAGTTGCCTTCGGCGCCGCGTCCTTCGACCGGTTCAGGAAGGGCTGGTACGTATCGCAGATCCCCGTCACGGTGACGCCGGGAACGCGGGAGAGAGCCGCCAGCAGATCTCGCCCCTGTTTCCCCAGGCCGATCACCGCACAGTTCACCGGAGGCCCGGTCGGCGCGTCGGTAGGCTTCTGTGCCTGGGCGGCCACCTCCACGGCGCTGTGGGTGGCAAGTATCATCGCGGCAGACGAGGCGCTGGTCGCCAGGAAGCCGCGGCGCCCGACCCGCTCTCGATCAGAATTCGCAGTCATATTGCTCTATTGTGTCGCACGTTGGGGTCCTGTGCCACACTGACCGGTTTGCGGACTATCCCCGGGCTATCCCGCTCAATTCCTGCTCGAAATCCGCCACACTGGCCGCCTGTACTACCGCCAGTAACAGGCGGTCAAGTACTTCCGGTGCCTGCACGGCCGCGACCCGCGTTTCGATCGCTTCCGGTAGGGCGGCGAACTTCTGCCTCAGTTGCCGGAGCAAGGTCTGCGCCAGCACTTGCTGGGTAACCTGCTGGGTGACTTGCTGGGTGACCTGCTGGGTGACCTCCTGGGTAACCTGCTGGGTAACCTGCTGGGTGACCTCTTCCTTGAGCACGGGAAGGAGTTCCTGCCGAATTTCCCGGCTGAGTTCCGGCCGCACGCGCGCCACTACCTTGCGCTCCCAGGGGGAGTAGAGTTCCTCAAACTTCTTCTTGGTCATCTCCTGTACCTC
>SYMT01000575.1 GCA_005805375.1 Actinomycetota bacterium
GCCGGCGCCGTGCGCGCGGTGGAAGTGTCCACTGGTTCCCCGCGGCCACCGGCACGGATTTTTCCACACCGGACGGGTCTTCCATCTCCACGAGGCCTTCCGCGGTCGTGAGGGATACCTCCCCTTCGGCATTCGTCTCTACGAGGAACTCGGTGCCGCGGACCGCGGCAACCACGTCTCCCGTTTCCACGTCAAATCGTGAGCCTTGCGGGACCTTCTGGACCGCAAACCAGATCTTCCCTCCGCCCGCCGCAGCCCGCTGGATGCCGTTCTGATTGGCCGGCACGTCCGGTACCGACACCCGTGCACTGGCCTGAAGCAGCACCACGCTGCGATCCCCCAGCGTCACGATGGCCGTCGAGTTGGGCCCGGTTTCGATGGTGTCGCCAATCCGGATCGCCGCCCCGGCTTGCAGCGGCGCGGGAGTGCCGCCCTTCGGCTGTCGTGTGACCTTGCCCCGAGCCGACACACACTGCAATAGGGCCGCAGCGCCGCCCCTGGAGAGGGGGATGGCGCCGGCGATCTTCTTACCGGGACCCTGCATGTTCACCCGGATCGAACCCCCGGAGCCGGATGCCGGAAGGGTGGCTTCCCAAGTCCCGGCGACGGTACCGTTCCGACTTCCGACTTTGACGGCTCCCTGCCCGGTCCCGCGGTACTGCTCGCCACTCCCCGAACCGACAAACTCGCCTTCCCAAAATGCCTGTCCTCCGGCAGCCCGGAAGGTGCCGGTGGCGCGTTGCCCGTCCACGATCAAGCGCACGGTGACTCCGGAACCGGCGCCGGACCACTCCACGGGTGCTGCCCACGCCGCCAGTGCCAACAGCGGCGCGGTGACCGCCAGCGCAAATCCTGCGGTGCCTCGCCGACGACGCGTTCTCCTGACGTGGTTCATCCCGGGTCTCCTGTGCTGATCGGAATCCGCGCTCTCAGACGCTGGGTCCGGAAGCATCGGTGTGAGGTTCGTCACATCACGCCGGGGGCGAATGCCCCGCCCCACTTCGCAGCGCCTCCCATTCTTCCACCGTGCGGGGCCAGTCTTCCCGCAGCAGGCGCGACAGGGCACGGTCGGCCAGCACCCGTCCGCCGGTCTGACACCCGGGGCAGTAATTCGTTTCATTCTCGGCGTACCGGATGCGCTGCACGGTCGTGCCGCAGGTAGGACACGGGAGGCCGTGCCGCCCGTGTACGGCCATCTCCGGCCGAAATGCTGTCACGCGTTGCGGGAACCCGGCGCCGGTTTCAGCGCGCAGGCGATCCGTCCATTCATCCAGGGTTTCCCGGACCGCAGCCAGAAGGCGCCGGATCTCCTCGTCGTTGAGGCGCTGCGTCAGCGTGAAGGGGGAAAGGTGCGCCCGATGCAGAATCTCGTCCGAATAGGAGTTGCCGATGCCGCTGAAGAGGGTTGGGTCAGTCAGCGCGCGCTTCAGCGTGTGGTTGCGCCGGGTCAGCGCCGCGGTGAATGCCTCCGCCGAGACAGTGAGCACCTCAAGTCCCCCCGGGTCGAGCGCGCGGAGGGCGGCCTCACCGCGCACCACATGGAGGGACGCCCGGCGTCTGGTGCCCGCCTCGGTCAACGTCAGGCTGCCCGATGAGAATGAGAACACGGCCAGCGCGTTGCGACCCGCGGGCTTCTGTCCCGGAGCCCGCCAGTGCAGCCGGCCGGCAATCATCAGGTGCAGGACCAGCGCCACGTCCTCATCGAGTTCCAGCACAAGGCGCTTCCCGATGCGGCCCACGCTCGCCACCGTACGGCCCTCGACAGCCGCAAGGGGTGGGTCCGCGGTCCGCAGCAGAAACGGACTGTGACTCTGGACTCGCTCCAGGACACTTCCGACCACACGGGCTTCGAGAGCCTCACGGTACAGTGTTAGATCTGGCAGTTCCGGCATGGGATCATTGTCGGCAACGGCTGAAAGAGGGAAGATGAAGGGTGACGGGAAGGACCGCCTGCCGAAGGGGTCCGGAGCCGGCAGCAAGACGGACTTACCGGAGGGAGACTGGATGGGAGTTGCCCGCGTGCAGGACGGTCAGGGGGTCGAAGCCCCATCCCGGTCGCCCCGGCCCCAGGGAGTAGTATCAGCGTCACTGCGGCCACTTTCCCTGGCCCTGCTGATGGTGCTTGGGGTCTTGGCGCCGCTCGCGGCGCAAGGCCCGGCGGCGAGGCAGCGGCGGACCGGCTCTCGACGTGTGGTTCCGGATCCGCCCTCCGCTGCGGCGCGACAGGCGCCCGCAGTCCCGGCCCGGATGGAAAGGGGCAGGAGAGCACCCGACAGGCGCTCCGACCCGCTGAAGGGAGCAGCGTCCACCGGCCGTCTCCGCCCGCCCGGGCAGGGAGGAGTGGGCAAGGCAGCTCCCGGTGCAGCGCCCGCATCCCCCGCCGATCCGCTCGGGCGGGCGGACGCGCAGTTCCGCTCCGGCGCATTCGCGACGGCTCTCGCCGCCTACCAGGCGCTGCTCGAAGCCCAGGCGGTTCCGCAGGACAGGGTGCCGGAGGTGCAGTTGCGCATTTCCCGGTGCCTGGGGCGGCTGGCCCGGTGGCAGGCAGCGTTGAGCACTTCCGAGGACCTGGTGCGCCGGCATCCGAACTCCGCCTGGGAAGCGCGGACCCGGGTGTGGCGCATGGAGCTGTTCCTGCGCCTTCCCGGCCGGGTGTGGCAGGTAGGAGCACGGACCGCCTACGGGGATGACGCCCTCCTGGAAGGGTTCGAGGCGAACGAGGCCGTGACGCCGACTCTCCGTGACGCCGCTGCAGAGCACTGTGCGCGGGCGGTGCAGGAGGGCCAGGCGGCGCTGGCGTTGATGGGACGGGCCGGCTTCCCGGGCCAGGCCGACCTCTGCGCCGATCTCGCGCCGGCAGTCGAGCGGCTTGAGGCGACGACCGGCGCGCCGACCACCGCTGCCCCGTCTGAGCTGGCATTCCCCGAAGAACTGCCGGCCGAACTCCAGCCGGAGTGGTCACCGGCCCGGAAAATGCACTATCTGCTCCTCCGTGCGGAGCAGTCCGCGGAGGCCCGGGCAAAGCCCGCGGCGCGTCTGCTGCGGGCCGAGTGGCTCCGGCGGACGGGCGTGAGGGCTGCGGCGGACAACAGAATCCCCCGGGAAGTGTCGGCGCCGGACGTACTGCTGACGCTGGCCGCTGATTTTCCCGACCACCCGCTTGCCGGACGGGCCCGTCTCCTCGCGGCGGCCTGGCTGGAGCGGGACGGGCGCGCCTCGGACGCACTGGCGGCGATCATCCCTCTGGCGGCGGCGCCGATGGACACTCCGGGGGCCGCCGCAGCACGCGCCATCGAAACGCGCCTCACTCGCCCCGAGTTGTTTCTCCCGGCGGCCCGACCCCGGCTTCCGAGTACGCGCCCCGGTGTGGAACTGAGCCTGCGAAACGTAGCTCGTGTGCGCTTCGAGGCTCGCCGGGTCGCGTTGGATGAGATGGTGGCGGCCGGCCGGCTGCCGACTGCCGGGTCGGGGATTGCCGCCCCGACCGGAAATCTGGATGCGTTCTTTCGGGGGGAGCCGATCCGCTGGGAATTCGAGCCGGCGAGCGTTCCGGCAAGCGGCGACAAACTTCCGGTGAGCGCGGATGCCGATCCGCGGGCACTTCGCCGCTGGGTGGCGCCGGTGCCGTTCAGCCGCCCCGGCGCCTACCTGATCACCGCGTCGGCCGACGGGCTGTCGGGCACCACGCTGCTGGTCATTTCCGATCTGGCGGCCGTGCAGGTGTCCGGTGCGGCGGGAGGTCTGGTGTGGGTCGTAAATGCGGGTACGGGGACTCCGGTGGCGCGGGCACAGGTTCTGGTGCGCACCCGCACCCTTGGGGTTGACGGACGACCCGCGGAACGGACGGTATCCCTCGCAACCGATGCAGAGGGACGCGCCCAATACCCTGCTTCCGGCGGCGCGCGCGTGTTGAATCACACCTGCTTCGCCTGGAAGGCGGAGCGTTATGCGCTCGCGTTTGGCTCCTCGCCGGCTCCTGCCATCCCATCGGTGCGGCTGTTCTGCGATCGCTCCATCGCGGTTCCGGGCGAGACCATCAGGTTTCTGGCTCATTTTCCTTCCGAAGGGCGGGCGATCGCCGGGGCTGTGACGGGCCGTCTGACCACTGAGGGCGGTGCAACAGTGGCAGCGACGCGCGTGGCGCTGCCCGAACAAGGACTTGCCTCCGGGGCGTTGATCCTGCCGCTGACTGCCCCACACGGCGCACTCATACTGACGCTGCGGGATGCGACGGGACGCACGGAACTCGCGCGCGCCGATCTGCGAATCGAAGCTCGTGCCACCCGAGAACTGCGAATCGCGATTGTCCCCCAGAGAGCCTCGAACGGGGCGTCTCCGTCAACACGCGTGCGGGTGAGCGATGCTTCCGGAATGCCCGCGGCGGGTGCCCGTCTTCTGGTCCGCTTTCACGATCCGGACGGCCATGCGGGAACAGCGAGTCCGTATCCGCCGGTGCTGGTGCGGGCCGATGCCCAGGGTGAGGTCCGCGTAAGAGTTCCCGGCGTGATCGCGGGAAGCCCGGGAACGGCTCCGGCAGCCCGGACCATTTCGGCGCTGATCGTCGCGCGCGACACGCTGGGGAGGCAAGGCACAGCACAGGTGCGGCTGCCCCTTGCCGCTGGTGACGGCGCTGCGGCTCCGGCGCTGGGACCGCGGGAGGCACTGAGCCTTGGGGCGGCCTCAAGGGAGCGACCGGGGGTGCCGGCCCGGGGATCCGTGGAAGCGACCGGTGAGCCGGGGGAAGTCACTCCGCCGTGGGCGCGCTTTCACCTGACCGAGACGGGGGAGGTCCAGCTTGACGTGGTTTCCGAGCCGCAGGGAGTACCGCCTCCCACACCGGCCGTTGGAGGGCGTCCGGGCGGATGGCTCATCGTGCGCGAGGGACGCCTCCGTTGGGGTGCCACGGGCGCCGGGTCCGCAACCGGACCGGACCCGGCTACCGCGCTGCGGGTTGAGTGGCTCGAGGGACCCTACGGAGATGGTTCCGGCAGGGCGCGCGTGATCGGCGCCGGCGGGAAGCCGGTGGAAGCGACGATCTGGGCGGCGCTCGGTACCGGGACCGCCCCCTGGTGGTCGGGTGCGGAGCGAGGCTCCATCGCGCAGGCCCCTCCCGCAGCGGCATTCGCCGTTACCGCCAGCTTTGCAGTGCGTTTCGGGCTTGCCGACCCGGCGATCGCGTCCCAGACCGCAGTCCCAGATCCCTGGGATGGATCCGCCCGGGGCAACGTGACGCGCCCGGGAACACTGTCCGCATCGTTCTGGCGCGAATTGGATAGCAGAGCCCGCGATTTCGATTTGGCGCGTTCGGGCGACCACGGGGGGGGGCGGGGCGACCACGGGGGGACGCCCCTACGGTTCTCCGAGTCCTGGGGCAGTACGCTTCCTACCGATGCGGCCGGCGAAGCCGGCATCCTGCCGCTGCAATTCACTGCTATCCCGGGGATGCCCCACGCGGCAGGGATCGCGGAACAGCAGTACGTGATCCTCAGGGCCGTGGCCCCGGACGGACGCTGGGGCGCATCCGAGGCTCCGCTCCCTGCCGAAAGCGGACTGCACGTGGCGGCCCCCGAGACCGTGATGGAGCAGGAGCAGGTGCCCATCGAAGCAGCGTTCCGCAACGAAAGCGCAGTGCCCCTCCGGCTGCGGTTGGAACTGGAAACGGACGGGGATCGGCTGCGCCCGGCAGCTATGGATGACCCCGAGGAACCGGCAGCGCGCCCGCTCCACATCCCACGTCCGGACCGGGTTACTGCAGTTCCGGCCGCAGGATCCCCGGTGCCCACACCCCCCGCTTCGAGCGACGGGGGACGTGGAGGGAGCCCGAACGGCGCGCGCACTCCATCCCCCCGGATCCCCCCCGCTGCTGAGACCATCTGGCGTCCACTTGCCTCGACTCCCTGGGTGACGATCCCCGCGGGCGAAGTGTACCGCGTGCGCTGGAACGTGGTGGCCGGCAGCGCGGGGCAGGTCCGCGTGCGGGTGCGCGCCCGTGCGGAGCAGGAGGAAGGGGGAGATTGGGATGCGGCACGCACGCTTGCGGTTGTCCGCCCGGAAGCGGGAGCGCTGCCCGATGCAACCCTGGCCGGCAGAACGCGGCCGCGCGGGGGTACGGCACGCCCTGTGCCGGAAGCGCCGCCGTCCCGGCGGCAACCGCAACCGCGCGCGGGTACGCCACCCCCTGCGTTCCGACTGACTCGATCCTTGATGCGTCTTGGAACGACACTGCCGGCGGCGGGCCGGGGTAGCGCCTCACTCGAGCAGCGGCTATCGCTGGCGCCTGGGGCTGCGCTCACCGTGGGTGAGGTGCTGGAGGGAGAGATTCGACTGGAAGGGACGATACCGGCCGGAACAGTGTTGGAAGAGACCGTTCCGACCGGGGCGATGCTGCTGGATCTGACTGCGGATCAAGGGAGTGCGCACTGGGACAGGGGGCGGATCCGCGTTTCGCTGAGCGGGCCGTGCCGGCTGCTCTACCGGATCCGAATGCTGCTGCCGGGTACGCGCCGCCTGCTTCCCACACTGCTGCGCCGGAGTCCGGGCGGCACGGTGATTGGGCGTACGCCCGAGGTCCGGTGGTCTGTGGTCCCGGATGGGGCCGCGAGGAGTGAGGAGTAGACAGTTCAGGTGCAGTTCACAGGTTCATCCGGAAGCCGGCCCGTGCCGGAGGCGGGCACACGAGCGTCCGTACACCCCCCTGGCCTTCCCGCTGCTGATTCCGAAGCGTGGGGATGCATTACGCGCGTGCCGGGACTCCGTGTCGGTTTGCACACCGAGGCCGAGGCGGGAACAGGATTGGCGGCGGTGCTGTTCGACGTGCCGGCCGTGGCCGCGGCAGCCGTGCTGGGGGGAGCCCCCGGCACCTTCGGAACCGAGGCGCTGCATGTGCTCCAGAACAACCAGGAGGTGCATGCGCTGGTGTTGACCGGAGGGAGTGTCTTTGGTCTGGCCTCAGTGCTCGGGGTCATGGGGTATCTCGAAGAACACCGGGTCGGGCTGCACACCCGGGCGCTCCCGGTACCGATTGTGGCGGGTGCCGTGCTCTACGACCTGGCAGTCGGCTCTGCAAGCCTCCGGCCGAACGCGGAAATGGGGTACAGCGCTGCGGCGGCAGCGACCCACGAGCCGGTCGAGTGCGGCAACGTGGGGCCGGGCACCGGGGCCACCACGGGCAAATGGCGAGGGGGACTGCGCCTGAAAGGGGGCCTGGGATCGGCCAGTCTGTCCTTGCCGGGAGGCATTGTGGTCGGCGCGCTGGTGGCGGTCAACGCGATCGGTGATCTGGTCAACCCGGACACCCGGCAGTTTTACGCGACCCACGGCGGATTTGAGCACTCTCGTCTGGAGACGCTGGCCGGTTGGGACGGACCCGGGGGGTTCATGCAGCCTCCCACCGCACCCGGTTCCTATCTGGAGAACACCACCATCGGCGTGATCGCCACGAACGCCCTGCTGGACAAGACGCAACTCGCCCGTGTGGCGGCACAGGCACATCACGGTCTGGTACGCGCCATCCGCCCGGTCCACACCTCGGGCGACGGTGACACGCTGTTCGCGGTCTCCGTGGGGGGGGCCTCCCGAGTGGACCTGCACGGCGCCGTGACCGGGATCTACTCGGACGTCATCGGCGCCGCCGCCGCCGACGCAGTCACCCGAGCCCTGCTCCGAGCCATGCTGGCCGCCCGGTCCATCCCCGGCTTCCCGGCGTACTCCGAGTTGAACTGCCGGTGGTAGGAGAGCGGGAAGCCGGCGCAGAGGGAGCCCGGGTTGTTTGCCGGGCGCGTACGGCGTCCCCTAACTTCATCCTTCCTCCTTTCCTTGTGCTACAACAAGCGGGCGCAGGAGGGGTGTCTTGGTAACAGACGACCGCATATTCGACGTCACGATCATCGGCGGGGGTCCCGCCGGGCTCTTCGGAGCCTTCTATGCCGGGATGCGGCAGATGCACACACGCATCATTGATGGGCTGCCGGAACTGGGCGGGCAGCTCACCGCGCTGTATCCTGAGAAGTTCATCTACGACATGCCCGGCTTCCCGAAGGTGCTGGCAAAGGATCTCGTCGCGGCACAGGTGGAGCAGGGGCTCCAGTACGGCGCGGACCCGGTGCTTGGGGAGAAGGTGGTGCGCCTGCAGCGGGGCGATGATGGGGTATGGCGCCTTCTCTCCGACAAGGACGTGATCCGGCTGTCGCGCACGGTAGTCATCACGGCGGGCGCCGGGAGTTTCTCCCCCAAGAAGCTCGACCTCCCGAGTCTAGTCCGCTTTGAGGGCCGCGGCGTGTCCTATTTTGTGAAGCACTTCGAGCCGTACCGGGATCGGGACGTCCTGATCGTGGGCGGGGGGGATAGTGCGTTGGACTGGGCCCTCGCTCTCGAGCCGATTGCGCGGAAGGTCACGCTGATCCACCGCCGGGATCGGTTTCGTGCCCACGAGGAGACCGTACGACGGCTACAGGCCAGCCGGGTGGATGTGCGTCTCTTCTGGGAGATGCGCGAGGCGTACGGGGGTGAGCACCTGGAGGCGGTCGAGATTTTTGAGAACCGCACCCAGGAGACATTGCGCCTGCCGGTGGACGGCGCCATTCTGGCACTCGGATTCCATGCCGATGTGGGTCCGCTGAAGCACTGGGGCCTGGAACTGGAAGGCACCACCATTCGCGTCAACAGCCGGATGGAGACGAATCTGCCGGGTGTCTATGCAGCCGGGGACGTGGTGTCCTATGAAGGAAAGCTGAAGCTCATCGCCACCGGGGTCGCCGAAGCCGCCGTGGCGGTGAACCACGCCAAAACGTTCATTGATCCTGCCAGCCGGGCGTTTCCCGGCCACAGTTCGGAGATGTCACCACCATGATCAACCCTGCGCTGCCCGTCTCCTGGAAGGCGGTAGCCCGCGCCGAGGAGATTCCGGAGGGGAAGGGGAAGCTGGTGCGCGAGGGCCGGCTGGAGTTGCTGGTGTTCCACACCAAAGAAACGTGGACGGCCTTCGATAACACCTGCCCGCACGCCGGCGCGCCCATCTACGCAGAGCACTTCGATGGGGAGCGAGTGACGTGTATCTACCACGGTCTCCAGTTTTCCGCGAAGGACGGTAGTTGCGTGGGCTGCGCCGGGTGGTCGTTGGATCCGTACTTGGTCAAGGAAGAAGGCGGTCAGGTGCTGGTGGGCTTTCCGGTGCGCGGAAGCGGTGATGCTTCCGCAACGTCGTCGTAGGAACAAAGGGATTCTTCCCCTGGATCGAGAACGGAATGACGCAGGTATCCGTGATGCTGCCTGCTGCCTGATAGAGGAGGTTTGCGGCCATGCATGAAGAAGGACAGGGCCGTTCGTTTGTCGTCTCCCGCCGTTCCTTCATACGCGGAGCGGGTGCGGGGATAGCGGGGAGCGCCGTCCTCGGCGGCGCGGCCGCCGTCGTGGAGCCGGAAGTCGCCGAGGCTCAGGGTGGCGCACAGCCGCTCGGGCCGGGACCGGTGCGCCTCCTGCTGAATATCAACGGCACAAACCGAACGGTCGAAGTGGAACCGCGTACGACGCTGGTGCATGTGCTCCGGGGTGTGGGGCACATGCCTCTCCCGCCGGATCAGGCGCTGACCGGCGCCAAGATCGGCTGTGATCGGGGCTCCTGCGGGGCCTGTACGGTGATTGTAGACGGAAAGGCTGTCTACTCCTGCATGATGCTGGCCGTAGACGCCCGTGGGCGCAAGGTCACTACCGTGGAGGGGCTTGCACAGAACGGGAAGCTCACGCCGATCCAGCACGAGATGGTAGAGAAGGACGGGTATCAGTGCGGCTACTGCACCC
>SYMT01000576.1 GCA_005805375.1 Actinomycetota bacterium
AACCACGCACGTGAGTAAGTGGACCCACCCGACAGTCTCAGACCGCCTGTCGCATGCGCGCGGCCCACGTACGCGAGCCACGCGCGTGCGACAGCGCACCCACCCGGCGCCCACGCACTCCGTACCCGCGCCACGCCGGGTGCCCCCTCGGCATAGCCAGTGGACCCACCCGGCGCCCACACGCCCCGTACCCGAGCCATGCCGCGGGCGGGACGACTAATGCTGCGTGGTTCCCTAAACGGTCTCCCAACAGCTCCCATCTCGCGTCAGCGTTCGTCCCGCTCGACCCAGGGCCACGCGCCCCTCCAGAGTCTCCGAACTCCGTTTCGAAGCGTGCCGTGCAGATATCGGGGATTTCCGAAACGGGGTGCGGACGCTCTGGGTGCGCTTCCCGCCCAGCAGGCGCGGTGTGCTGACACGACAGTGTCATGTGGGTCCGCTGGCTACGCGCAGAGGGCACCCGGCATGGTACGGGTACGTGAGGAGAGGGTGGGGCGGCGGCGGCGAGCGTGGAGATGGCCGCTTGCTTGCGTGTGCTGGCACGAGAGTGTGTCGTGCTCGTGAGGTGGTCCGCCTGCCATGCCCAGGGGCGCCCGGCGTGGCTCGAGTACGTGCGGGGAGGGCGTGGGTGGTGGCGGCGAGCGTGGGGGGCAGACCGCTTGCTGACGCGTGTGGCGCGGGTTTGTTGGGATGGATGGTGGTGGCGGCGAGCGCGGGGGGTGTCAGGACCCGCCCCGCCTGGCTCGCGCTGCTCCCGGCCCGGAAACCGGTTTGAACCGGTTTTGCGCGGAAGTGGCACCGCGGTTTCAACCCGGTGTGGGCGCGCGGACGATTGAACGATCGCAGGCCCGGTGTTCTCCCGTGTTCACCGCAAAGTGTTTCCGGGTTTTCACCTCTTGCACCCTGGGAAAAAGTGTCAGAACGTCGCTGGCTTCTCCGACTGGTAATTGAGGGCCGCTCGATGATCGTGGGGAGATGAGGCGGCCCCGGGGGAGAGCACCGTGAGAGACGTGGATCGGAAGCGGCGGGGGGTCTGGCGGGTAGCCACCGCCGCCGTCGTAGCAATGGCTGCCATTGCTTTCCTGGGCGCGGCGTTTGCACCGCCGCCTTCCCGGGTTGGTGACAGCGCCTCCGGCCCGCCGTGGGTGGGCATCGGCGCCGACGGGAGCGCGAGCAACACACCGGACGAACGGAAGCAGCAGAGCGGGGTGATCCTGCAGACAGTGGAAGACCATCTTGCGGACGGCGCTCTGGTGCGCTTCGCGCTGTTTGCCACCCGGGTGCGAACGCTCTACCAGGGGTGTCCGCGGGGGGCCGCGGATCTGCTCGGTGCGCTGGAAGAGTGGCAGCGAACGCAGGTCCCGGGGAGCGGCACCCTCCCCGAAGTCTACCTGCGTGAACTCGACCCGCCGGCGCGCCAAGCCGCGGAAGAGAAACGCCCGCTCGCGATCATCCTGGCCTGGGATGGGGAGTGTGTGGATGCGAAGACGCTGACCGCGGCGGCCACGGAGCTGGCCGGCATCCCGGGAATGCGCGCCTGCTGGATTCTGGGAGGCAGTGGGCTGGATCAGTCCGGTCTGCGGGATCGGGCCGAGAAGTGCTTCGCTGCCTTCGGCCGGCGCCTCATCGTGTCCGGGAGCCACGACCTGGGACAGGGTCTGGACGACTTTGGCCGGCGATTGCGCGGGGAAAGGTAGGGAGGAACGGAGATGCCTTATTCACAGAACGGCCTGACCGGAGGGGCAGCGGTGCTGGCGCCGGCGGAAGCTGCCGCAGACCCGAGTGGGACCCCCTACTCCGGCGTAGAGAACGGAACGGATCGCGCCCACGCCACGGGAGCCGCCACCGGCCGGGCGCCGGCTCCGCCCCAGGGCGAGGGGACGGCTCCGCCAGCCGGGAACGGTTCCAATCCCGGTGCGCCGGCGCCCGCCGAGACGGAAGGATGTGGCGCACCTTCGGTGGTCCGCAAGGTGGAGCCGCTGTTGGGGCAGATCAAGACCAACGGGCTGCCCCAGCACGCGGATCTCCTGCACGAAGAAGCCGTTCGCGCCGACGAGGCGGCGGCGGAGTACGGGCGGACGGCCGAGGAGGAAGCCCGGGCGCACCTGCACCGGGAAGAGGAGGTCCGTCGGGAACAGGAGCGCCTTTCCGGCGTGGCGGAGGAAGCAGCAGCCGAGGCGGATCGCGCGCAGGAGGCCTTCGACACGGCCGCGGAGGACTACCGCATCAAGGGGCGCAGCGTGCCCTGCTCCTGCCCGGCGGAGACGGTGACGGTGGAGGAGGCGAAGCGGGAGGTGCTCGCAGGCGCTCCGACGGAAGTCACCCTGGCCGGGGAGCAGGGCCAGGTGCCGCCGTCGCAGGGGTCCGGGGTGCCCGCCTGGGTGGAGTGGCCCCTTGCCCTGCCGGCCGGATTCATCCTGGCGCTCTGCTTCGGGACCCTCATCGGCCTGGTCTCGCTCTCCGACATCAAGCACATGCGTGTCCTGCCGCTGCTGCTCTCGGCTGCAGTGGGATTTGTCCTGGTCGTCTTGCTCGAGCAGCTCTGCCGTTCGACCATCCGGTCGCTGGCCATGTCGCTGGATGAGAAGGAAGAGGGGCTTCCGGGCGCGCGGGCGATGGCCTGGTGCGGCCTGGGCGCGGTGGCTATCCTGGCGGCGGCGGAGGTGGCGGCCGAGGCGTTTGGGCTGCGCGACCTGCACGCACAGCACCGCGCGGAGGCCGTCCGGATGAACCAGGAGGCCGGCGACCCGCTGCCGCTCGGAGTCTGCTTTGTCATCGGCCTCCTGGTCAGCGCCCCGTATCTTGGGGTGAAGGCGGCACGGGAGTGGCAGGCCTGCCTGGACGAGCGCCGCCGGGCCCGCGCCGCCCACCACAGACGGGAGTGGGAACAAGAGCAGTTGGCGCGCCCCGAGGTACGCGAGGTGCTGGTGGCCACCGGAAGCGTGGAAGACGCACGCGACAAGCTGCAGCAGGCCCACACCGCTCTCAAAGAAGCCCGCCGGCAGCGCGATGCCCTGCAAGTTCCGAGCGATCTCGCGCCGGAAGCGCGCCGCCGCCTGGAAGCGGCGCACGCCACGGCGACGAGTCTCCGCGATCAGGTAGTGGCAGAGGCCCGCGACCTCGTCGCGCGGCAGGAGAAACTCCCGCCTCCGCGGGAGGGAGTCTACCGGCTCGCGACCAAGAAGCAGGAGGGGGGAGCCGGAGCGACCCGCGCGGCAGCGCCGGGGCGCGGCAGCAACAGCCGCGTCCGCGGCGGCGAGGGGTAGCGCCGTCCCCGGTGCGCGCGCCGCTCCTGTCCGGGCGGCGCGCATCCCCTGGCGTTCCCGCTGCGGTCGGGGTCAATGACCGCAGCAGCTTCCATTCGGATCAGTTCAAGATTCTTCCACGCAGGGCTTCGACGCCCCGCCGACACCGCGGACCCCTATCATGCTTCGCAAGCCCACCCTTCCTCCCACCGAGCGCGATGTCTATTCCCGCTCGTACCCAGAGCCTCTTCTGCCTTCCTGGCCGGTCGCCCTGCGCGCCTTGATCGCCCAACCGCGGGCAGAGACGCTGGAAACCGCCCGCGCGGCGGCGGTCCGTGTACCCGGAGTGCTGGCCCTCCTGCGCGATCTGCCCCCGGACGACCCCCGAGACTTCCAACTTCAGGCGAACCGGCTCGCAGAGCAGTTTGCCCAACAGGGTGACCAGGAGGCGGCCGGCTCCGTGCAGCTTCTCGCACTGCTGTGGTTCGCCGTTCGGGTGGAAACATTCCGGGAGGCGCCGTTTGAGGAGCAGTTGGCAGTGCTCCACTCCGGACTCGAGGCGTGCGATGTGGGCGCCGCCCTCGCCGGGTCGCTGCAGGATCGGGCCTGCCAGGCGCTGTTTATGGCGGTGCGCGCCGGCGGACTCCAGAGTTGCGGTGATCGCCCGGCGGCGCGGGCGGCCTACGTGGAAGCGCTGGGACTGTATCGTGACCTGGCGGCGGGGCAGCCGCAGGTGTACCGCGCGGACGTGGCGAGTACCCTGAACAACCTGGGGAACGTGCTGCGGGACTTGCGGGAACTGGGGGCGGCGCGGGCGGCCTTTGGGGAAGCGCTGGAGGTGTATCGCGACCTGGCGGTGGGGCAGCCGCAGGTGTACCGCGCGGACGTGG
>SYMT01000577.1 GCA_005805375.1 Actinomycetota bacterium
CGAACCCGTGCAGCGAGACCTTCACGTGGATCTACCTGGACAATGACTGGCTCTGGAAACAGGGCTGCGGCGCCCGCACGTATTTCCTCTACGACGGCGAATTGCTCCTGGGCGAGTACGACAGCGCCGGCACGGTGACGGCGGTGAACACCTGGGGCGCCAACGGTCTGGTATCCCGCCGGAGCGGTGGGAGCAGCGTCCACTACACCTGGGACGCGCAGGGCAGCCTGGCGCAGCGCCTGGACGGCGCGGGCGCGGTGCTCACCAGCCACCTGTACGACGCGTTCGGAGCCGAGAGCGCCAGCGGCAGCACCACGGACCCGTATCGGTACGGCGGCCAGTGGGGCTACTACACAGACGGGGAGACGGGGCTGTGTCTGCTCACGCACCGCTACTATGATCCGGGCACGGGGCGGTTCCTGAACCGTGATTCGATCGGGTACGCGGGTGGGGTCAACTTGTATGGGTACGTTCGTAATTCACCCGCCGCTTCGCGTGATCCTTCCGGGTTGGTGCGGTGGATAGAGGATCGCACACTGCCAGGGGAGCCCTGGTTCAGACCCTATCATCATTCCTGGATCTTATTCGGGCCGGGAGTAGCTTCGGACTGCACTGACAAGAGTTTTGGTTTCTGGCAATTGGGCTCGGGGCCATCGCTGGAGAGCCCAGACTTTTCCGACCCCCGCAAGCCACCGAAAGGCAGTGGAGGCCCCCCGTTGCCTTCAAAAGACGTTGCAGTGGACAACTCTCCTGCGTTCGAGAGGGCACTCTGCGAGTGCATCAAAGCCGCCCGACGAGGCCCACCACCCAGTATGGTTCCGCCGTTCTACACCTGCGGCTCGTGGGCCAAGGACATGTGGGGATGTGCGAACCTGGCGGTGAATCCATCTGCTGGGGCATTCGGGAGGGCACACAGATCCTCTACTGACCAGACAGGGAACGAGCGACACCCTGGTGACGTGCGTTCCCTGCCTACCTTCCAGAGCGAACGCATCTTCCCACGAGGCACCCCGGGCGTGCCCCCAATGCGCTGGTGTCCGAGGAGGGAATCGCAAAGCGAGGGTCCGATCTCCAGACGGGTCGCCAGAGGCATCCTGGTTCGCGTGCGGCCTACCCTCGTGGCTTCGAATCACGTGCGTTCACCCTGGCCTACCTTCACGCCTGGGCAAGTGCCTGATGTTGGGTCCCCCGCGGGCCGCCGTCGTGGTTTCGAAGGCCATTTCGAGGACGTAGACGACCAGCATGCCGTTTCCTAGGAACACAACGCGGATCTGCTGCTTCGCCGTAGCCCTGATTCTCCTTTGGTGCCTGCTCGCACACTTCGGGGGAGTCCGCAATTGGAAGCCAAGAGCGGCGTGGATCAGCCTCATGGCAAGGGCCGGGTTAATCACTGTGGTGCATCGGCGTGCTCGGAGACTGCAAGCAGGCAACGCACAGCAGGTGAGGTTTTCGCTCACCGTTCCAACCACCTCGGCCCGAGCGTATCTCATGCTTGGGGTGTCCAGCCCTCCGGTTGAGTTTCCGCCTCCACACGGGCGGGCACTCTTCAGTGGGACCCTGCAAATGACACGGAACGGTGGAGGCTCCTGGCAGATGCCGATTTCGGATCGGCGCTGCACGCCCGCTGATTGGCTCACGCATTTCGGACGCAATGTGGGGTACATGCTCCCGGTACCGGAACTGGAGGCGGGGGCGACGTACCATATTGCGCTGCACTTCACGCACAAGCCGCCGTCCTCGGCCGACGTCTGGCTGGTGTGGCACGACCCGTAGTGATACGTCGCTCTCTCGACCCGCATTTGACGCACAAGTTCGCTGCACGCAGTGCGCCGACCCGGTGCCCGACACTTCCCAATTCGGGTCCGGCGGATACAGTCACCTCGGCCGAGGCCCAGGCGGCGCTGCAGCGGCGTACCTGGCGACCCTACTTCAACGTCGTTTTCGCCGGCGCTTGCTCGACCGCTGGTTCCTTTGCCACCATGCCGTTTCCGCTGCGCACGGATCCGAATGGCATCGCCTACCCCAATCAGGTGTACGTGGGCTTTGACCGGTTGGCCTGGATCGCCGGGATCCAGGACGCCTCGGAGGTGTTCTGGCAGACCCTGAGGGCCGGGCGGATGAATCCGGAGAATCCGAATCTGCCGCTCGACTATACCGCCCACGGGGCAATCCTTGAGGCACAGGAGGCATACGACCTAGTCAGCCCGCGAGGCGCCAAGATCGTCCACAGGGGCGATCCCAAGACCACGCTGTCTGTCCTGTACCTGGCGCCAACCCCGGCCACCTGGATTGCGTTCTGAACCCAAGCTGAGGATCCCAGCATGCAGCGTCTTCTGCCGCAACTCTGTCTCGCCGCCCTTCTGCTGCTCGGCGCCCCGGCCTCGGGGCAGGTCAGTCCGGAGGTGCCGGCAGCTGCCATTGAGACCGCCCGTCGCGTCAACATAAATCGGGGCTACTCGGTGGTCGGGCCGCCGGCCCGTGCCCGGGTGCTGCGGCTCTCCCCCCTCACCGGGCAGCGCGTTTTTGAAGTCAATTGGACCACCGGGGGACGGATGGAGGTGGATGAAGCCTCCGGACGGGTGATCCGGGTGAGCGGTGGCCGATCCCTGGAGCACTCTCCGCTGGATCCGTCCCAGCCTGCCTTGACCCAGGACCAGGTGGAGGTGGCCGCCCTATTTATGGTAGCTCGCGGGGAATTCCCGCCGGGGGATTGGCGCGCGCTGAGCGAAGAGTCCGCGTACTTCGCCGACTCCCTCGGGGAAGGGGGGGCTCCGGCGTCCCGTCCCCGCTGGACGGTGAGGCTCTATCGTTACCAGGACGAGCACATCTGCGAATTGGATCGGGCGGTCATCTTCGTTGATGCGCACGACGGTCGCGTGGACTCCTACGGCCTGTTCGATGCCGGCATTCGGCTGCCCCCATCCGGCCCCATCCTGGCGGAGGCACAGGCGCGACAGATCGCGATGGCCGCGTTCCAGGCCGGCGGCGGGGCCGCGGATGCTGTGCCGGAATTGCTGTGGAACCCCTACCAGTGGCTCCAGGTGCATGGCCAGTCGCCCCTCTGCCGTCCCGCCTACTGGTATCGGTGGTACGTTGACTTACCGTCCTTTGATCCAGCCGGGGGTCTGCGGCCGGCGGCGGTGGAGGCGCGAGTGGATGCCGTCACCGGCGAACTCTGGTCCATTGGCGTGATGACGGGAGGGATGGCCCGGTTCGACAGCGGGCGGGTCCCGACCGCCCGGCGGCTGAAGTTGGCCACGGCGTACCTGCTGCAGCCGGCGACGGCGGGGCTGGGGCGGGCGTTGGCCGCAGGCAACCGGCCGGTGGTCCGGCGACCGGGGCGCACGGTCCTCCAGTTTCCGGCCCGGGTGCAGGATCTGACGGTGAACTTTGGGGTGGAGCCGCGGGCGCGCCGCCTGTTCTGGCGCGAGCCGGGAGGGAAC
>SYMT01000578.1 GCA_005805375.1 Actinomycetota bacterium
CCGGTTGCCGCCTTTGACCCGCGTGCAAGAGCAGTTACTGCGTCTGTTGGGGGTGCCGAAGCCGCCCTGGTAGGTCCCTCCCAGTCCTCGCGAACCAGGGTCCCACACACACATCGACCTCCCGAACCGCGAAATACCGGCTTAGGCGTTGGGTACGAGGTGGTTTACGGCATCCTGGGCAACACCGGTCCACTCGGGAACATCCCCGGACCATCATAGGAAGAGCGGGAACCTGTCCTGGCACCCTCACAGGGAGCCATTCGAATCATGTGAGGCGAGCGAGAAAGCGAGAAAGCCAGTGCAGTCACCCACAACACGCCGTCGAGAGACTCAAATCACCAGCAAACATCATATATTGCTCATCGGTCTGGACTTAAAGCCCCCCCTTTCGGAGGCAGTACGCCGGTGGCTCTCTGCCGGCATTGAGGTCTCTCTCGCCTCAACCTTCGGAGTAGTCGGCCGCTTTCAGGCCCGCTCTGCACCGCAGGTGGCCATCGTATCCCCGCCCTTCTTCTCGGAATGTGCCCAGGAAGTCCACGACGTGTGGCCAGACAATCACACGGCCATTCTGGCGGTCACCCGTGTGGATCACGGCACCGAGCCCTCTATCATTCTGCACCGCATGTTCCACGGGTACGTGTGGGAGGAGGCTTCGCCGGTGCAGGTCCTGCTCAGCGTCGAGCCCTTCCTCCAACACCGGGTCGCCTGGACCCCTGCCATCCCGCCCTGGGAAATGGCGGAGGAGGAGAGCCGGCGGGCCGGGTTGGTCTGCACGCAGGGCGGACACCCCACCCTCGGGCGGGACTTTGACGAACTCCGCGACGCACTCCTGCACCAGGAGGAGACCCGTGCCCCCACGGTGCTCTTCCTGGGTACCTGCGCCCGCCGCGCCGTGCGGCACACCGCGCAACTGCTGCGCGCGGCCGGGTGCCGGGTGCATTATGGGACCGGCGGGAACGCGCTGGAACGCCTGGCAAGCACGCAGCCCGACCTCGTCGTCTGCCCCGAGGCGGTACCGCCCGTAGGCCTGGCGGGAGTGACCCGGTGGATCGCCGAGCACCGGCAGGACCACGTCCCCGCAGTGGTTGGGCTGACCCGACGTGATCCGCGGGAACTTACGTACAAGGAGGAATGGTGGTCCGGCGCGGACGGCCCCTGCCACGCCTGGGTCAGTTTGCCCTGCCCGCTGTGGCAGCTCAGTCTGACCCTCGAGCCGTTTCTCTGCCGCCTGGTCTTGCCCCTCATGCAACGAGTGTTCAGTCCAGATGAGGAGCGGGCGTCAGCAAAGCGCCGCGAGCGCGTCGGGCATCGCTGAACAATTCTTAACATCACCGCGAGAACCTGAAGTGGGACAGCGCCGGTCGCCTGCACGAGGTGCAGGACCGCACCACCGGGGGCGGGACCGCCGTAGCGCTGTCGGCCCGCTACACGGCAGACGGCGAGCGCATCGAGAAGAGCGATCCGTTCACCGGCACCAAAATCAGCAGCTTCGGGCTGTTCGACACGAAGACAAAAGGCGGCGTGGCTGAGGGCACACTGCACACGCCCGGCATCAGCTTCCGCAACGGCCTGAACGTCAGCGGCGGCGCCGTCGGCACGACGGGCACGGACCGGTTCTTCCACACGGACCAACTCGGCAGCACGCGCCACCTGACGAACGGCACGGGGACGGGGACGTACAGCACCACCCCCAGCCGGATGCGCTTCGACGCCTACGGACTGCCCACGCAACTGGAGGGCGCCGACGGCTGGGACGCCACCGAGTACCAGTACGCGGGGGCGTGGGGTTACGAGCGGGAGCCGCACGGGAGCCGGCTGGGGTTGGATTACCTCTACCAGCGGTACTACGATCCCGCCGTGGGGAAGTTCATCAGCGCCGATCCGATCGGGATCGCGGGGGGGCTGAACCTGTACGCCTACTGCGAGAACGATCCGGTCAACGCGGTGGATCCGAGTGGGCTAGACGCCATGTGGGCTCAAGGCCCCGTCCCCAACGACCCGTGGGGGTTGGAGCGGGCGAGAATCTACCGAGAGCGTACACTGCACCGACTCCTCAGCGCGATAGCGATCAGCTTGTGCTCGGACGTCATTGTAGGTGCTAACCAGCACGACCGCGATGCAGCCACGCTGCGCGGCCTGCTCAACACTATGGACCGGCGGCCGTACCCCATGGCACCGGGAGGGCCCACACCGCCGACCGGAATTCGAGTACATACATCGTCGCCCCCAACCAAGGGATTGTGGGGCCGCGACTACTTTGCACGGACTCGCTCCGAACGGATAAAACCGATAGTCGGAATTTTCGACTTCGCCATCCACGGAAGCCCGACAGCTACCGAAGTGAGGCGACCTGGGGGAACGAGCGCCATCCTGGATCATCGGTCTGTCGCCAATGCGATGCGTGCAGCCGGATATCGCGGCGGTCCGGTCAGACTAATCTCGTGCTCCACTGGCGCGTTGCCGGACGGATTCGCGCAGCGACCGCAGACAAGCTGGGCAGCGATGTCATTGCGCCGTCCGACACACTCTACATTCAGCCCGATGGCCGATTGACAATTGGGAGCGGTCCGCGCGTCAACGACGGGAGGTGGAGGAGATTCCGCCCAGGAGCGAAGTAGCAGTCCCGCAAGTGTGCTTTCCGGAAACTATGGCCGGTCCAATTCCGGAAAGCACAGCAAGCAAACTCGACGTGATTCTGTAGTGCCGATGCGGCTGGAAACCGAGGGTAGCCAATGGAGAGGGAGAACGGAGGACGCACGAACCTGCAGCGCCGGGCGTTGGCAGGTATCGTGCCGTACGAGCGACACATCGGCTTTTATCTCGACCTCGGCGGCGGCCTATCCCGGGCTCCGACG
>SYMT01000579.1 GCA_005805375.1 Actinomycetota bacterium
CCTGGTCCTCATTGCCGAACTGCCGGCGGCCGTAGATGCAGGACATTCGGAACACCACGGTGGGGAACCCATAGATCCGCGCATAGTCGCGTACATACTGATCGGCAGCACCCTTGGAACACCCGTAAGGCGAGTGGAAGTCGAGCGGCCGGCTTTCATCCATCCCCTCGGGATAGTCCCGGTACTCATAGCGGTTGCCGCGTTCGACCACCACCACGTCTTCCATTCCTCCGTAGACCTTGTTCGTCGAGGTGAAGAAGACCGCCGGCGGCTGCGGATGCGTGCGCGCGGCTTCCAGGACGTTCAGGGTGCCGAGAGCGTTGATCTCGAAGTCCTCACGCGGGTTCTTTACGGATGTGGTGACCGCCACCTGACCGGCGAGGTGGAAGATCCGACCCACTCCTTCCGCAGCACGACGCACCGAGTCCGGGTCCCGAATATCGCCGGTACGTAGTTCGATGGTGTCCGGAAACTGTGCCTGCAGCCACTCCGCGTTGCGCCGGACCCCGGCTCGCGACAGGTTGTCGAACACCACGACCCGAGCGCCCGCCCCGGCCAGCCCTGCCGCAAGGTTACTGCCCACGAATCCCGTGCCGCCCGTGACGAGCACGCGATCCCAGTTGGGATGTGAATACGCCATAGTCCCTTAAATCCTGATTCCCAGGTCCGACAGCGAGACCGGACCCTCCGGGGCTCGCTCCGGCTCGATGAACATCCGGTGCCAGAGTTGAAACACCAGCAGCGCCCACAGATGCTGGCTGAAGTCTCGCCCGCCGGCGAGGTGTGCTTCCAGCAACGTGCGCACCGCCCCGGCGTCGAAGAATCCCGCTCGCTTCAGCGCCGCCGGTTCCAGCAACTGGGTGGCGAGGGGCCGCCATTGATCCCGCAGCCACACGTCCGTCGGTGTGCCGAAGCCGCGCTTCGGCTTCACCAACAGCGCCTCGGGCACCCGTTGCGCCAGTGCTTCCCGGATGATGGCTTTCGTGACCGATCCCTTTAGCTTCTGGGTATGTGGAATACGATACGCAAGCTCCATCAACACCGGGTCCACAAACGGGACGCGGCTCTCCAGAGAGTGCGCCATTGTCATCCGATCCGCCAGGTTCAGCGGGTCCCCCGGCAGGTATGTTTTCAGATCCACGTACATGGCGCGGTCCACGAACGGGCGGTGGGCCACTCGCGTAAAGTGAGGGAGGGCGGGAGCGAAGGAGTCGTGGCCGGTGGCGGGAAGCCCGAGGGCCTGCTTCTGGGAGTCGTGGAAGAAGCTGTTCCACGCCAGGTAACGCTGCTCCGAAAGCAAGTCGAGCGGCTCCAGGAACTTCTGTGCGAGGCGCACCCGGTCGCCCAGCCGCGTGTCACCCGACGTGGGAAGCCGGCGCAACAGCGGCAGGAGCACCCGGTTCCGCAGCACGCCGGGAATCCGCAGCGCCCGGGCCGCCATCGCCTCACCCCGGTAGCGCTGGTATCCGCCGAAGAGCTCGTCTCCACCGGCGCCGGACAGGGCCACCTTCACTTTCTGGCGAGCCAGTCGTGCTACGGCGTAGTTTGGGAGCACGCTGGCGTCGGCGAGCGGTTCGTCGAGCATGCGGACGATCTCGGGCAGATCGGAGACACACTCCGGGCCGATCGTGATTGTCTCGTGCTCGGTGCGAAAGTGGTCGGCGGCCAGTTGCGCGGAGTCGAGTTCGTTGTAAAGGCCCCCGTCGCGAAACCCCACGGTGAAGGTTCGGACCGGCTCGCGGCAGATTTCCGCCATCGCCGTCACCACCGCCAGCGAGTCAAGCCCACCGCTGAGAAAAGCGCCCAGCGGCACATCACTGAGGAGGTGCGCCTCCACCGATTCTTGCACGGCGGCCCACACCTCGCCCGGAGCTACCGGCTCCCCGGCCTGTCCATCCAGGAGTGAATGGGGTCCGGCCCAGTACTCCTCAACCCGGAGGACGCCATCTTCCCAGAGCAGGAGATGTCCCGGCGGCAGCTTCGCGATGCCCGCGAACAGCGTCCGCGGAGGAGGCACGTACAGGTAGGTAAGGTACTCGCTGAGGGCCTGCGCATCCCCCTCGCGGCGCACGCCGGGGTGCAGGTGCAGCGCCTTGATCTCGGAGCCGAAGAGGCGCGCACCGCCTGCCTCGGTCCAGTAGAGCGGCTTGATGCCTACCGGATCACGCGCCAGGAGGAGCCGCCGGCGCGGCCCGTCCCAGATCGCGAAGCCGAACATGCCGCGGAGTTTTCCCACGCAGTCGGGCCCATATTCCTCGTAGGCGTGCAGAATCGCTTCGGTGTCCGTCTGAGTACGAAACCGATGGCCGCGGGCTTCCAACTCCCGACGGAGGTCGCGGTGGTTGTAAATTTCCCCGTTGAAGACGATCCAGCAGGTTTCGTCTTCGTTCGTGATGGGCTGATGGCCGGTGTGCAGATCAATGATCGAAAGCCGCCGCATCGCCAGGCCAACCTGCATCCCGCCGGCCTGCGGCTCGGCGGAATCGGACAGGTAGAGCCCGGCATCGTCCGGTCCGCGGTGGGTGAGGCTGTTGTTCATGCGCTCCAGCAGCGCCTGCGCATCCTTACGGCTCTCTCGCCGGACAAATCCGGTGATCCCGCACATCAGGAACTCTTTCTCGCGCTGATCAGCACGGAAGGGAACGGGTAGAGCCGACCGATAGAGAGCCCGGACAGAGTCATCCCCACTACTTCGATTACCCCCTTGGCCACTCGCGCGCCTCTCGTTCCGAGGGTTCGGGACCGATCTCCCGGCGTGGGCAACCCCGGATACAGATCCAACCCCTGGAAGCCCGCCGCCAACAGCAAAACGCGGTAGTGGTCCGGTCCGAACCCCCAGCGATGCACACAGCTCAGATCCGGAATCCGCAGCGCCGAAGCTGCGGCCCGTGCCCGTTGATACGCCACCTTGATGGGCGCATGGAGCCGCGCGTTCCGGCCCCGGACCACCACAGCGCCGCCGGGCTTTACCACCGGAGCAACTTGCCGCAGCGCCGCCGCCGGGTCGTCCAGATGCTCCAGAACATCCCAGAACGTGACGAGATCCCAGGGCCCCTCCGGGACGCCGGTATCAAACAGCGAGCCTGCCCGGACGTCCAGGCCGGCTGCCCGGCACTCAGCCGCGCCTTGCGGGTCCAGCTCGACTCCGGCCACCCGCGCCCCGTCTTCCCGAGCGCGGCGCAAGAAGGCCCCGTGGCCGCAGCCGATGTCCAGCACCGTCCGCTCCACCCCGGCAAGCGGCTGACACAACTCTGTGCGCACCCACTCCCACTGGGAGCAGCCCACCTTCCACCCCTCGGCCTCCAACCATTCCGAGCCGGGCCGGTGGCTATAGTCTTCGTAACGGCTTTCCTCGGCCTCACGGGATGACGAACGGTCGTTCCACACGACGCCGCAGGAACAGCACCATCGCAATTGTGTCGGCGCCCGAGGGGGGCTCCAGGTGTGTCCCCCACACACGGGACAGGCCGGCAGCGCCGCGCGGGCTGCGTCTTCCAGCTTCATCCTGCCGCCTTCCGCCGTGTGCCTTCCGCGATGTTCCCCGCGATGTAGACCATTCCATAGACTGCGGCGTACCAGTGCCCTTGCAGCAGATCGCGCACCAACCCGCTCAGGTTCCGGGCGATGCGGCGCGGAAACGACGGCTGGGCGTCGAATTCGGCCACGTGTCCCTCCGGGTTGTACAGGATCGTCTCCGGGAAGTGCCGGCGCGCGTACGCGCTCGCGATCCCGTCTCGCCACGCCATGCGCACCAGCGCTTTCAGACTCGCCGGCATCGGGTGGTAGTGCCACTGTTGGGGCACGACGGCGATGCGATAGCCCGCCAGGCGCACCCGGTGACGCAGTTCCGGATCTACCCCCCGCAGGATCCGCCCGTGGAAACCCCCAACTTCGTCCAGCACGGCCCGCCGCATCGCACAACACTGCGTGGTGACCATGTCGCTCTCCGTCAGCGTCTCCACAACCGGAGATTGGCTGCGCGAAAGCTGGATGCCCAGCGCCTTCTGAAACGGGGTAGAATCGGCCGGAAGCACCTGCGAGGTGCCCACCAACCCTAACGTCGGGTCAGTCGTGAGAAACTCCACAAACGTCCGCACCACCTCAAGCGACCCGAGGCGCACGTCATCGTCCAGAAAAACCAGGATCTCCCCGGTGGTGCGCCCGACCCCCTCGTTGCGGGCCCGCCCGTTGGGCGAGACGCCCCGCACCACTTCGATTTCGGCTGTCGGCACTGACTGCGCGCGCACGTCGTCCACCAATCGTTCCAGATTGGTGCCGCGGGAGCCATCTCCGGAGGGAATGACGACTGAAACGCGAGGATGATCGGCGCGGGTTGTATCCATTGCGAGGTGGCGGAGGCCCGGCTCGGGATGGACGCCGGAGTACCCCAGTGATTATGAGACAGACCGGCCAGTTCTGCATGGCTGCAGAGCAGAGCCTGCGGCCCTCCCCTCCGCGAAAGAAACGTCGGAACCGGAGCCATCCCGGTCCCTTCTCCTGTTGTTCCCGTCCCGTTCTCCGGTACACTACACCAGGGAGAAGAGCATCTTGAAGCGACTGCTGTGGCTGCTGGGATTGGTCGGGTTGGTGGCGGCGGGTGCGTGGGCCACGCGCGGGGGAGTTCGCCTGGGGAGCAAGCCCCCGGCGCCCGGGCGAGCGGAGACGGTAACCCGCGGGGACATCGAAATCCGGGTGGTGGAGACCGGCACGCTGGAGCCTCTGCGCAAGGTGGAGGTGAAGTCCAAGGTATCCGGACGCCTGGCGCATCTGCTGGTGCGCGAGGGAACGAGCGTGCGGGTGGGGCAACTTCTGGTAGAGATAGACCCCACCGAAATCAACAGCCAGGTGGAGCAGATTCGAGCACAACTGGCGGGGGCGCGGGCCCGGCTGGCCCAGTCGGAGAAAGCCGTGCTGCTGCAAGAGGACGAAACCACCTCGCGCATCCGGGAAGCCGAGCAGAGCCTGGCATCGGCGGAGGCACGGCTCGCGGTGGCTGAGGCGGAACGAGAGGCACAGCCGGCCCTCACTTCCGGGGAAATCGCACAGGCGGAAGCCACCATGCGGACCGCTCAGGAGAATCTGAACCTGCTCGTGGCCAGTGCGCATCCGCAGGCGCTCGTGCAGGCGGAGTCTGCCCTCCAGGAAGCGGCTACGTCCGAGCGCACGTCCGGACTGAACTACCAGCGCCAGCGTCGGCTGTATGGGCTTGGGTTCGCCTCGCGGCGCGAGCAGGAGGCAGCCGAGACGGAGTACGCCGGAGCGCGGGCACGATTGGAGCAGGCACGGGCCCGGCGCCGGGTGATCGAGGAGCAAAATCGGCTCGAACTCGTGAACGCCCAGAACCGGGTGTCCGAGGCAAGAGCGGCTCTGGACCGGGCGCACGCCGGCACGGCGCAGGTGGGCATTCGTCGGCAGCAGGCGGTGGCGGCGCGGGCCGCCGTCGAGCAGTCCCGCGCCCAGATCGGCCTCGCCCGTACTGGACGCCGCCAGGCCCGGATGCGCGATGATGCCGCCGCCGAAGCGCGCGCCGCGGTATCGCAACTGGACCAGCAACTCCAGGAGGTCCAGGTGCGCCAGCAGGATACGCGTCTGGCCGCCACGATGAGCGGCACGGTGACCCGGCGCTACATGGAGGAGGGGGAACTCATCACCTCGGGAGTGGGGAACTTCTCGTCCGGCACCCCGGTGCTGCAGATTGCGGACCTGTCGAAGATGCTGGTAAAAATCAGCGTCAACGAGGTGGACGTCTCGCGCATTCGGCAGGGGCTGCCGGTCGAGATCGAGTTGGATGGCGCCCGAGGGGAGCGGTTCGGCGGCGTGGTGAGCCGGGTGGCGCCCGCCGCCGCGGGATCCGCGACCGGGTCGGACGGGAGTTCCGGCGGAGGGAACAATGCAGGCGCCACGGGGGGGGTCGTGCGCTTTGCGGTCGAGGTGCTGGTGGAGCAACCGGACGCACGGATGAAGCCGGGGATGAGCGCCCGCTGCGCCATCATCCTGGACCGTCGGCGAGCCACGCTCCGGCTACCGCTGTCTTGTGTGGATGGCCGGAGCGACACAGCGGTGGTGCAGGTGGTCCGGGCCACCCGCCGGGAAGGCAAGCCGGGCGAAGAAGAACAACCACGAGAGATTCGGGTCGGGCTCCGGGGTGAGACGCACGTGGAAGTGCTGTCCGGCCTGCGGGAAGGGGAGCGGGTACGTGTCCCCGCATTCCAGGGACCGAAGCGTCAGGCCATGGATGTGGAATTCGGCGGCTGATGAACCCGTGGATCTGCGTCACCTCCGCGCTGGGCAACCTGCGTGCAAACCCACTGCGCACGTCGCTCACCATGCTGGGGATCATCATCGGGGTCAGCACCGTGATCCTGATGGTGGGGATCGTCGAGGGGGCGCGGCACGCCATCGTCCAGGAATTCCAGAAGATGGGGTCCGACATGATCATCATCGTGTACGACCCGAACCTGGAGGAGAAGCGCAAGGAGACCCGGCGCATCGAAGGGCTGACCATGGACGATGCCCGCTACGTGCGGTCGCAGTGCGACTCGGTGGGCGCGCAGTCCGTCGAGGTGCCCGTGGGGACTGCCGACAAGGCCCGGCGCCGGGATGTCGAAGCTCAGGCCACGCCACGCGGTGTCGAGCCGGACTACGCCCGCCTGCGCAACTTTCAGGTCAGGGAAGGGCGCTTTCTTCAGGACGAGGATCTGGCGGATTGGAAAAAAGTGTGCGTGATCGGCGAACTGATCCGCCAGGAGCTATTCCCGCAGGAACCGGCCGTGGGTGGGGAAATCGAGGTCGGCGGGATCACCCTCCAGGTGGTCGGCGTGCTGGAGCCGAAGGGACGCGGCCTGGGCAACAATGAGGATCGCATCATTCTGCTCCCGGCAACGACAGCCCAGAAGCGCTTCGTCGGCCGGGAGGTCGTAGGCATCCTGCTGGCCCAGCCGGGGCCCGGCGTGTCGCTCGAAGCGGCGATGGAGCAGGTGTGGGCATGTTTGATGCGCCGGCACGACAACCTGCCCGGGTTTCGCGTGGACAGCCAGGAAAATATTCTGAACTCCATCGGACGGGTACTTACCGTCTTCAGCGTCGTGTTGGGCTCGATCGCCGGGCTTGCCCTGCTCGTGGGCGGCATCGGGATTATGAACATCATGCTGGTCTCAGTGACGGAGCGCACCCGGGAGATCGGTATCCGCAAGGCCGTGGGGGCGACGCGCCGGGACCTCCTCTGGCAGTTTCTCCTCGAAGCGGCGACCGTCTCCGCGGCAGGCGGCCTGGCGGGGATCGGTCTGGGGGCCGGGGTAGCGCATCTTGCCGGCCACATCACCCGGCAGATGAAGCTGGGACCGGGCGGAACCGGTTTCCCCATCTTCGTACCGTTGTGGGCAATCCTCGGGGCCTTTTTCTTTTCTGCGGCGATCGGAGTGTTCTTCGGCATCTACCCGGCGGCGCGCGCCGCGCAACTCGATCCCATCGTGGCGCTCCGTCACGAATAGTCGGGTCTCCTGACCAAAATCGGGCGAAGAAATACGATCCAGGATCGTAACCGGCGCGGGGCTGAGCAAACCGTACAGAAGTAATCCTCCCACCCGTGAGGAGACACGGCGGCATCTGAGGGAACCCGGCAGAATCAATTTGCTAACGTGCGCGGCTCGCGTACGGTGGGCGATCCTGCGACACGTGATCAAACCCATCGGGTGGGTCCACTGAGCTAACGTGCGTGGCTCGGATATGTGGGCGGGGCCAGCCACCGCCGACCTGAGTGGCATCGCCGCTTTCCACGGTAGTAGCGCCGTGTCTGTAGCCCGGCGCGGGCTGGCGGAAGAGCACGGACTATTAAACTTGCGCCACCGTCCAGTTGTTGACGGGCTTTCGCCCATATGTGTTTGACGGTTTTCACCGGAAACCCCGCGAGTGCGTGCATCGCCGCCCGGAGGCCACGCTCGGCGGTGCAAACGATGCCGCAAACCCACTCTATTTCAGGCGCACGTTCGAGGCCGCGATTTTCTGTCGCGCCCAAGCCGCGTCGGCGGGGGCGAGCGGGGGTTCCGGTTCACCCCGATAGTCCACCGTGGCGCCGAGAAACTCGGAGTCGTAGGCAGCGTCGAGCGCTGCCTGCAAGTCCAATGCAACGTCGGCATCTCCGCGCGCCAGCGGAATCGGAATCGTGGGGAGCGGGTCCCGCAACGCCACCGGCCAGACGCCGCAGTCGGGACGGTGCTCGGACCGGCTGACCAAAACGTAGTAGGCCGCAGGGGGTATCGGCTCCGACATCGGGAGCCGCGCTCCGCTCCGGAGCAAGTCGAATTCCACCAGGTGGCTCGAAGTTTGCAGCAGATTTGCCCGCTTGCCCAAATAGGCATCGCGCCCGGTGTGGGGATCCTTGTTTGTGGGAGAGAGGATCTCCAGCACACAAACAACTTCGTCACCATCGGCAGTGCGGATCTCCAGGTACCGCTGGGGAAACGGTTCCAGAGGCGGGAGGGCGAGCGTGACAGGCGCCTCCAGGACCGCCGTGCCTGACGACCGGACCGGCCCCGGGGTCCACGGCGCGGAGGCTGCGGGGCGGACGAACAGGTCTGGTTCTACCCGCGCGCGCGTCGGCGGTTCCGGCCGGACCAGGTACACGTACTCCGCGACGCGCATCACGTAACGCGGAAACACCCGCCGTGCCAGGATGCGCTGGATTGCGGCGATGAGGTTGAGGTGCAGGCCGCGAAAGTCCGGGCCTTCCAGGTAGGGGTCCATGCCGGGGAACGGAGATCGCATGGTGATGTCTACTTCAGGGCCACTGCGGATGCCTGGATGCGCTCTTGCGCCCACGTCAGATCGGTGGGCGCCAGCGGGGGATCGGGCGCGTCCCGATAGTCCAGCGTCGCGCCGAAGAACGCGGTGTCGTAGGCGGCATCCAGCGCCGCCTGCAGATCCAATGCCACGTCGGCATCGTCCCCGGCCAGCGGGATCGGAATGGTGGGCAGCCGGTCGCGGACCGAAAGTGGCCAGACCCCGCAGTCCGGCCGTCTCTCCAACCGACTCACCAGGACGAAGTAGTCCGCCGCCGGCAGCGGCTGCGCCATCGGGAGACGCGACCCACCCCGCAGCAGGTCGAGTTCGACCAGATGGCTGGAGGATTGGAGCAACCTGGCTCGCTTGCCCAGGTACGCATCGCGCCCGGTGTGGGGATCCTTGTTCGTCGGCGAGAGCACTTCCAGCACACAAACCACCTCGTCGCCCGCGGCAGTGCGGATCTCCAGGTAGTTCTGGGAGAACGGCTCCAGGCGGGGCAACATGACGGTGAGCGGCGCCTCCAGAACGGCCGTGCCGCCGGCGCCGATTGGCGCCGCAGCCAACCCCGGAGCGCCGTCCCGCCCCGGCGCCCCGGACGTTCCGACGAACACATCCGGCCCGATCCACGTCCGCTCCAACGGTTGCGGCCGGACCAGATAGACGTACTCCTCAATGTGTGCCACGTACCGCGGATAGACCCGGCGTGCCAGGACACGCAGGAACTCGGTGATCAGGTTGTGGTGCAGGGCGCGAAAGCTGCGCCCTTCCAGGTAGGGGTCCATGCCCGGAAACGGGGATCGCATCGCGTGAGCTCCAGCGGGCGCCCGGACGTACCCGGGCGGCCACCCGAGCAATGATATCAGGCGGCGCGGCAGGCTGAGACTGGCGCGTCCAGGTCTGTCACGGTTAGGACAGGTCCACCTTTCCCTCCAGGCGTTCGTCTCCGGAGTGCGCATGCGTCCAACGGGGGCAGGCGGCAAAGATCCGCCATTGCATTGCAGTCCGCGTTGTACTGGATATGGATCATAGATGCGGCTCTGCTCTGTCGAAATGCGGACAGACCGGACCGAGGTTGGTTACGCCGGGACAGGGTGTTCCCCGTCACTTTGCGGCAGCGAATTTGGCCTGCTATGAGTGGTAATCCGTACGCTGCCGGCAAAGGATGTGGAGCAGATGGTAGAGATTGATCATGATGAGGAAGGGAGAAACCAGCAGCCCGATGACGCCCCACCAGCCGGCGACCACCGTGAGGGCAGTAGAGCCAAGCCAGCTTACCAGGGCACAGGCCTTGCAGAACGGTCCTTCTTTCGATCCCTGATAGCGGACCACGAAGAGGCTGACGTTCCAGTGAAACGTTCCCTTGCCGGTAACCTTTCCGACCGTGCCGCACGCCGCGCAGGGCACCGGCTCGGGGCGGGACAGGCGATCCAGGTGGTAGTCGGTGACCGTTATTCCCAGCGTCGGCGCGTCCCGAGCCAGTTGGGCCAGGATGCGCATCTGCTGGTCCGCAGGGAGCGACGAAACCATCGTCCCGGTTCCCAAATTCCGGGGGGGCGTCCTGCTACACTCTTCGATGGTGGACGTGACTGCGAGGTTCTGGATCACCCCATCCGCCATGCTGCCAATGTGTTCGGTGGCAAAACTGACGCCGTTGCGGCTTGGCTGTGCCAGCTTGAACGACTGCATGCCCTGATCTTGTCCCACCTCGCGTAGCTCTTTGAACAGGCCCTCGAAGAAGACGCGGGGATCGGTCAGTTGGAATGTGATTCTGCCCTGGGCATGGCAACGCAGCAGTGCCCGCCAGGGTCCGGAAGGATACGGGATCACGCTGGTCCAGGGGCAATTGGTGATCAACTCGGTGCGGAGCAGATATAGGGTCACCTCGGACAGGATCTTCTGGCCTCCGACACTGGCAGGCACCACCTGCGCTCGGGGCACCCACTCTGGACCGAGCACGTAGGAACCAGGTGGTCGCGCGTCGGCGACCTTTCCCTGGTGCAGCACCAACAGCGTCCGGCCCGCCGGCACCTCGACTGCTATTCCCACCGGAGCCCCGCGTGAGTCCGAGGAAGCAATCGGCCGAATCAGTTCCAGGGATGCCGGCATGGACATCAGAAACTCCAATCTCCTCGTGGGGCGCGTCAGCCGTACAGTTCGCGGATCGGTTCTCCCGAGTACAGGATCGGCACCGGGCGGCCGGTGAGGTCGTCGTAGGCGGTCTCCGGATTGACCCCGAGGTGGCGGTAGAACGTGGCGTGCAGGTCCTGCGGGGTGAGGGGACGCTCCGCCGGCTCTCCGGCCCAGGCGTCGGTGGCGCCGACGACCTGACCGGTGCGGATCCCGCCGCCGGAGAGGAGCGCGGTGAATGCGCCGGGCCAGTGGTCCCGCCCCATGCAGCCGGCCGCCTGCCCCACCTTCGGCGTGCGTCCGAATTCGCCCAGAGCAGCCACCATCACCTTGCGATCCAGGCCACGGTCATAGATGTCCTGCACGAGCGTAGTGAGCGCCTGATCCATGAAGCCCGCGCGGAGAGACATGCCGGTCTTGATGTCCCAGCCGATGCCGCCGGCATTGGCGTGGTCGTCCCAACTCCAGTAGATTTTGGCACTGCGCATGGGGGCGGATGCGTCCACAATGACCACGCCGGTGCCCGCCTCGACCAGCCGCCGCGCCATCAGGCAACTCTGCCCCCAGAGATGGCGGCCGTACCGGTCGCGCAGGGCAGGATCCTCCTGCCGCAGATCGAACGCGGCGCCCACTTCCGGCCGGGTAAGCAGATGAATGCCCGCATCGCGCAGGCGGGCGAATCCTTCGGGCGCCTGGCGCCCATCAGCGGTGGTCCGCTCCGTTTCCAGGCGGCGCAGCAGGGACGCGCGGCGGTCCAGGATTCGGGGGGTCAGGCCTCCACTGAGCACCAGTTCCGCCGGGGTGGGATCGTCACGGAGGGGATCGCCGGAGTTGAACCCCTTGTGGGCCAGACCGAGGTAATTCGCGCGCGTCATGAAGGGGGTGTTCGGCACACCGATGTACTGCGGCACGCCATCGGCCCGCAGCCCCCGTGCCCGGCTGAGGATCATGCCGAGGTCGGGGTGCTTCGAGATGGCGGTGGAAGTGGGATCGGGAGCTTCCGGCGTTTTGCCCGTGAGCACCTCAATGCTGCCGTCGTTGTGCGACGCCATGGTGTGATGCAGCGAGCGGACGACCGCCAGACGATCCGCGATGCCTGCCAGCTTCGGGAAAATGTCGGAGAAGCGGGCGCCCGGGATGCGCGTTTCAATCGTACCGAAGGGTCCACGCACATCAGCCGGAGCGTCCGGCTTCGGATCGAACGTCTCAAGCTGGCTGGGCCCACCCCACATCCAGAAGAGGATGAGAGAGCGGTCGCTCGTGCCACCGGGGCCGGCGGCGGGGGCGGCGACGGCGAGGTCGCCGAAGTTCAGCGCACCAGCGCCGAGCAAGCCCAGCTTCAGAATTTCGCGCCGATCGGTTGGTCCGCTGCACAGCCGGTGGTTCATCATTCCCCCTTCGCCGCCAGGTCCCCGACAATGCGACCGGCGTACAAATTCGTGCGACACGGGAGGGGCTGAGAGGTTTCAACCTGTATCGGCAGAGGATGCACCGGGCCCTACCGATGCCGGCAGCACCTGGTTCCGAAATATGTTGAAACCTCAGGTTCGGGCGGGCACTCCAAGAACTCAAGCTGTTCTCGGAACAGGAGCGACCCGCCGCGCTGTCGAACTACCCCAGCAGGGATGCGCAGTGTGATCGGGAAGTGCCGGCGTCCCGCTATCCTCATCTCACGGGAGGGACGTACCGCCGAGAGCGCCGGCGTCCTTCGGCATCCCTGACGTGTCTCTGTACGGGTGGAGCCTCCGCCCTAGTCCCGGAGTGTCATGAAAACCGTCTTCCTCAGTCGCCGCACACTCGCCAATTGCGAGGGCATGAGCCGCCGGGAGGTTCTCCAGGTCGGCGCGCTGTCTACCTTCGGGCTCTCGCTGCCCGCATTCCTGCGCGCCCAGAGCGCCGCCGCCGCCGAGACTCCCGGTCGGGCGAAGAACTGCATTCTTCTCTTCATGAACGGCGGACCCACGCACATGGACACGTGGGACCTGAAGCCGGATGCGCCGTCCGAATATCGCGGCGAGTTCAATCCGATCGAGACCAACGTTTCCGGGATGCAGATTTCGGAGCACCTGCCCCAGATGGCGAAGGTGGCCGATCGCTATTCCATCATCCGCTCTTTCACCAGCCCCGAAGCGAGCCACGAGCGCGCCTGCCACTACATGCTCACCGGCTACCGCGTGTTGCCCACAATCGAGTATCCCGCATACGGGTCGGTGGTGCTGCGCGAACAGGGGTTCAAGACCAAAGTGCCTCCGTACGTGGCGGTCCCCCAGACCCTGCGGGGCGGCGGGCCGGGCTACATGGGCACGGTGTATCAGCCCTTCTCCGTGGGAGATCCGGGCGCACAGGGCAAGTTCACGGTGCGGGACGTAACCAGTCCCGTCGGTGACGACCGGATGAAGGCGCGGGCCGAGTTGCTCCGGGCCCAGGACGCAAAGTTCCGCCAGAATGACCCCGACCGGAATCTCGCGGCACTGGACGAGTTCTATCAGCGGGCCTACGACCTCGTGAACTCCCCGGAAGCCAAGAAGGCATTCGACCTCAAGCAGGAATCGGAAGCGCTGAAGGACCGCTACGGGCGGAACTCGATGGGCATGTCTTGCCTGCTCGCGCGCCGGCTCATCGAAGCGGGCACTCGCTTCGTCACGATCTCACAGCCCGGATGGGACACGCATGGCAACAACTTCAAGAGCCTGCGCGAGCGCCTCCTTCCGCCGCTCGACGGCGGGTTTTCCGCTCTGCTGAGCGATCTGGATGACCGCGGCCTCCTGAAAGACACCCTGGTGCTCTGGATGGGTGAATTCGGCCGCACTCCGAAGATCAATCGCACCGCCGGACGCGATCACTGGTCCCGAGCGCAGTCGGTCGTGTTCGCGGGCGGCGGCACGCGCGGCGGGCAGATCATCGGCAAGACTGACGCCACGGCCAGCCTCCCGGCCGAGCGCCCCGTAACTCCCGAAGACATGGCGGCGACGATCTACCAGGTGCTCGGGATTGACGCCCATAAGCTCTATCAGACCTCGACAAACCGTCCGATCAGGATTGCCGAGGGCGGGCAAGTCATTCGCGAACTGGTCGGCTAGGCCGGAGCCTGAAACCCGGGTTTCGAGTTTCGAGTGCTCCGGTACATCGGGCGGTTCCGGTGTTCCGGAAACTCGGGACTCGAAACTCACACCCTAAGACGTAAAACCCCCTATGGTTTCTCCCTGTTACGTTCATTCCCGGGCCTCTCTACAGTCCCTCCTGAACGCGCTCACGGACGCTGAGCAGATTGGTCTGGATACGGAATTCGTCGGGGAAGGGCTCTACGAACCACAGCTCTGCTTGATTCAACTTTCCACCGCAGGCGGCATCTGGATTGTGGATCCACTGGCGGTGGGCGACCTCAGCGCGCTCTGGGAAATCCTTACTGCGCCGGAACGGGAACTGATCGTGTTCGCGGCCCGCGAGGAGATGCGCTTCTGCCTGCGCTACGCCGGGCGTCTCCCCGGCCGGGTGCTGGATGCGCAGATCGCAGCCGGGCTGGTCGGCTTCGGTTACCCCCTGTCGCACACAAACCTCGTCCGCAAGGCCCTGAACGTGGAACTGAAGGGCTCCGAAACCTTCACGGACTGGCGAAAACGCCCGCTCAGCAACTCCCAAATCGAGTATGCCGCCGATGACGTGCGCCACCTCCTGACGCTCCGAGAATTGCTGTACGAGCGGGCACAGAAGCTCGACCGGGAGTCATGGCTCGCCCTGGAGTCGCACCGCTACGCCGACAGGGTCGCTGCCGAGGAACTCGAAGAACGCTGGTGGAAGCTCCCCGGCGTCACGAACCTGCGGCGGAGGGAACTGGGGGTGCTGCGCGCCCTCTGGCGGTGGCGCGACGACACAGCGCGCGCCGACAACGCGCCCCCGCGCCGGGTCCTCCGGGACGAGTTGTTGGTGGAGATTGCCAAGCGCAAGCCGCAGACGCCTGCGGACCTGTTTGCGCTGCGGGGCATGGAGCGCAATGCAATCCGCAATGCCGGCCCTGAAATCGTCCAGGCCGTGCAGGCGGCATTGAAGCTGCCCGACAGCGAATTGCCGGCCTCGCTCCGCAAGGATGACCTCCCGCAACTGTCTGCCCTCAGCCAGCTCCTCTCCGTGGTCGCCACCGGACTGGCAGCCGAACACCAAGTGGATCCCCAACTCCTGGCCACGGCGTCGGACCTCCAGGACCTGGTCCGCTGGCGTTTGGGCCTGCCGGACGCCCCGCCCGAACCCGCCATCCTGCAGGGCTGGCGCGGCGCTATCCTCGGGGAGCCGCTGCTGGCCCTCCTGGACGGCAAGCGCCGCATCCATGTCGCCGATCTGCGGCAGGCGAATCCGTTCCGCCTGGAGTGATCGCACTGGGGTTTCCGCAGGGCTGCAGCACCGTGGGTTCACCCCGCCGGTGTGCGGTGGGACACTGCGCCCGCCCTCTCCTCTGCGTCCTCTGCGGTGGGGATCCCCACTCCGGTTCGCCTCGGTGAGACCTGCCCCAGCCTCCCGCCTCGGCCGGGCGCCGATCCCAACGCCCCTCTCCGGCGGTGTCGCACCCCGCTCCCAATCTCGCCGGAGATCGCGGAACCTCGCGTGCCGCCGCCCCCACCGAGCGCCGATCCGCACTCCCTCCCCGTCGGCATCGCACCCCTCTCCAATTTCGCCGGAGCCCGAGGCGACAGCCTCGTCCCCCTTCTGGATTTCGCGGTCGTTCCCAACTGCTCGGCTTACCGGGGGGTTCGGCCCACATCACACCGGGGCTCCGGTCCCCGTCACGCCGCCCGGATCAGGACCGCAGAAGGGCCTCCCGCACTGCGAACGTCGCGCGTCCTCCGTCAGGGCCGTGCTGCCCGCCCGGGTGGACGAGGCTGGCGCCTCAGACTCCGGCGAAACCTGCGAGGTGACGCCCTCATCTCTGGGGCGGCTTCGGGCGAACCTCGCGCAGTGACACCGTCGTCTCTGGGGCCGCTTTGCGCGTCCCGTTCCCGTACCATCTCCGGATCAAGCGCCCCACCGCGCCCGTCTCGCCCGAGAACCCCCAGCGCGAGAGTCCCACCTCGCGCGCCTCGCCGAACAACCCTCAGATCGAACGCCCCACCTCGCGAGTCTCGCCGGAGTCCGAGGCGATAGCCTCGTCCACCCTGATCATCTCCACGGCCCTATCAGCACTTCGCCGCCGCCGGAACCTCCGGGTCGCGCGCCTCACCCGCGGGGCCCGCGTTTCGCCGGCAGACCTCGGGGTGGTGGAAAAATCATTGGGGTCGTGCTGCCCACCAGGGTGGACGAGGCTATCGCCTCGGAC
>SYMT01000580.1 GCA_005805375.1 Actinomycetota bacterium
CGGCGTGCGGCTCCTCGCACCCGAGATGGCCGCCCTGGAAACGCAGATCGAGCGTCTCCCGGCACTGGGGAAGTGGTTCGTGACCATCCCGGGAGTGGTCCCCGCCTGACGGGAGGATTAATTCTGCGCGGTTCCCTTACCTGGTGGGCAACCAGCCTTCCGGCATTTTCTTGAGTGACTTCAACCAGGATGGGCGCCCGGATCTCGCCGTGGCGCACCGCAACTCTGCGGATATGGCGCTTCTGTTCAATCAGGGCGATGGCGGCTTTTCCCCGCCGACTTTCTTCCCGGCCAGCCCCGGGAACGGCAGCCGGATCACCGGGGGCGACCTCAACAAGGACGGGTTTACCGACCTGGTGGTGAGCTACTCGACACCCGGCCGGATCGTCGTGTGGATTGGTGAGCAGGGCGGCCTGTTCCATCAGGGCGCCAGCCTGAGCGTCGGCTCCGGCGCCGGCGCCGTGATCAACCAGGTGCTGCTGGGCGACTTCACCGGCGAGGGGAACCTGGACATTGCCGTGGCGGATGGGCCGGCGAACGGGGTTCAACTGGCCGTCGGAAACGGGGCGGGCGGGTTCTCGCTCGGGAGCCTGCAAAATGCCGGCCTCTCGCCGTCCCGAATGGCTGCCGGGGACGTGGACCGCGACGGGGCGCTGGATCTGCTGGTGCCGAACGCCGGCACCGCGAACTTCAGCGTGCTCTTCAACAACGGGGCGGGGATCTTCGGGGCGCTGCAGGCGGTCCCGTCCGGCGGACCCAGCACCTTCGCACTGGCCGTAGCGGACCTGTTTGACACCGGCGATGCGGACGTGGTCGTTGCCAACGAAACCACGAACCGCCTATCAGCTCTGGTCAACAACACGCCCCGGCAGACGCCGACCCTGGATCTGAGCGAGGAGATCGTGGACGCGGGCGGGCCCATCACCGTCACCTTCGTGGCTCCGGCAGCCCCGAATGCGCTGGACTGGATCGGCCTGTTCCGGGTGGGCACGCCGAACACCGCGTTCCTCGCCTTCCAGTTCACGAATGGCGCGGCGGCTGCTCAGCGGCTGTTTGCCGCCCCCACCGCGCCGGGTGTTTATGAGTTCCGCTACCTGCTGAACAACACGCCCGTGTCTCTGAACAAGAGCGCGCCGTTCACCGTGACCGGGCGCAGCGTGTCCGCCGGCCTCTGGAAGGTCAACTTCGGCGAGGCGATCACCGCGGACTTCACGGCACCCTTCGGCGCGAGTGCTGATGAGTTGCTCGGCCTCTTCCGCGTGGGAAGCAACACCGTCCTCGACACCCGAGCCACGGGCGGGGCTCGGACGGGAACGGTGACGTTCACGGCCCCGAATGTCTCGGGCGACTATGAGGTCCGCTACCTGCTGGGGAACTTCACCTCGGTGGCGCGGAGCGAGACGATCACGGTGGGATCGCCCAGCCGGACGATTACCCCGTCGCCGACCAGCCTGGTCGCCGGCGGCCAGATCCGCGCCGACTTCACGGCTCCGGCCGGCTCGTCGGCCCTTGACTGGATCGGACTGTTCCGCGTTGGGCAGTCGTCCCTGCAGTTCGGGCAGTTCTTCTACACCCAGGGCTCCACAGGCAGCGTGTTCTTCTTCACGGCGCCGGCTACCCCGGGGCAGTATGAGCTGCGCTACTTCCTGAACGACAGCTTCACCGTGGCGGCGCGGAGTGTGCCGATCACGGTGCGGGCGTCTCGCACCGTGACGCCGAGCACGACCTTCACGTTCCCCGGCCAGACCATCAACTGCAGCTTCACGGCGCCGGCGGGTTCGCCGGTCCGAGACTGGATCGCCCTCTACCGGGTGGGAGACCCGGTCGCGCAGTTCCAGAACCCCCCGAACTTCCAGTACACCGGCGGCGCTGCCTCCGGGAACCCGGCGTTCGTTCTGCCGGCCAACCTCACGCCGGGAGATTACGAGTTCCGCTACAATCTCAACGACGGCTTCGAGACGGCCGCAGTCAGCACCCGGATCACGGTGTCCCGCGCCTACAGCCTGACGGTGACGCCGATCGGCGGAGCCCCGGGCCTCAACGTAGTGGCGACATTCACGTCAGAGACGAACGCCTCGCCGCTGGACTGGATCGGGTTGTTCCGGGTGGGTGATCCGAACACGAATCCGATCTCCTTCCAGTACACGAACGGTGTGGCGGCAGGAATGCTCAACTTCACCGTGCCAGCGCCCGCCGGCTCCTTTGAGCTCCGGTTCTTCAAGAACAACGGCTTCACCAGGGTCGCCACGAGCCAGACGATCACCACAATGTAGTCGCGCAGGAGGCTGACGCTTACGGGCGGAAGCCTCCTGCACTGGGAACTCCAGCCGTTCGGCTTGAGTTCGAAGTCAGAAGCCGCCGCGGATCCGCGGCGGCTTCGCTCTTATTTTCGGTGCCCCTCTGGGGAGTGCGCCCGGGTGCTGAATACCGCACAAGGAATACGCGGGCATCGCGCGTAACCATACACTGCTCCTGCGCGTCTAAGGGGGCACTCCACTTCTCCGTCCTCTCTCGGAAAGGCCGCACCCATGGCCCAGATGGCTCTTCAGCCCCGTCTGCTTCGCGCCCGGACGTACTGGCGCGGGTTGCTCGCCACGGAGGGTGGCTTCTGGACCGGAGCGGGGGTGCTGGCGCTGTTCGTAGCGTGCTTCCACCTGGACCGTGCCCTGGTGCTGCCGATTCAGGCCCGCATTGTGGCGTGGGTCGTGATGGGACTCGTCTTCTCGGTGGGTGGAATCTGGCTGGTGCTCCGGCCGCTGTTTCAGCCGCGCCCTCCCGAGGCCGTCGCGGTGATCGTCGAGCGGCGCTACCCGCAACTCCGCGAACGCTTGCTGTCGGCCGTGGAATTTGCCGGCGCCGCCCCGGAACGCCTGGCGGGCTTCTCCCGGGCTCTGCTGAACGATGTCCAGTCCGAGGCCGAACGAGAGGCGGAAGGACTTTCTTTCGAGCAAGCATTTTCTTTGCAGGGGGTGCAGCGGGCCGGCGGTAGTTTCGGCCTCGTCGCTCTGGTGTTGGTGCTGCATCTGCTGCTGGCCGGGCCCGCGTTCGGCGCCTATCTGTCCCGCATGGCGCTCCAAAACACTCCGGTGTGGCGCGACACCCGTGTGCAGGTGGCGCCGCTGCCGAGTGTGAAGGTACTGAAGGGGACCGATTTCCAGGTAACTGTCAGCCAGGAAGGACGACTGGTGGATCAGGCACGCCTGTTCTTCCGTTTTGGGGAAGGACGCTGGAACACGGTCGAGCTGAAGGCTGATGGTGAACACGGGTTCAGGCACCGTTTCCCGGCTGTTTCGGAATCGCTGACGTACTACGCGAAGGCAGGAGACGGGCAGTCCGACCAAGGCGCCGCCGAAGTGGTGGATCCGGCCGTGATCGTGGGCGCGACCTTCACGCTGGACTATCCGCCCTACATGGAGCGCCGCCCGGTCCTGACCCGTTCCGAATCGGGCGGGATCGCCGCTCCCGTGGGCACCCGGGTGCGACTGGAACTCAAGGCCAACAAGCCGCTGCAGGAAGCGATGGTCACGCTGCCTCGCGCGCAGCCGGTGGAGTGGCCGGTCCAGGGTGACCAGGTGCGCGGCGCGATTGTCGTCCGTGAAAATGGCCAGTATTCGCTCCGGTTGCAGGATACCGACGGGTTTCACAACCCGGATGCGCAGTCATTTCCCATCAAGGCGATTCCGGATCTGGCGCCCGAAGTGCAGCTCCTTGAACCGGCGGGCGATCTGGATGTGGTCCCCGACGCGCTGGTGCAACTCGGCATCCTGGCGAAGGATGACTACGGCGTGGCACAGGTGCGCGTTCCGTACGAGATCGCCGGGCGGCAGGGTTCGCTGCCGGCCGGAACCGGTGGGCGCACGGCACGGAATCTCGCGCTGGAGAACGTCTGGTCTCTGGCATCCCTCGGGCTGAAACCGGGGGACGCCGTGCGGTATCGTATCGAAGCGACGGATTGGGACAATGTCACCGGCCCCCATGTCGGGCGCTCGACCGAGTACCAGTTGCACGTCATTGATCGTGGGGAGGCGGAACGGCGCTACGAAGAACAGCGCCAGGAGATCCTTCAGCAGCTCCGGGAACTGGTTCAGGAGCAGAAGGGTACCCGCGCACAGGTGGACGCGCAGCGGAACACTCAGAAGCCGAACCCGGAGTCGCTGGGCGCTGCGGAAGACCGCCAGCGCACTGCCGGCACTACGGCAGGCGATCTCGCCCGGCGCGTCGGCGAAATGAACCGGATGGCGGCCACGAATCGTCTGGCCGACCCCGGGGAGCGCGAATCCCAGCGACAGGCCCAGCAGGGACTGAGCCAGTTGTCGCAGAGCGCGATGCCCCAGGCCGCCAATCGCATCGGTGCGGCGCAGGCCCAGGCGCCGTCCAACCCGGAGGGATCGCGGAGCGAGTTGGGGGGCGCCAGTCAGCAACAGGAACAGATCCTGCGCGAACTCGATCGCATCGCCGGGCAGCTTCAACCCGGCAATGAACTGGAGCGGATGGCGAACCGCCTTTCACGGCTGGCTCAGGAGCAGCGCAACTTGCAGCGGCAAAGCGAGCAGCTCTTGCCACAGACGCTCGGCCGGGAGATGTCTGAATTGACGCCCCAGCAGCGGGCGCAGCTCCAGGCAAACGCCCAGCAGCAGCAGAGTTTGCAGCGGGCTACCGAGCAGGCGCTCCAGGACCTGGACCGTGCAGCCCGTAATGCTCAGGCCCGCTCGCCGGAACAGGCACAGGCGGCCCAGGGCGCTGCCGAGGGGCTCCGTCAGTCCGGGGTGACGCAGCAGCAGGCACAGGCGGCCCAGAACTCGCAGCAGAATGCGCTGGGGCAAGCACAGAGCCAGCAACAGAACGCCGCCCAGGCGCTGGAAGAAGCCGCTCAGGAGTTGCGCAACTCCCTGAATCCGTCCGACCCGCGTCAACTGGCCCGGCAATTGCAGCAGGCCGCACAGCGTTTGAACCGGATGCTGCAGCAGCAGTCCGAAGCGGTGCGCCAGACGCAGAATGGGCCCACGCCGGAACAGCGACGGGAGTTGGCGCGCCTGGAGCGGGAACTCCAGCGGCAGGCGCAGGAACTTTCCCGCCAGCTCCAGCAGTTGCAGCGCCGGGCCCCGTCGGCGGGTCAGGCTTCCCGCTCGCTCTCCCAG
>SYMT01000581.1 GCA_005805375.1 Actinomycetota bacterium
AAACGCCCGCCGCACCCCCCACCGTACCCGAACCATGCGCGTAAGCAAGTGGACCCACAAAACGCCCGCCGCACCCCCCCAGCGTACCCTAACCACGCGCGTAAGCAAGTGGACCCACGCGACGCCTGCCGCACCACCCCCCATACTCCAGGACACCAAACATTGGCAGGAAGGCATCGGGCCGGCCCTCCGGAATGGCTCACAAGCACCCCGGGTGTTCCAGGTGAAATTGGAGCACGATTCCCGGTGTTTCGGTCTTGTTCCCTCCAGGGTTCCAGGAATCGGCAACCGGGAACTCTGCCGCCCGGCCCGGTTACGGTGCGGTCGCTACCTCTACAGTGCAGGTCAGCCCGAGCTGCTGCCGGAGCGTCAACGTCAACTCACCCAGGGAGAGCCCGTGTGGATCGGGAAGCACCACGGTGCTGTTTCCGCCGGCGGAGTGTGGTCCGGGTCCGGCCGTGAGGGCGCCGCGGCGTACTGCGGCCGGGCGATCCAGCACGAGCACAGGAACTTGCTGCGCGGCGGCGTAACGCAGCACCCCGGCCAGCACCGGAAGGACGGGGTCACCGGCTCGACCCGAGTTCGGCAGATCCACCACGAGTAGTTCCGGGTGATCGGCGGTCCGCGGTGCGCTCCGTCCCCTGGGATTCGGGAGCACATCGGCATGACTCGCACTTCCCGGCGCCGCGCCGCGCGAGGCAAGCGCGAATCTGCCGCGCGCCAGTGGGAAGGCCACCATCGCAAGGCGCACCCCGCCGGTCCGGCGCAGCAGCTCCAGCGCCGGAATCCCGTCCGAGGTGGTCGCTTCCCGCGTGCCGATCCAGGCGATGCGCCGGCCCCGCAGCCGGCGAAACCCCTCGCTGCGGAGCTGATCCAGTGCGGTGCGGGCGCCGTCGCTCCGGCCCTCGATTGGGGAGCGGGCGGCGACGGCAGGCGAGGATTCCCCCGGATAGAACCAGTTGCCCAGTATGCCCGTGACCCGCCGCCACACGTCCCGCACATCCCCGTGCCCGTGCGGGTGCAGCCGGTTGGAGAGCCCCACGACGAGCGTCCGGCTGTAGGGATCTACCCAGAGAAAGGTTCCCGTAAATCCGGTGTGCCCAAAACTGCCGAGGGGGAGCCGGGTGCTGCACACCCGGGCGGCGAGGGGGGACGCGATGTCCCAGCCGAGGCCCCGCAGAGGCAGCCCCGGCGGCGTCTGCGGCATGGACATCGCCCGGAGCGTGGTGGGCAGGAGCGGATAGCGGCGGCGATCGCCGGTGTCCGTGCTCAGGAGCATCCGCCCGTAGACGGCAAGATCGTCCAGCGTGCTGAAGAGGCCGGCGTGTCCGGCGACGCCTCCGAGCACCCGGGCGTTTTGATCATGAACTTCGCCCCGGAGCGCCCGACCCCCCAGCAGAAGGGTGGGAACGGCTCCGGCGCGCTCGCCGGCGCCGGGCCGGTAGGTGGTGCGCTGCATTCCAAGCGGGCCGTGAATCCGCCGGTGCACAAACCGGTCGAGCGGCTCCCCCGTCACCCGCCGCACCACTTCCTCGAGCGTCAGGAACCCCAGATCGCTGTATGTCTCCCGAGTTCCCGGAGCACTGCGCAGCGGAAGCGCAGCCAGCGCAGCCGTCACTGCTGCGCGCCGGTCCTGGATGCCCGCGGTGGGTGGAATGCCGAACTTCTTCTGTAAGTCCACCCAGGCGGGCAGGCCGGACGTGTGGGTAAGCAGGTGGCGCAGCGTGACGCGCCCCTTGCCGTTCTGGGCAAACTCGGGGAAGTAGGTTGCCGCCGGCCGGTCCAGTACCAGTTTCCCGTCCTGCACCAGCGCCATCACTGCCGGGGTGGTCGCCACCACTTTGGTAAGCGACGCCAGATCGAAGAGATCGTCCGGCGTCATGGCTTCGCGCGCCGGAGTCACGCTCCGCAGGCCGACCGCGCCCCGGTACACCACCGTGCCACGGTGTTCTACCAGGAGCGCGATGCCGGGCGCTGCCCCGCTGCCCACTGCCTGCTGAAGCGCCCGGTCCAGGTCCCCCCGCATGGATAGCGGAAGGCGGTCCCCAGACGGGGCTGTAAAAAAGGCGGCCGGGCCCAGGACTGGAGTACGGAGGGGCGAAACGGGAGACGGAGGTGGGGAGGCCGGCGAAGGCAAGAGGCAGAACAGGGAAACGAGCACAGAGAGGTCGAGGACTGTGGACGGGTGCATTTGGATGGATAGAGACGGACGGGCGAGTGAGGGACGCGCAAGCGGGAAGCGACACACGACCTCACGAGGGCGCGAACGGCGCGATGGGAGCGCCTTCGGAAGAACGAGAAGTGGATTGCTCATAGGATTCCGGAAATGGGTTACTTCGCACGGGGCAGGATGTTGAGCCGGTGTGGAAAGGCGAGCGTGGGGGAACGCGGGAAAGCAGGCATGCGGATCTGGCCTGCCGCACTCATCGTTCCCTGTTTGTTCGGTGTCGCGGATCCTGCATCCGCAATTCTGTATCCTTTCCCATCGCAGGTCCCACCTACCTCCGTGCGTCAGCGTTCGTTCCTGCCGGTTCCGCCGGCTGTCGTTGCGCCCCTGCCGCGTACCGCTGGTCCCGAGCCGCAGGCCGCACCCGCGCCGCACCCCGACGCGCTCAGCCTGGCTGACCAGGTGGGCCAGATGCTGCTCGTTTCGGTTCGCTCCCCGTCCCGGCGCGATTTCGCGGCGGTGATGCAGGAGTGCCGCCCGGGAGGCTACGTGTTCTTCCGGTCTGACTTGCCGGGCGAAGCGGCGGCCCGCCGCACCGCACTCGCGTTGCGGGAGTGGGGTCGCAGGTCCCGCGCGGGCATCCACCCGTTCCTCGCGACGGACGGCGAGGGGGGACCGGTGCTCCGCTTTCCGCACCAGACGCAGCACCCCCGCGACTTTCCCTCTGCGTCTCGTCTCGGCCGGCAGCGAGACCCGGCCGCGGTGCGCACGGCCGCCCGCCATGCAGCGCAGGCACTCCGGCGGATGGGGCTCAACATGAACTTCGCGCCCGTGCTCGATCTGGGCGTGTCGCGCAGCACCGTCCTGCGCGGACGGACGTTCGGGGCCGCCCCCGAACAGGTTGCCGCGCTCGGGGGAGCCTACATCCAGGCCTTGCAGCAGCACGGGATCATCGCCACCGCCAAGCACTTTCCGGGACACGGCTGCACGCCGGCAGACTCCCATCGGCTCCTCCCGACGGCCCGACTGCCGTATCGCGAGTGGCAGCGGCATCTGCAGCCGTTCCGGGTCGCCGTACGGGATGCCCGGCTTGATGCGGTGATGGTGGGACATTTCCGCATCCGCTTCTCCGATGCGGCCGCCCAGCGCGTGGGGGAGGCGCCGGCATCGCGCTCCCCGTACTTTCTGCAGCAGGTGCTCCGGCGCGAGTTGGGCTTCACCGGTATTGCCATCACCGACGACCTGAGCATGGCCGGGTTTGCCGCGCGACCGGCGGAGCGAGACGCTCGCATCATTGAGGCGGTGCGCAGCGGTGCGGACATGCTGCTCCTGGGCACTGCCTTTCAGCCTGCCGATGTGCGCCGCATCTCCCGGCGCCTGCTGCAGGCCGCACAGCGAGATCCGCACCTTCGCCGCCGCATCGCCGAGTCCGCCACCCGCATCCTGGAGGTAAAACGCCGGTGGAAACTGGCTCCGGCGAATGGGGTCGGGTAACGCAGGGGCGGCGAGTTGTGTTCCAAGGAACACGCCGTCCAGGGGTGGTGGCCAACGCGGACCACGCTGCGTTCAATGGGCGGAAAATTGCGGGGAATGCACAGGGAGGAGCGCCGGCGCTCCCAGCGAGTTATCGTCGGCCGGCGTCAGGGCAGGGCCGCCTATCAGGGTTGCCTCCGCGTCATAGAGGCTGCGGCCGCGCTCGCAGCACGGGAGCTGTAGGCGCAGCTCAGGAGCACCGCCCCGACGAGCAGGGTCCACCCATGGCGGCCCGTACTGGTCCGATGATTTTTCAGGCACTTTCCCTCGTGTTCCGCGCGTATACCTGGTCCACCGCTTCCGAAAGGGCGTCGACCTGGCGCGAGAGTCCCTGGAGGCTCGTGTTCAACTCTCCCACGACCGTTTCTCCGACCCGCGCCTCCGCCGTTTTCATCCGGAGCACCTGTCCGTAGACGTTCTCCAGCGCGTGATGAACGGTCAGCAGTTGGGCGTCGATCCGCTCGGCGTTGGCCGTAAGCTCCTGTACGTTCCGGGCCTGCCCACGGAGCGCCTGAAGCGCCTGTTCATACTGCCTCGCGGCGATGCCGTCCTTCGCCAGCTTCTGGCGCGCCAGAAGGGCGCGCTCCTGGACGTGCAACGGCTCCGGGTTGAGGCGGCCCAGGCATTCCTCGAGGCTCTGGCGCTGGCGGATGAGCCCGAGCTGTCGTGCCCCGAGCGCCTCGACCTCAGCCCAGATCGCCTGCACACTCTGCTGCAAGTACCGAGGTGCGGTCCGCAGTTCCTCGTTGAGGCGGCGCTGGACAGCGACCGCCGCTTCAGCCGACGCCCGGTACCGCGGCGCCAGTCCGCGCAGATCGGGCTCCTCCCATGCCAGCGGGTCCTTCGCCTCCACTGCGGCCACCCGCACGAGCCACAGGTAAAGCAGGACGCCGGGAAGCAGCAGCCACCAGAATCCGGTCGCGCCCGCTGTCACCCCTCCCGCGAGGAGTGCCACCAGTGCCCGCGCATCAAGAAGTGCTCTGGAAGGAGCGGGGGGACGGGTGCTCATCAAAAGTAAGCGGCGATCGAGGTGTAGATTTTCTCGACATCGTCCGTACCGCCCGCGAACATCCGGCCATTGCTCTCCTCCGCAATCCGCTGGAGCGTGGCCTTGTCAGCTTCCTTGCCGTAAGCAATGGTGAAGATGCGGGTTCCCTCCGCCGCTTCGCTGTTCGGAAGCAGGGAGAGCAGATCTGACTTGGTGTTGTGGCTGTTGGTGTCCACACCGTCGGAAAGCACCACGATTGCGTAGAGGCGCGGGGTTGTGGTGCGCCGCCTCTGCTGCTCCGCGGCCTGCAGGGCGCGCGCCACAGCATCATAGAGGGCCGTTCCCCCGCTGGCGAAGAGCCCACCAAAACGGCCCGACATCTCCTCCGCCACGGCTCCCGCCCGGCCGCCCGAGCCCAGCTCCGTGATTGCCGAGTTGAAGGTCCAGGCGCGGATATCGTCGTCCCGCTCCAGGTGCTTAACGAAGTTGGCGGCGCCGGCCTTCGCCGCCTCAATGGGAGCCCCCTGCATGCTGCGGGAGGTATCCAGAACGAGGAAGACGGACGCTTTCTTCTTTACCTGGTGCCACAACTCATTGGCGCGGTTGAAGACTTCCTGGGAAACGTACTCCAACTCCGGGCGGCCCGACTGCGCAGGGTCAACGCCGTGCTCCTGGTCGAACGGGGCCTGGAGCGTTATCCCGGCTTGCGTCGGCCGGAAGCCGAACTCGGAGGCTTGCTGCTGAGGTTCCGCCGCGTTCAGGTAGTCGAGGTACTGCTTCGCCGCCGCCCGCTGATCCGCCGTCACCCAGCTTGCGGTCACGATGCCGGCCGGGTGGTCTTCCCAGAAGGTCCCTTCGCGCGGGTAGATCGAGACGATGCGGAACGGCTTGTCCGGGTACTGCGTGTTCGCCTTCACGACGCTACTCTCGTAAACCGTCAGCGCCGAGAGATAGGAGGGGCCGTTCGCACACAGCTTCTCGACCAGCCAGGAAGAGCTTTCCCCATAGTGGACAATCGCCTGCTCCGTGGCGCGGACCGCCGCGACCACCTTCGGACTGCGCAGGTCAGCGACGGTCAGACCCCGGGTCTTTCCCACCCCCGCGTAGATCTCCGCGATCACCGAGAGCATGGCGGAGTTGCTGTAGTCCGGGTGGGCGTGGCCGAAACGGAACTGGCCCCACTCGGGATGGCCATAGGCACTCCATCCCTTCGGGTTCTGCGCCACCCGCACCACGTCGGACCAGCCGAGCTTCTTACCCGGCCAACCGAGGGCCTGCGCCATCGGCTCCCACATCGCGATGACCAGCCCCGTGCGCACGGTGGGGCGGACCGCCTCCAGGAACGGCTGCTTCTCACGGAGTTGCCAGTCCCGGTTGATCAGGGTCACCCAACTCGGGCCGGCGGGACCCCAGATCGTGGGCTTTTCCTTGCCGTCCAGGATCTTCTGGCGGCTTTCCCCGCTGCGCATGTGGTTCACGGTCACATGGACCGGATGGCCGTTCACCTGGGGATTGGAGCGGTGAAAGCGCTCGGTGACGGCATCCACCCACTCCTTCTTCCCGTCCGAGGAGGAGAAGAGGACCTCGATGGCGTTCCCGCCCGCCGCGCTCCGACCTGGCATCCCGGGGAGCGGAAGAGCGCCGCCCTGTGTTCCCCGGGGGGCGAGCCGCAGGAACGCGAGAAGACCGCAGAGCACGATGAAGGCGACCACGACCAGATTGCTTGTTTTGCGCATAGGTTCTCTGCGAAGGTAGAAGCGCCGCAGCCCGTTCCCTTCTGGCAGGACGGCCGCCATGCTCCACCCACCGCTACTCATGTCTTGAAACGAGCCGCCGGCAGCTTGGGTGCGCTGAGACCCTGGTCGGTACCGGAAGGGAAAAGCCTCCGCGGTGGCTCAGCAAACTGCCGGCGAGCGGTTCGGATCCGGCCGAGGAGTTCCGTTGCCGGGTGACCCATTCCTGCACCCGGCCCTTCTGTTCGCGGCGCACGGCTCCGTCGCCCGCACCGAGGCGCGCGGCTTCCTACACTATGACCCGGTTTTCTGTTCCCCGGGAGCGCCGGGTGCGGCGTTTGCTTGCTGTCTCCGATGCTGGGCGCCGGCAGTCAGGGGACGCCTTCCAGCGCGGAAGCGCACGCTTCTTCCGCCGTCATCTGCCGGCCCGCGGCCCACGCTGCGGCGAACTGCTCTTCATCCAGCGCGGCGCAAACGGACGCTCTGGCTCGCTCGCACTCGACCTGTTCCCAAAGCGCCAGGGGCAGCCCACTCCGGTCCTCCACTGCCGCGGCTGCGCCGAACAGTCGTGCCGCCCGGAATGGGGGTTCCGCCGGAGGACCGGCAGCCATTGCGACCCTTCCCAGTGCCCAGAGGCACCGGGTGAGACCCCGTTGATCCCCAGCCGTCCTCCAGATTCCCAGCGCCTCAGTGATGAACTGTCGCGCCTCCAGGGGATCGTCCTCGCCCAGTGCCGCCAGACCCGTCTGGAGGAGGCAGGCGGCTGCAACCCACGGCTGGTTCAGTTCCCGCCCCATCGCCAGCGCCTGCTCGCACAGCGACCGGGCCGTGGCGAGCCGGCCCCGCAGTCGTTCGATGGTCCCGAGGTAATACAACATTCGGGCAATCCCTACCTGATCGCCGAACGCGCGCCGCAGCACCAGGCTCCCCTCCAGCAGCGCCTGCGCAGCGGCAAGGTCGCCCTCATCGAGCGCCACGAATCCTAGTTCGCTGAGCAAGCTGGCAATGCCCACCTGGTCGCCCATCTCCCGCCAATGCGCCAGGCCTTCCTCGAAGAGCAAGCGCGCCCGGGCGAGTTCTCCCCTCTGGCGAGCAAGGTCCCCAAGGCGGGCGAGAGTTCCGGCGAGTTGACCATAGTCGGCGTAGACGCGAGAGAGCGCCAGGCTCTCCTCGAGCAGCACCTGCGCCCGTGCGGGCTCGTCGCCCTGATCCAGTAACACCAGCCCTGCGATGTGAAGCGCCCCCGCAGTCCCGTCCGGCTCCCCCAGGTAGCGGAAGAGCGCCACGCTCTCCTCGGCGCATGCCCAGGCGCGCGCCGGCTGTCGGAGGGTAGCGCTCACTCGCGCGATGCCGATGAGGGCCCGACCGGCGCAAGATGCTGATTCCGCCTGGCGCGCCATGGCCAGACTCTCCTCGTAGAACCGGAACGCGGCAGAGGAGTCACCTTCGCGGACCGCAATCGCCCCCAGGTCCAGCAGCACTCCGGCAAGCAGTTCCCCGTCGGCGTGCAGCCGTGCGAGGGCTGCCGCCTCGTGCAGGAGGCGGCGTGCCCCGGCGTGATCCCATCCCGGCAGAGCCAGTGCGCCGGCCTGGCCAAGCGCCGTTCCGCGCAGCGCCAGCGGCATCCAGTCCACCCTCGCCAGTGCGCGTTCCCACCACTCCCGGCCCTCCGCTGCGCGCCCCCGCAACAGCCAGAACCGTTGGAGACTCCGCGCGGCCGCAACCGCGAGCCCGGCATGTGCCGGGCTCGTGAGGCTCCACTCCAGGGCCAGGCGCACGTTCGGGTACTCGCGGTCCACCCGCCGGGCCCAACCCACTTCGGTCAAATGCGGCGCCCACCGCCGCAGCAGGTCCAGATAGTACGCGCCGTGGCGCTCTGAAGTCTCGTCCCTCGCTTCCCGCGATCTCTCCCAGGCGTATTGGCGCACCGTCTCCAGCAAGCGGTACCGGCCTGCTTCGTCGTGCGGTTCGTAGAGCACCAGGGACCTGTCAATCAGGGAAGTGAGGAGATTGAGGATGTCGCCGCCATCTTCCCCGGTGCTGCCGCACACGGCCTCAGCCGCTTCCAGCGTCCACCCGCCGGCGAACACGGAAAGCCGCCGGAGCAATGCCTGCTCCGGCTCGGACAGGAGATCATAGCTCCAGGCAATGCTGGCCTTCAGTGTCCGGTGCCGGGGGAGGTCCGTCCGGCAACCTCCGGTCAACAGCCGGAAGCGGTCGTCGAGCCGCCGGGCAATCTCCCGCACCGGAAGCGCGCTGACCCGCGCCGCCGCCAGTTCGATGGCCAGGGGAATCCCGTCCAGCCGGCGGCAGATCTGCGCGGTCAGCCGAAGGTCCGCGCCGTGCAGTCGAAACCCCGACTCCGCCTGGGCGGCGCGTTCCGCGAAGAGACGGATCGCTGCATATTCCAGCAGCGAATCTTCGGCCCCTTCGCCCATCGTCCGAAGCGCCGCCTCGGACGGCAGTGAGAGCGACGGCACCCGCCAGATCGCTTCTCCGGCGACTTTGAGCACTTCGCGGCTCGTCGCGAGGACCCGGACTTCCGGGCACGCCTGGAGCAGCATTTGCACCAGCTCAGCGCACGCCCCGACCAGGTGCTCGCAATTGTCGAGCACCAGCAGCACGGATCGCGATCCCAGCGCGGCCCCGAGCGTCTCCTCGAGGGACTGCCCCGGCACTTCTCGCAGCGCGAGAGCCGCTGCCACGGTTCGCGACACGAACACCCCATCGGTCACGGCGGCCAGGTCCACAAAGGCGACCTCCGCCCGAGCCTCCTCTTCCAGCCCACGGGCGGCCTCGATCGCCAGCCGGGTCTTCCCTACCCCGCCGGCGCCGGTTAGGGTTACGAGACGGGCGCCGGCCAGGCAGCCTCGCACCTGTGCCAGCGCCTCCGTGCGGCCCACCAGGCGGGTGAGCGGCCGTGGGAGGCGGGCAGCCGTGCAGGGGAAGCCAACCCTCCCGGCGCGGGTCGGCGCGGCGGGAGGGCCGGCCCGTCTGCGGATCGCCTCGAAGAGCGCCGTGGTTGCCGGCGCCGGCGATGCGTTGATTTCGTGGTGGAGACGCAGTCGCAGGTCGCGGTAGACCTGGAAGGCGGCGGCGAACTCATCCCGTGCGCTGTGGGCCGCCATCAGGTCGCGGGCTGCGCCTTCCCGAAGCGGATCGGCAGCGAGCACCCGGCTGAGGAAAGCCACCACCGCCTCCGGATCGCCGCGTTCCGCGGCCGCCGTCGCCAGGCGCTCCAGGGCCCGCAGATACGCCTGTTCGCGGGCTTCGCGCTCCGGGAGAATCCATTCCTCCTGGCAGCCCTCTATCAGGGGGCCCCGGTAGAGTGCGACCGCTTCGTCCAGCGAGCTGCGCCCTCCCCGCGCGAGGGCCGCATCGAAGGCGGCGACGTCCGACCAGGCCCCGGAAAGGTCGAGGCACAGGGTACGCCGCGTCGGGGCGCGGAGCCGGACGGCTTCCCCTCCGAGCGCCACGCGCAGTTCGGAGAGGTGCTGACGGAGGTTGTAAAATGCCTGCGGCGCCGCACTTTCGGGCCAGAGGGTGCCGGCCAGCCATTCGCGATCTACCTCCTTCCCACAGCGGAGCGCGAGCAACGCCAGCACCCACCGCCCTTTGCGGGACGAAGTTGCCGGGAGTGGACGCCCGTGGACGCGCACGTCGAGCGGGCCGAAAAGCCGCAGTTCCAGGGGCGGGATCCGCAGCGAGGGAGCCGTTCCGGCCCCCACGATCACGTCGCCCTCGAGAGATTCCACGAATTCACCCACGCTGCTGCCCACGGTGGCGTGGGATGCTCTCTCACAGTTCGGTACCGGGGCGGCCAGGTCCTCTTTGCAGCCTACCGAACGGGCCTGCACCAATCGAGCGCGAGACCATCTACGAAAACCGCGAACGGTGATACCGTCAAAGCCGCCTCGCTGCCCGAACAACGCGCGGCGACTCGCGTGAACTCCCTGGAGACCCAAAGATGATCCAGATTTCAACCGGGCTGACGGGCGTGCTCGCCGCATGGCTCCTTGGGGTGACGGCGCTTCTGCCGGCACTCCCGGGCAGGGCAGCGCAGCCACCCCGGGAGCGGATCAGGACCGCGCCGTCGCCTTTCAATTTCTTCATCCAGAACCCGAAGGTCGAGGTCCGCGTTCTCCGCGGGATGACGTCCGCCGAGTTCGCCTTTACCACCAAAGAACCGTCCCACGGCCGGGTAGAGATCAGCACACGACGGTACGGCGACTTTCCTGACACGACTCCGGCCGGGCAGCCGTTCGCACCCCCCTTTCCGCCCGGCGCCGTCACGCTGTCCTGGAACGATGGGCTGGGACCCAAGTCTACGCAGCATTCGTTTCGCATGCCCGAGTTGACCCCCAACATCGTGTACTACTTCGTCATCACGGCCGCCGGCCCGGATGGGCGCACTTTCCGCTACGCCCACAATTTTTCGACCACCCCCGGAGCCCAGGCGCCGGCCGCCCCGCCGTTGACCAATGATGAAGTGAATGCGCTTGCCGCCCGCGGAGCGGAACTCACGGATGCGGATCCGCTGTTGGTCGAACTCCGCAGCCGGGAGGCGCGAAGGGACACGCGGCGAGGCTTCGAAGTCGGCATCGCCGCGGCGGAAGGGCATACCCTCCCCGGCCCCGGCAAAGACAGGACCCGTGAGTCCCTCCGCACCAACGAGCGTCCCGGATTCGACACGGCCATCACGTTCTCCCTGGAACGGAACCGCAATGCCGATCTCGCCCGCCTGGGGGCAGCGATTGCGAAGTCGGACGCCGCGGTAGCGAAGGCCCGCACGGCCGATCCGGCAGTCCTCTACTGGCTCGGGTTTGACATCGCCACAGGGATCTTCGGGGATCCGGCGCTTGGCGCCCGGGGAAATACCGCCACCGGTCCGGGTTCTCTCCGCATCCGCGACGCGCTCAGTGCCGCCGGGCAGCGGGGGTTCAATGCCGCGGTCACGTTCCATTTGCAGCGGAATTACCGGCGTTGACGACCGGGCCTGGATGATCCTGAGACCTGATCAGAAAGGATAGCAACCACGATGAAACGACGGATTTCGAGACTGATCGGGGCGCTGGCTGTCGGCCTGCTGTGCACTGCACCGCTGGCGCCGGCAGGCGCGCAAACCCCGGACGAGCTGGCGGTTAAGGGCGCAACTCTGGCGCAGGCGGACCCGCTGGCGGCAAAGCTTCGCGCGAGCGATCCGAGCCCGGAGAGCCGGCGCGGGTTCGACATCGGGATGGCGGTGGCGGACGGGCAGACTTTGCCGGGCCCCGGGAAAGACAAGTTCCGGGACATGCTGCCGGTTGAGGAACGAAGCGGATTCAACACCGCTGTTGCCTTCTCCGTGGAGCGGACCCGGCTGGCGACCAAGGGGACCAAGCTGACCGAAGGATTCGTGGATCTGGTCTCCCTCGGAACGGCGATCGCCAGGCAGGATCCCATCGTGGCGGTTGCCCGCGCCCTCCTGGACTCGGACGTCGTCTACCGCCTGGGATTCGACATCGCGACCGCGATCTTCGGGGACCCGGCGCTCGGCGCCCAGGGCAACACGCTCACGGGGCCCGGCTCGCTGCGGGTGCGCGACATGATGAGCGAGGCCGGACAGCGGGGCTTCAATGACGGCGTGAAGCTCCATCTGAGCCGGAACTACAAGCGTCCCTGACCGTCCGCGACCAGGCGTTCCAGCAACAATCTGTGGATGAGGCAACCGGTAACGGAGAGGTGAGATGACTCAACGGAATAATGGCCGACCCGGCCGGGGCGCCTGGATTCTGGCAGGGCTCGCGCTGCTGCTGCTGCCCTGGCCCGCCGCACGGGCCGTGGAGAAGGGGTACAACCCCCAGGACAAGGCCGACCTGGAGAGGACCGGGAAAATCGCCGCCGGCGCCGCGGGGGCGATTTTCCCGGTCGCGGGCCCGATCGTCGCGAAGTTCTTCGAGGTCGGCACATTCCTGGTCTTCTTGGGTCAAGAGCCCGAGCAACCGGAAATATTCAAGCAGATCAACGCGCGGCTGGATGCTCTCGAAATGCGATTGACCGCAGTCGAGGCCGCGGTGGACAGGAACCGGACCGAGATCTACAAGAACGCGAACCTGGCGCGCGTCCGCGAGTTCCGCCGTTTCCAGCGTGATCTGAAGGGAATCCTGTTTGAACTCGGGCAGCAGCCCAACAAGAAGGCCAGAGAAGCGCTGGCGTACAAGGCCCAGTTGATCGCGGGAGAGTTCCTGATTGACACCGGGCCCGCAGCCAGAGACCTCTGGATGTGGAGCGATCTCGCGCTGGAAGATCACACCTGGATGGGCGAGACGGTGAAGGCCGGGCGACTGTACGAGCCGGACTTCAAGCCGTGGCCGGCGCTGGAAAGCTACTCGCTGGCCCTCATCACCTGGATGGCAGCGGCCTCCTCTGCGGGGGAAGGCAACGCCGTGTGGGTGAAACAGACCTATGGCCAGGAACTCCAGAAGCACATCGAGTTCGTGAGCGTGCGGCCCCGATGGAATCCGATCGCCGATGACCCGAGAACGCCGGAGAGAGAGGACGTTCCGAAGACGCTGCCGGAGTACGTCGAGGCGCGGGTCAGTTCCTGGTACACACCGGGCCAGTTGCCGACCGGGGAAGCCTACGTCAACGAGTACATCGTGGACTACATCGCGCGGCAGATCAAATACGTCGAGTCGTACGCCGTCCCGGCCAGCGAACGGGGCGCACTGACCAACGTCCCCGGCAGCCTCTCCCGCAACAAGCGGCCTTCCTGGGCCGCGGAAGAACTGCAGCGGGAAACTCACGGAACGGCCCTCATGTGGACGCTGGCGGATCGCCTCGCGCGCCTCAAGGCTACCGGATCGCTCCGGGAGCAGTTCATCGGGACCTTCCCCCTTGCACCCACCACCGTGCCCGCTTTCCTTTACGGCGTCCGCACGGATGGTCGCATCACGTGGTCCCGGCACGACGGGGCGAGGGTGGCTCCGGGCGCCGGGCAGCCGGAAGCCCTGAAGGTGGCTGCGCCCGCCGGCAGCGGCTGGGACGGCTTCCGCCACGTGCTGCCCGGCGGCAGGAACGTGATCTACGCCGTCACCCGGGACGGCCGGCTCCTCTGGTACCGGCACAGCGGGTTCAACTTCGGCGACGGGAAGGACTGGGAGAGCGGCAAGGAGATCGCCGGCGGCGGCTGGGCCGACTTCAAGCAGGTTCTCTCCGGCGGCAACGGCGTGCTGTACGGCATCAGCAGGACCGGCAGAATCTATTGGTACCGGCACACCGGGAACGGCAGCGGTGCGCGGACCTGGGAGGGCGGCAACGAGGTCGGCAGCGGCTGGGGCGACTTCCGGCATGTCTTCTGCGGCGGCGCCGGCATCATCTATGTCGTCACCGTCGACGGGAGGCTGCTCTGGTACAAGCACCTCGGCTATGCCAACGGGGCGAAAGCGTGGGAGGGACCCAAGGAGATCGGCGGTACGGGCTGGGCCGACTTCAAGAACGTCTTTTCCGCCGGTGATGGCCTGATCTACGCCATCACCCGCGCCGGCAGCCTCGTCCGGTACCGGCACACGGGCTACAGTACCGGGGCACGAACCTGGGAACCCGGCAGGGAAGTTGCCCCCGGCTGGGGCGACTTCGTGGAGGCCCTGGCGCTGCTGCCCGACAGCGTGCCTGATCGGGTGAACTGACACCGGGTGCGATTCCGAGAACCGATCGGGCGGGCAGCGCCGGATCCGGCGCTGCCCGCACTACCTGACGGACGCGGCCGCCCTCAGCGCGGACATCGCCGAGTTCCGTGACCGCCTGTGGCCGAACTGACCCGCACTCGGTCCAGCACGATGCCCAGGGAGTGCTGGACCGAGTGCGGGTCCAGCGAAAGTTCAGTTCTACTTTGGAGCGCTACGCCGGTGGCCCACCGGCCGGCATGCGCGGAAGACGGAACGCTGCGTAACGCTTTCTCGCTGCCCTCCCCATGCCGGCTTCCGGGTCGCTGCCCTGGAGGCGCCGCGGGCCGCGGCGCCTCTTCTGTCGCGAGAGGCTCGCGGATCAGGGTACACGGTTGGTGGAGAACGAGCGCACTCCGGCGGCGAGGCTGTCCGGGACGACCCCATCGCTCCGGTCGAACTCGCCTTCCTGCATCTGGCGGCGCCCCCAACGCAGGATCGCGCGCAGTCCCGTCCACGGCTGACCCAACCAGGAAATTGCCCGGTTCTGGAAGCGCAGAGCCGGCGCCCACATGTGTTCCCGGGAGTAGGAGTACGGCGAAGCATAGTCGTGCGCTTCAAGTTCCCGCTCCCAGGGGACGGTGGTCCCCTGGACGATCCGGATGGGGCTGTGCGCCACGCCCGCCACCACCGACCACTGCCCGGTGATGTGGGGGATGACCCGACCCCTTTCCACTGTGGTCCAGAAGTAGTGGTGGAGGCCCACCAGCAGTTGCACGCCCACCTCCGGGAGATGCTCGTATCGGGGATTCCAGCGCACCCGGGCGAAGCGGGGCGTCGGTGGGTTAGCCACTGAGGTAGGGCGGTAGACCGGGGTAAACTGCTCGTACACCTCCACCAGGTAGAGGGCCACCTCCTGGCCTCGGGAGGGTCCCTCTTCCTGGTCGATCCCGCGGGCCAGCAGGCCCCGGACCTGTCCATGAATGAACCGCCCCGACAGCCCGGCGAACTGGG
>SYMT01000582.1 GCA_005805375.1 Actinomycetota bacterium
GAGAAAAGTCTGGATCTGTTCGAGATGTTGTGCGGCGCCCGTCTCACCTACTCGGTCATGCGCATCGGCGGAGTCGGATATGACGCCCCCGAGGGATTCGTTCAGCGCTGCCATCAGGTGCTGGACGATGTCGCGCGGACCTGGGAAGAGAATCAGATGCTCTTCTCCGGCAACGAGATCTTTCTGAATCGCGTGCAGGGTGTGGGAGTGCTCCCGCTTGAGGCAGCGATTGATTTCGGATGTACCGGCCCAATGCTGCGGGGCAGTGGCCTTGCGTACGATATCCGACGCGCGGAACCGTACTCCATCTACGACCGCTTCGAGTTCGATATCCCCACTTCCAACCTCTGCGATTGCTACGGCAGGTATCTGGTACGGGTCGAGGAAATCCAGCAGAGCATTCGGATTTGCCGCAAAGCGCTGCAGGATCTGCCCGACGGCGAAATCGTCTGCAAAACCCCGAAGACGATCCGGCCGCCCAAAGGCGACGTGTTCAGCCGGGTTGAAAGCGCTCGCGGCGCCCTCGGGGGGTATCTGGTGAGCGACGGTACGGCCAACCCCTACCGGTTCAAGATCTACCCACCCAGTTTCGTGCTCCTCCAGACCGTCCCCTATTTGATGAAGAATCAGAGGGTCGCCGATACAATCGCCATCCTCGGCAGCATTGATATCGTGTTGGGAGAGACGGATCGGTAGACAGACGGCCGTCAGGTCGGTCTATAATAGATTCTCGGTCTGGGGACGGCGCAACCGCCGTTGGCCCCGACTGCTGCGTTACGTTCCACGTGCGGAACCCATCGAGCGCGAAGTTGCGCCTGCCGTTGCCCGCCTCCCGGGCAGTCGGGGCAGCAATGGTGCAGGGGGCTCGGGCTGCACGGAAACCGGTTTCTGGCCCCGAGGAAGGGGGTTTCCAGCCATGGCAATTCTTAGAGCAGCACTGCTCCTCGTGCTCTGCGGAGTCGGGGGTTACATCGGCTGGCACACCGGAAACTGGTATACCCAGCTCGATCCGATCAAGAAGTACATCGGCGACAATGGTCGTCTGGTCACACTCAGCCAGTTCGGTTTTCTGGCGATCGGGGTCCTGGGGGGAGGGTTGGCCAATACCAAGGTGATCAACTACATCACCCATCTGGCCAAGAACCTTCGGGAGATGCCCGCCAACGACAAGATCGCGCTCTGCATCGGCGCACTGATCGGCCTGCTCGCAACCTTCCTTCTGCACCCGATTTTCAACACCATGGAGACTTCCCTCCGGGTGATCCTGATGATCGGTGTGGCGCTGGTGATGGTCTTCCTCACCACCCAGGCGTCCCTCAGCATGCGCGACGAACTCCGCCGCCTGCTCCCCGGGGGGACCGACGAAAAGCTTGTCATGAACCAGGCGAAGATTCTCGATACGAACATCATCATTGATGGCCGCATCTCAGACATCTGTCGTACGCGCTTCATTGAAGGCACTCTCTACGTGCCCGGCTTTGTGCTGGACGAACTTCAGACGATCGCGGATTCCGGCGACAGCTTGAAACGTGCGCGGGGACGCCGTGGGCTGGACATCTTGAACGCGATGCAGAAGGAGTTCAGCCTGGTGGTGCGAACCCACGATCACCTGCTGGGCCGGGCGGACGGCGAGCCGGTTGACAGCAAGCTCGTCCGGCTGGCGAAGGTGCTGGAGGGCACGATCGTCACGAATGACTTCAACCTGAACAAGGTCGCCGAACTCCAGGGTGTGCCCGTGATGAACGTCAACGAGCTCGCCAATTCGCTAAAGCCGGTGGTGCTGCCCGGGGAAGAATTGCGCGTACTGGTGGTGAAGGACGGGAAGGAGCCCAGGCAGGGGGTCGCTTACCTGGATGACGGCACGATGGTGGTGATCGAAAACGCCCAGGACCACGTCGGCGACACAGTGAGTGTGCTCGTATCCAGCGTCTTGCAGACGTCCAACGGAAAGATGATTTTTGGGGGCATGAAGGACGTCGTGGATCAGGAGCGGGATCTGATGGACCGGAACCTCCGCCAGTATGTACGGGATCGGGAACGTCCGCGTCGGGATACGCGTGGCCCGGGAGGCGGCCCGCGGCAGTAATGGTCACGGCGATTGTGGCTGCCGCCGGGCGGGGCCGGCGGTTCGGAGCGCCGGAGAACAAGGTCTTTGCTCGGCTGGCCGGCCGTACTGTGCTGGAGTGGTCGCTCCACGCGCTGTCGGGCTGTGCGGATGTGGAAGCCATCGTTGTGGTCACCGGCGCCGAGGATCGGGCGCGTGTCGAGGCACTGAGCCGTTCGTTCGAGCGTGTCTGCTCCGTCTGCGAAGGGGGGGCCGAACGCTCGGACAGCGTGCAGAATGCGCTGAACGCCGTCCCACCCGAAACCACTGTTGTCGCCATCCACGACGGTGCGCGTCCGCTGGTGAGTTCTTCGTTGGTCGGAGCCTGCATCGCTGCTGCCCGGGAGCATGGGGCCGCGCTCCCGGCTACCCCGGTCAGCGACACAGTCAAGCGGTCGGCTGACGGGCGCTTCACGCTGGAAACGGTAGACCGTCGCGAACTGTACGCGGTGCAGACCCCCCAGGCTTTCCGCGTGGAACTCGTGCGGGAGGCATACCGCGCAGCCCATGGCGCCGGGTTCGTCGGCACCGATGATGCGAGCTACGTGGAGCATCTCGGCCATCCCGTCCACCTCGTTCCGGGCGAGAGAACCAATCTGAAGATTACGCTCCCGGAGGATCTCGAACTTGCAGAGGCGTGGATGAACCGGCGCGATGCGGACCGAGGTGCGAGTTTGGGAGATGCCGCTGTGCCGGCCGAGGGCGAGGCGCTGTGCGGTGGGAGCGTCCCTCCGATTCCTGAGATGCGCACCGGCTTCGGTTACGACGTCCATCGGCTGGCGCCGGGCCGGCCGCTCTGGCTCGGGGGAGTCGAGTTGCATCACCCCGACGGCCTGGGACTGGAAGGTCATTCTGATGCGGATGTGGTGCTTCACGCCATCGCCGACGCACTCCTCGGCGCCGCAACGCTCGGAGATATCGGAATGCACTTCCCCAACACGGACGAGCGCTACCGTGGGATCCGCAGCCGGGTGCTGCTGACGCACGTGGGTCATCTCCTTCGCGACCATGGTTGGAACGTGGTTCACGTGGATGTGACGCTCCTCGCGGAGCGGCCCAGGATACGCCCCCATGTGGATCGCATGCGCCACGAGATTGCAACTGCGCTCGGGATGGATGCGCACTGCGTCAGCGTGAAAGCCACCACGAACGAATGTTTGGGCTTCGTGGGGCGTGAAGAAGGGATGGCGGCGCACGCCGTGGCCACCATCCGACCGGTGGGATGAGCACCGCAGGCGGTCCTCGCCTGCCCGCCAGGACCGCTGCGGCTATCCGGGCGGCCAGCCCAGAGACCGTCCCGCCAGGACGTGCGCGTGCAGATGCGGCACCGTCTGACCGCCGTTCTCGCCCGTGTTCAGCACAACGCGAAAGCCGCGCGTGACGTTCAGGGCATCCGCCACCCGGCGACACTGAAGAAGCACTTCTCCCAGCAGCGCCGCGTCGTCCTCGCCCGCCGTGCCGACGCTGTCAATGTGTCGTTTCGGAATTACCAGCACGTGAACCGGCGCCTGGGGATTCAGATCGTGGAACGCGATCACCCCTTCGGACTCCAACACTCGCTGGGCCGGGATCTCACCCGCTGCGATTCGGCAGAAAATACAGCTCATCTTTCGGCCTCAGCTCCCTTCCTGTGGGACGCTCCGCAACACGCCGGACGCGCCGTCCGGAGCGGCACTCTCGACCAGCACTTGCACCGTATGCCCGCGTACCGCGTCGTCCGCCTCGAAGTACACGCGCAGGTAGTTCCGGGTCAGGCCATTCATTAAGCCGGAGTGCCGGTCGCGTTGTTCCGCGAGTACCTCTACTGTTTCGCCGACGTGGCGCTCGGCGAAGGCAAGGCCGAGTTGGTCGGAAACACGGCTCAGTTCTCGGACCCGCCGCTGTTTCTCCGCCGGCAGCACATCGTCGGCCCAACGGGCCGCCTGGGTTCCGGTCCGGACGCTGTAGGGAAAGACGTGGAGCTTGCAGAACCCGCTGTCTTCACAGAGGCGGACGGTTTCCGCAAACTGTTCCGGAGTTTCTCCGGGGAACCCCACGATCACATCGCCGGTTAAGCCCGCCCCGGGCATGGCCGCGTAGATGCGCTCTACCAGCGCCCGGAACTCCGCGGCGTTGTACCGGCGGCGCATGCGATGCAACACGTCATCGCTCCCCGCCTGGAGCGACAGGTGGAGGTGCGGGCAGGCCTGGGGAGTTTCCGCCATCGTGTGGATGAGGTCGTCAGTCACATCCGCCGGGTCCACGGAGCTCAGCCGCAGTCGCTGCACACCGGGAATCTCCGCCAGACGTGTGATCAGCTCCGCCAGGGGATCCCGCGTCTGCTCCGGTTGTCCCTTCTCGTCCCCATAGTCTCCGATGCAGATGCCGGTCAGGACCAGTTCGGAGAATCCCTGCGCGGCCAGTTCTTGGGCCTCGGCGAGCACGGCGGCGGAATCCCTGCTGCGGAGGCGACCGCGGGTCATAGGGATGATGCAGAACGTGCAGAAGTGATTGCACCCGTCCTGTATCTTGATGACTGCCCGGGTCCTGCCCACCGTGCCCGCGGCGTTTCGCAGAAGGCTGATGAGTTCGTCGCTCCCGTGCGCGGGAAGGAGCTGTTCCGGGTCGTCGTCGTCCGCCGCCGGAAACAGCAGCCTGCCGCTGCGTCGCAGGGTTTCGTCCACGATGTCAGCCAGTCGGGGCTTCTCCGCGTTTGGGATCACCGCCGCGACGCCGGCGATGGCAGCGACTGCCTGGGGTGCAGTCTCGACATAGCAGCCGGTGGCCACCACCAAAGGGTTGCCACCCGCACGGGCCCCGCGACGGAGCGCGGCGCGCGACTTCGCGTCCGCCTCGTGCGTCACGGAGCAGGTATTGACCACGCACACATCGGCCGGCTGCCCGAACGGGACCAGGCGGTAGCCCAGCCGCAAAAGGTCTGCGGCGGTCTCGCGGGTCTCGTACTGGTTCACCTTGCAGCCGAGAGTACAAAGGCTTGCGCGGGGCGCGCGAGGGGACGACACGGTTAGCGCTCCTCTTCGACGCTGGGCTCCAGCGCACGCCTTCGCTCGCGGATGCGGTGCAGCGAATAGGCCACGCGTGCATCGGCCTGGCTCTTCTTTACGCGGGCGATGAGTGCCTCCTGCCGCGCAAGGGCGCTGCCGAGCCGCTCGAGTTCCGGCGCAAGTTGGTCCGGATCACCGGGCCCCTCCGTTTCCAGAATGCGGGCCAGGCGAGCATCATCCAGTCGCGCAGCAAGGCGAACCACCTCCATGCGTGTGCGCCTCGCCTCCTCGTCCAGTTCCGCAAGACGCAGGTTCAGCGCGAAGAGGCGGCTTCCCAGGCGCGCGCCGTCATTGCACGACATGCGATTCTTATCCTTCGGCGTCGGTGACTTCCATGGGTCCCAGTTCGTCCACGACCGCGCCCATCGCCATCGTAACGCGGACCGAGTCTTCGACGAACCGGGTGACTGCCTCTTCTTCACAGAGGGCGTGGATCTGCTTTCGCAAGCTGGCGATCCGAAGCTGGAGTGACACGGCTTCCCCTGCCGACGACCGGTCAACGTCTCGCTCCAACGCCCGGACGCGGCGCTCCAGGGTCGTGCGCCACTCTGCCAGTTGCGACACTCCCGGACGGTCGCCCAGGAACTGCTGGACCGCTTCTTCCTCGTTCACGTGGGCCTCCTGCGAATTCCTCTTCTCCGGCCGCGCGGTGGCCAGAACTGACAGTATACCATTCCAGACGCGGATGCCGCACAGTGATGCAGGCCGTCCGCGCTGCGGGCTATCGGGTGACGGTTCTGGGCGCGGACTTGGTTGGAAAGGAAGAAAGGGCGACGCGGAGAAGGAAGAAGCGTCCGGGGGGAAGGAAGAAGAGAGAGATGAGCACAGCACTCTTGCGGGGCGGCCTGGTCGGCTGCGGATTCTTCGCGCAAAACCATCTGCATGCGTGGCGGGATGTCGCCGGCGCCGAGATCGTGGCAGTCTGCGACCTCGACTTGGACAAGGCCCGGACGGCCGCCAGTACCTGGGGAATTCGCGGGATCTACCAGGAGCTACCGGCGATGCTCGCTCGCGAGAGCCTCGACTTTGTGGATGTGGTGACTCAGCCGGCCACCCACCGCGCTCTGGTGGAATTCGTGGCGCAGCAGCGGGTGCCGGTGATCTGCCAGAAGCCGATGGCGTTTGCCCTGGAAGACGCGCGGGCGATGGTGGCTGCCTGTGCACACGCCGGGGTGCCGTTCATGGTGCATGAAAACTTCCGGTGGCAGGCCCCGATGCGTGCCGTCCGGGACGCGGCAGCAGGAATCGGGCCACTGTCGTTCGGACGCATTTCCTGGCGCATCGGACACGACATCTACGCCAACCAGCCCTACCTGGCTCAAGAACCGCGGTTGGTTATCGCCGACATGGGGGTGCATCTCCTGGATCTGGCCCGGTTCTTCATGGGCGAGATGACGCGGGTGTACTGCCAGGCGGTCCACAGTGATCCGCGTGTGGTGGGCGAGGATCAGGCTACGGTGATGCTCCGCACCGTGAACGGCGCCACGTGCGTCGTGGAGCTGAGCTACTTCTCGCAGCAGGCTGCGGAGCTGTTTCCACAGACGCTGGTTCACCTGGAGGGGCGGGACGGCTCCGTGAGCCTGGGTGCGGACTTTGAACTTTCCGTGCGTGTGCGCGACGCAGTCTCCCGCACACACGTCGGCGCACCGGCCCATTCTTGGAGCGTCCCGCCCTTCGCAGCGATTCAGGACAGTGTGTTCAACATCCAGCAGCACTGGGCAGACTCCCTCCGGGAGGGCCGGATCCCCGAAACGTCCGGCGCCGACAATCTTCGCACTCTGGCACTTGTGGACGCGGCGTACGAGTCCGCAGCACGCGGCACGGCGATCGCCATCGCCTGAGGGCAGCGAACGCAAGCAGCTATGTCCGTTCACTACGCCGTTGACTTCGGCACCACAAACACGGTGGTGGCGTCCGATCGAGAGGGCGCCGTCAGCGTGCTCGCGTTTCCAGAGTGGATGGCGGAGCGGATCCGCACCCCTGTGGTTCCCTCCGCCGTTTGTTTTCGCGCCCAGTCGGCCACGCCCTATCTGGGGCAGCAGGCGGTACTGCAAAATGCGTTCGGCCGCCTGCCGGGCTATGCGCAGGGTTTCAAGCGATATCTGGGGCGGGAGCGGTACCGCGTCGTCGCCCGGTGGGGCGAGCGTGACATCAGCGCGCGGCGGGCGGGGGAGGTCTTCTTCGACGGGTTGCGATCCGGCATTCATCAGCTCCACGCACCACGCAGACCTGGGCGAGGGTGGTGGGACCTGCTCTGGGGTCAGCGCAGTCCGCTGATCGGTAACCTCACACTGAGCTCCCCGGTGGATGCTGATGAATACTACCGGGGCGAACTTTCCGCCCTGGGACGGCGACTCGGGGCCCGGACGCTCCACCTGGTGGATGAACCGGTGGCTGCTGCATTGGGGTACGGCGTCAACGTCGGTCGCGACCTGACCCTCCTGGTGGTGGACTGGGGCGGGGGCACTCTCGATGTGTCAGTCGTTCGCACTGGCCCGGAGACTCTCAGCGACGGGCGGGCGCAGGTTCTGGCGAAAGGCGCCGCGCCCGTGGGGGGCGATGATGTGGATCACTGGATCGTCGAACGGTTCGTGTCCCCGTTGGAGCGGTTTGTGCACGACGGCGAGGTGGACGCGTACTGGGAAGCCGCGCGGGTCAAGGAGCTTGCGGGGATTCTTGGCGCGGCGGCGTTTCGGTTTCGCGATCGTGCCGAGGCGCCCTTCACTCGGGACGACCTCATCGCGATTCTCGAGGAACGGGGGGCGTACCGGGCGCTCGAGGAAGCGCTGCGGAGTACCCTCGACGCGCTGCAGCGACAGCACGGGCTGGGGCCGGTTGCGATTGACGAAGTGCTGCTTGTCGGAGGCTCCTGCCTGCTCCCGGGCGTTGAGAGTCGGGTCCGCCAGATGGCCCCCCAGGCGCGACTCGGGGAATGGAACCCTTTCGCGGCGGTGGCGATGGGCGCCTGTGAGTTTGGGCGTGGCGGTCATATTGTGGATCAGGTATACCACGACTACGCGCTCCGCATGGCGGATGACGCCTGTCGTTCGGTCTACTACGAACTGATATTTCCAGCCGGTTCCCCTTATCCGTCGGAGCCCGCCACTCGGGAGTACCTCCCTGACCCCGGCAGCCCCGACCTGATGGTGTTCGAGATCTGTGAGATTGCACGACTGGGGCGCACTCCGGTCGAGTGGCGCGAGGAAGCCCCGGGCCGCCGTGTATGGCGCCCGACCGACCCGGCCGATCATGCCCGCGCCGTGGTCATTAACGAAGGCAACACAAGTCTCCGCCTGTTCGCCGCCCGTGCCCGGAACACTCCGATCCAGGTCTCCTATCGCCTGGATCGCGACCGTCGTCTGCGTTGGACGGTGCTGGATGGAGAGGCGCTGTTGAAAGATGACCTGGTGCTTGGCCGTCTCCGCTAACAGGCACTCCGGGTCAGTGTCGCCGCGTCGGAGCAGACGGCCTTGGCTGGCAACAGCAGGAGGAGCGCCAACTCGGGAGGGGGCATGCTGTAGCGACCCCGGGAGGCATGGTAGAGCCGCGCGAGGGCGTCGTCCTGGAACAGCCGGGGAGCGGCTTCGGCGAGTCGGGCGTGGAAGGTGCCCGGCTTGGGTTGGACGGGAAGGCGTCTCCCACGTCAAGGAACGTTGCGGTGGGCTTGCGTTTGCCCATCATGGCAGCACCCGTCCATGGGGCAACCGATTGCTGCCCCAGGAGTAACCTCGCCCCTTCGCTGCGAACCTCGTCAGCGAGCTTCGAAAAACGACGACAGTAAGCAGTGCCGATGTCGGACGTGCATCTAGGATCAGTTGCCGGGCGTGGCTTCCAACGACTTTCAACCACGGAGAGCAGAAATGCCGGCCCGGTCAACACCATCCGCTGGTTAGGCGATGGTGGTTAGCCGAAATCGACTCCTGACCCCCAATCAAATGTGGGAGGCCTTTCCTCTCCCGCGATGGGTCAGCCCTCGCTGCCCTCCTGGGTTCCACCGTCCCACGTGTGGTCCGGGTCGGGGTAGAACGTGACGCCGTCCAACCCACCCCTGCCAATCCCCCCTGCCTTGCAGACAAAAATAAGCCAGCCTCCAGCGATTCGTGCGCGGTGGGCGTGTTTCGCGGAATCCCCCTCCTCGTACTTCACATTCAACTCTTCCAATTGGAGAGGCGGTTTTTCTGCCATAGCGACCCCCTGTGACGGTGTCAGACCCCTTTGCGAAGGCCGTCGGGCGACCTCTGCGGCCCAACGAGTGATTGTATCGCTGTCGGCAGTATAGTCGCCTGTAGTTTCGCAGTATACCGCTCTGCTCCTGAACGACGCTTGCCCGCACGGCGGTCGGGGACGGGGCGCCCTGACGATACTTCCCGGTTGTGGCTTCTGCAACCCGTGCTCCAAACCGTCCGGAGGCCCGTGGGATGCCGATGGTTGGGATGGGACAACTCTCACGGCGAACCAGGTAGCCGGCGCCCTGCGTCCGATGCCTGAATGTCTGTCCCGGCGGCTTGCCTGGGTTGTCGGCCGAAGAGGAAAGCCGGGTGAACGTGCCGAAGTGACTGGTGGCGGGTGGTGTGGCGGGTGGTGTGGCGGGAGCCGGTCGTGGCCGCCTCCCATCCAGAGTTCGTCCCGGGTTTGCACCGCTGTCGGAGGCCACCGATGCGCATTCATCTCCTTGACGTGGGCCGGACGAGGTACGGTGACTGTATCCTCGTCGTGCATCAGGAGAAGACCATCCTGATTGACGGCGCACATGCCGGCGACGCGCGCAGCATTCGGGCGCAACTCGGCGAACTGCTGGGCACGCGGCCCCCATTCCGCATAGACCTCCTCGTCGTTACTCACTGTCACAGTGACCACATCGGCTGCCTCCCGGCGCTCGTGGAGCGCGATCTGGAAGTGGGTTGTGCGCTGGTGGCGGATGAGCAACTCGGGTTCGGCCGGAGTGCGGACGGCTCCAACTCTGTCGACAGCAAGTCGTTGACCCCCAGGCAGCGCGCCGTGCTGGCGGCGCTGTCCGAGGAAGATCATTCCGGCCTCTCCGATGTCGAACTGGACGACTTCCTGGACGACGCAGCGACACTGGAAGCAACGTACCGGTCCATGCTGGCGCAGTTGGAACACCGGGGCAAGGTGGTGCGCTACCGCGGCGAGCGGACGGCGGATGTGGTGGCGATTGAGGCACAGTTTGCTGAAATGGGGCTCCGGGTCCTGGGCCCGAGTGCGGATCACCTGGCCCTCTGCGCAGAAGCCATTGACCGGGCCGACGATGCGTTTGCCGATGTGATCCCCCGGGAGTTCGCGGCCGATGCCACGCCGTTCACGCCTGCCGGGGCGTACCGGACCCTGCTCCAGGCAGCCTTCGCGCAGGATGCGGCGGGGGCAGACCGCCCGGGTGTGGGCGCGGCGAAGAACAACCAGAGCCTGGTGCTGCGTGTGGCCGCGGACGGCTGGTCCGCATTGCTGGCCGGCGACATGCAGTTTGCCGCGGCCGAAGTGTCCGGATTGGATCAGGAGATGGGGCGGTTGCGCCAGGTTGTCCGGGAGTCCGGTCCCTACGACTTCATCAAGCTGTCGCATCACACCAGTTACAATGGCCTGAACTCAGCCCTGCTTGACGAGTGGCGGCCCACCCGCCTGTTCGCTCACACCGGCGGCGACAACGACTCCGGCCACCCGGCGCACAGGGTCCTTCAACTGCTCCAGGCAAACCAGGCGCGCCTGACATTCGCGCGTACCGATCGCAATGGGATCATCACGGTGCAAAAGAACGGAACGGTGGGAATGTCCGTGTCGCACGGTGCTCTGAACGACTTCTCACCGAATACTTGGCCGGCCGACCCGCCCGTTCGCACCACCGGTTCGGAAGTGACTGCGGCCGCGGCCGTCCCGGTGGCTCCGCCTGAGACGGCGCCCGCACCGCCGGCGCCGTCGGGAAGTGTCCGCGAGCCGGTTGAGTCGCGACCGGTTGCTTCCGAACAAGGCCGTGCCGGCGGGGCCGAGCAGGTCAGAGCTGCTGATCAGGTAGAGGTACTCACCCGCGTGCCGCACACCGCCACGCGGGTCACGATTACGATTCAGGTCGAGCCGGGAGCGCCCACTCCCCCACCTGTCGTGCCGGCTCATCCGCCGCCGCTGCCGACGGTGCTGCCTGTACCTGTGGCGGACTCGGATCCGCTGCGTCTCGCGGGCGGTCGCGAGTTGCCGTCACTGTTGTTCGTGACGCAGGCGCATGGGTTGGCGGCGAACATCGGCACTCAGGAGGCGGAACGGGTGTTGCGCTCGTTGGCGAGCCATCCCCACGCGGAACTCCTGGACCTGCCCGCGAGTGCACGAACCGCAGAAGAGGCGGCAAGTGCGGTGCGCATCCGGCTCGCCGGAGGGAATCACCGGGGGGTAGTGCTGCTCGGCGGATTCGACATTGTGCCTCCCCACAATCTCGATGTGTTGGACGAGACCCTCAGACAGGAAGTGATCGCCGCCCAGGTGGAGGGCGCGGATGCCGATCGTTTCATCGTCTGGAGCGATGAGATTTACGGGGACTCCGATGGGGACTTCCTGCCGGAGTTGCCGGTGACGCGGATTCCGGATGGGCGACGAGCAGACGTGGTTTTCGCCGCACTCAGTGCTCCCCGTTTCAATCCGGGTGCGCGTTTTGGGATTCGCAACGTCGCCCGCCCCTTCGCAGAGCAGGTGTACAGCGCACTCCCGGGGAGCGGCGCGGATCTCCGGATCTCCGAGACGTTTTCGCCGGAAGACGTGCAGTCGGGCGATGGAACGGGCGCTGTCTATTACATGCTCCACGGATCTGCTCGTGACGGCGCCCGTTTCTGGGGGGAAACTGAGGGTGGCAGCCCGCACGAGGCGATCGCAGTGGAGAATGTACCTGTCACCTCGCCGGGATCCATCGTCCTCACCGGATGCTGCTGGGGGGCGCTCTGTATGGGCCCTCCCGCAGCGCGGATGAAGCCCGGTGCGCCATTTCGGCCGCGTGGGCCCGAGGCTTCGGTCGCCCTTGCCTATCTTCGGGCGGGCGCGCTTGGGTTCGTCGGCTGCACCGGTTCGCACTACTCACCCACGGTTTCCCCCTTCGGGTACTTCGGGCAGCCGATGCACGATGCGTTTTGGGCGGCGGTGGGACGGGGGACTGCGCCTGCGGAGGCGCTGTTTCAGGCGAAGCGGGAGTACCTGAAGGGCATGCCGCACGGGCAGGCGGACCCGTTCAGCCGGGCAGTCGAAATGAAGATCCTGCGGCAGTTTACCTGCCTCGGGCTGGGGTGGTAGACTTGCACCACAGAGGAGGCGACGATGGCCGTCGAACGTGACATTCGGGAGATTTTGAGGCAGGCTCTGCCGGAGATGGAGATCCTGGAGACGACGGACCCCGCCGCGCGCGGCGTGGCCGACTCGTTCGCGTCGGCGCGTCACACAGGTGCGGCAGGGGCACGGCCCGGAGTATCCCTCTCGGACCTACGCCGCAAATACCTTGGGACCGCCGACATGGCCGCTTCGAACCCGGGCGTGCACGAGGATGTGCAGGACGGCGAACCGGACAATGATTACATCGTCGTTACGCGCCTCCGTGCACGACGATCCGCCGCTGACCCGGCGGACGATCCCGGACCGCGCACCGTCATCGTGTCAAAGAAGCAGGGACTGATGGGCAGTCAGGGCTGATGCACCCGAGGGATAGGCGGCCCGCCTGATTCGGAAGCCCCGGCGGTCGGCGAAGGGAACGGTTCGTTCCCCTCGCCGCAACCTGCGGCGGCGCGGCTTGCGTTTCCCTCGGCTGATCGGACCGGGCCGTTCAACAACCCCTGCCCGGGCTCTATCCCGGGTCAGGCTTCTTCTTCGGCCATCGGGTCGAGTGTGGGGTCCGGGGGTAGCAGCGTGTACTTGCGCAGGAGTTCGCGGGTGGCCTGGGTCAACAGGATGGCAAGGCCGCCGGCCCACACCAACACGCCGCCCACCGCAGTGAGCCACGAAAGCACCGACAGCACCAGCACTACGAGCCCCAGGCCGAGGGAAAACGCTAGGTTGTCCAGCACCAGCAGCACCGAGCGACGCACCGCCTGCCAGGGCCCGACCTGCTGCTCCAGGAGCAGTGGCCACTGATAGAGGGTGGTCAGGCCCCAAAATGCCGTCAGGTAGAGAAACACGCTGAACAACACCGGTCCGGCCCAGCCGCCGACGCGGGCGTAGAAGATGAGATTGGCGATCAGGACCGTGACCGCCGCCGCCTGCATAGCCGCAAGACCCAGACAGGGACGGACCGCCCGGGTGAACCCCCAGCGCAGATCGAAGATCTCGGGCTCCTGTCTTCCAGTCGCGTTGCGGGCATAGTGAAACAAACCTCCCGCTAGCGGTCCGCCGACTACGGCGAGCCCCACCATCGCCAGCAGCGTGGCGAGAACCGGCCCCCCGGCGCCGGGCACGCCCCCAAAGAGCGCCTTGCCGAGCGCCTGTCCCCCGATGAATCCCAGTCCGCCGAGAAACGCGAATCCCAGACTCATCACCAGCACCATGCCGGCGTAGTCGTACACATCGCGAAACCCGAGGCGGAGGGCGAGCCACAGCGACGCCCGCCGCCGCCCACTCGCAGCGGCGGGGGCGGCAACCTGCCCGTCAGCATTGGGCGCTGCCGGTGCGGGGCGCGCCGGCGCCGGGGTGCGCACGACCTGCCCTTCCGTGGTCTTTCGCCAGAGTCGCTCGGGCATCAGTTGCGCCTGGGTCCCTCCTGGGCCCGCTCGGGCATCTTGCCCGGACTCCGCGCGTCATCCGGCGCGCGCCCCGTGTCCGAGCC
>SYMT01000583.1 GCA_005805375.1 Actinomycetota bacterium
ATCACGCGGTCGTGCGTGATTCCTTTGACCGCCGCGCTCGCCCTCTGCGACCCAGCGGCCATCATTCGACACGGGCCACGCGGCGCACCCGAGAGCGCGGATCCCGCTCGGTGACGTACGCCAGGGCTCCTGTGTGGAGGGATCGTGGGACAGGACAGCGAAGCTGCCCGGGGGTGAGTTGGCGTCCGGACGGCACACCTGCTCCCGTCGTCCCTTCCCCACAACCCGATCCTGAGTCACAGCATGCCCAACCACGTTGCATTCCTCAACTGGCTCACCGAGTGGTACGCCGACCTCCCGACCGGCTCCCTCGCTAAAGTGGTGGAGCAGGCGGGAGACGACCCGCACCATGTGGCGGTCCTGGTCGTGGACCTGCTGGTGGGCTTCTGCTCGGAGGGGGCGCTGGCCAGCCCCCGGATAGGACGGCTGGCGGCGCCCGCAGCACGCTTTCTCACGCAGGCGCAAGCCGCGGGCATCCCCCACTTCCTGTTCGCCTCCGATGCTCATCCCGCCGACGCCGTCGAGTTCCGGTCCTTCCCCCCACACTGCATTCGGGGCTCCGCGGAAGCGGAGCTCATCCCCGCGCTGGCCGCACTGCCGTTCGCCGGCGCCTTCACCCACTTCCCGAAGAACTCACTGAACGTGGGAGCGGAACCGCCGTTCGACGAGTGGCGAAGGAGGCACCCCGAGGTCAATTCCTGGATCCTGATCGGGGACTGCACCGACCTGTGCGTCTACCACGCGGCGATGCACCTCCGCCTCCAAGCAAACGCCACCAATCAGGAAACCACCATCTGGGTTCCCGCAGACCTCGTGGACACGTACGACCTGCCCGTCGAAGCAGCGCGCTCTCTCGGCGCCTTCCCCCACGACGGGGATCTGCTCCACCAACTGTTCCTCTACCACATGGCCCTGAATGGGGTGCGCGTGGTACGCAGCCTGGAGTAGCCTACCAGGCCATGGTCCCCGGTACGCCCAGCATCCCCGGGCCCGCGCGCCGTTGCAATGCCGGCCAGTGCGGCAGAACCACACGCCAAGCAGGACAAAGTCCTTCGACACCCGAATCCTCGTGCGGAGGCGTGAGGGCGAATGCAAACCGGAATGCGATGGGGCGGGACAGGGGTGCTGGCAGCGGCGCTGGCGGTGGCCGCAGGCGGCGGGTCACATGCTCAGGGAAGGCCGACCGGGCGGGAGTTCACGAACTCGTTGGGGATGCGACTCGTGCGCGTCGAGCCGGGGCGCTTCCAGATGGGGAGCAGCGGCGCCCGGCTGCCGGACTCGATTCTGAACTTCCCGGATGCGGGCACCGGCATGCCCACGTTCACCCCACCCGGTGGCGACTACGATGAAGTGCCCCAACATCCGGTTGGGGTGACCCGGTCGTTCTACATGGCGGCGTACGAGGTCACCAATCGGGAATTCGAGGAGTTCGACCGGAAGCACGTGTACTCCCGCGGGCGAAACGGATTCTCCGTCGAGGACGATGAGGCCGCGGTGTACATCAGTTGGGAGGACGCTCGGGCCTTTTGCACCTGGCTTTCGAAGAAAGAGGGGCTGCCGTACCGCCTCCCGACCGAAGCGGAGTGGGAGTATGCGTGCCGGGCGGGCGCCGAGACGCCGTTCTCCAGCGGTGTGGACGCACCGCGCGGGTCCTTGAAGAACCCTTGCAATAGCTGGTACCCGGTCCCGGAGCGCAGCCGCGGCCGCGCCGAAGTAGTGCCACTGAACGTCGGGAAGACTCCACCCAACAACTGGGGGCTGTTCGACATGCATGGCAATGTCGAAGAATGGTGCCACGACTGGTACGGTCCGTACACCCGGGGGGCCCAGAGTGACCCGGTGGGACGGGCGGACGGGGACTTCCGGGTGACTCGGGGAGGTAGTCACAGCACCTTCCCCTACTTCCTCCGGTCGGCGAACCGGATGGCCACGCTGCCTGAAGAGCGCAGTTGGTACATCGGGTTTCGTGTGGTGCTCGGCGAACTGCCGAACACGCCGCCACTGCCCGTTCCGGGGCCGGCGCTGTATCAGCAAGACGTGCGGCAGGCGGAGCCGTCGGACGTGCGCAAGGGCCCCAATCCCTCAAAGCCCTACTTCCGGGGACCCCGTCCCTATGTGAAAGTGCCCGAGAACCAGTTCGGGCCGCTGTTCTCGGGACACAATCACGACCCCGGGATCGCTGAGTGTCCGAACGGCGACCTGCTTGCGATCTGGTACACCACCGTTACCGAGCGAGGGCGGGAGGTAGCGATGGCTGCCAGCCGGCTGCGCTACGGCAGCGAGGAGTGGGAACCCGCCTCCCCGTTCTACGACGCACCGGACCGGAACGACCATGCGCCGGCCATCTGGTTCGACGGCAAGCAGACACTGTTCCACTTCCACGGACAGGCGCCCGCCGCTACCTGGGGACCGCTCAACATCGTGATGCGCACATCCACCGACAATGGCGTGACGTGGACGAAGCCGCGCTTCATCACCGAGGGCCACCACAAGCGCCGTCAGGTGGTCGAGTCGGTGTTCCGCACCAAAGAGGGATACATTGTCATCCCTGCCGACGCCAGTCCCGGCGGCAACGGCGGCACCGCCATTCACGTCAGCAAAGACGGGGGCAAGACGTGGGAGGACCCGGGCGGGACCATCGCGGGCATCCATGCAGGGGTAGCGCAACTGCGCGACGGACGGCTGATCGCCTTCGGCAGGGGCGACGCAATTGACGGACGCATGCCGATGAGCCTCTCGCCCGACATGGGCAAGACCTGGACCTACCAGGCCAGCCCGTTTCCGCCCGTCAGCGGCGGCCAGCGCGTCGCATTCAAGCGCCTTCGGGAAGGCCCTTTGCTCCTCGTCACATTCACCGGGCCGCGAGCCGGCTCGGCGATGCCTCTGGCAGACGGCACCGGGCGCGAACGATCAGTCCGAGGGATGTTCGCGGCCCTGTCCTACGACGACGGCAAGACCTGGCCGAAGCGCCGGCTGATCACCGACGACGGTCCCGACCGGGTGGTGCGGGGCGCGGACCGCGACTCCTTCACTCTCGGAAAGAACAGCGCAGAGCCGGGAGGCTACCTGAGCGCGCGGCAGGCTCGCAACGGGGTGATTCACCTCGTTACGAGCCGCAATCACTATGCGTTCAACCTCAAATGGCTGGAGGGTGTCGCGCCGGAGTAAACGGGGGATTATCTGGCCCCGGGCTTCCGCCAGTCCGCTCCCGCCAGAATCCCCCCATCCACGGCGATGACCTGCCCCGTCACGAAGTCCGCGGCGGGAGAACAGAGGAATACGGCCGCGCCGGCCAGCTCACCGGGTTCGCCGAAACGCCCGGCCGGAGTGCGGCCGACGACCCAGTCGTAGCGGCCGGTCCCCTTGAGTGCGGAAGTCATCTCGGTGTGGATCCATCCCGGCGCGATGGCGTTGACCTGGATGTTGTGGTCTGCCCACTCGACGGCGAGCAACTTCGTCAACTGCTGCAGCGCCGCCTTGGAGGCGGTATAGGCGGAGATCGTCGGGAGCCCGAGGAAGGCGGTCATCGAGCTGATATTGAGGATCTTGCCGCTTCCCCGCGCAATCATGTGGCGTCCGACCTCCTGTGTCAGGAAAAACGTG
>SYMT01000584.1 GCA_005805375.1 Actinomycetota bacterium
CAGTTATCCGAGGGAGTCCGCGGGCGGGCTTCGTTCACAGCAATGGCGCGGCCGTGCAGTTCCTTACCGTCCATCGCGCGGATCGCCTCGTCCATGTGATCCGGCTCCACGTCCACGAACCCGAAACCCTTGGGACGGCCGTCATCGCGAGTGGGGATGGCGACATTGCTCGCGCCGTAGGGCGCGAATGCCTCCTGCAGCTCTGCTTCAGTGACGTGGAAGGAAAGGTTGCCGACAAAAAGTCGCTTGGGCACTCGAAACACCTCGTGCAGCCCTCCGCGGCGAAGTGCGCTGCTGGAACGGCGACCACGATAGGCCCGGTCGCAGGGGGTCGGTGAGGTCCGCAATCAACCGCTTTCCCCCGAGGTCTCTGTAGTGCCCGCTGCCGGGGGTGAACGGAGGGTCCCGAAAGGCGAGGGAGGTACGAACTCGATCCGCAGCCAGTGTAGCGGATTCTCGTGGGGAATACAACCAGTCCCGGAAGGGAATTTACAGTGAGCTTCTGCTCGCTGCGGCAGTCCCTCGGGCCGCACCGCTCTGGGTCGGCTTTGCTCCCAGTTTCTCGTGCAGCACCTCGACTGCACGCAGCAATTGCGTGTCTTTGCGCTTCAGAAACTGTTCGGTCGAGATGTCCACCTGGACATCCGGATTGACCCCGCCTCGTTGGTCCCGCGACCGGTTGATGTCGCGTCCCGAGGGAGTGAGGTACTTCTGTGTGGTGATGGCGCAGGCAGAGCCTCCCTCGAGCGGGATGAGGGTCTGCACCAGGCCCTTGCCGAAAGTGGTGCTGCCCAGCAGGATACCGGCCTTGTTGTCCTGGATGGCCCCGGCGACGATTTCGGAAGCCGACGCACTGGTGCGGTTGACCAGCACCACCAATGGCCACTTCCCCGCGAGGTACTTCTGCTGAATCGTGCGCCGTCGTTCGGGCTCCTGGTTGGGCTCGACGATGACCACCACATCGTGCCGGGGCGGGATGAACCGGCTGGCGATATCTACGGCCGAGTCAAGCAAGCCGCCGGGATTGCCGCGCAGGTCCAGGATCAGCCCGCGCATCCCCTTTTTCTCGAGGTCACGGATGGAGCGCTCTAGACGTTGATCGGCAATCTCATTGAACTCGGCGAGGAAGATGTAACCGATGCCGGGCTCCACCAGGCGATGCTCGACCACATCCAGTTCCACCGGCTGGCGGACCAGGACGACCTCGCGTGGCTTTCGGCGGCCCGGAGTCTGGATCATGACCCGGAGCGGGGTGCCGGACTTGCCGCGAATCGCTGCGACCACCTCATCTACGGTAAGGCCGATGATCGAACGCCCGTTTACCCGCAGGATCAGGTCCCCGCTCCGGATGCCGGCGCGTTCGGCCGGACCGCCGGGCATCGGGCGTGAGATGCGCACCAGGCCGCTGCGGGTGGGTTGAGGATCGAGTTCTGCGCCGATCCCTTCGAATTCGCCCTGATTGCGGAGCCGCATGTCCGCATACTCCTCGGGATCCAGGAATCGCGTGTAAGGGTCGTCCAGGCGATTCAACATCCCCCGGATCGAGGCAAAGGTCAGTTTCGTCTCCGCCGGCACGTCTCCGTAGAACCGCTCTTTGACCAGTTCCAGCACCTTCTTGTGCGTATTGAGGGGTTGGAGTTCACGGCCGTTACCGGAGGGGCGGAGCAGCGACAGAAGCTCCGGCAGCCCTCCTTGCGCCCGCAGTTCCGGCTCAAAGAGCCCGAAGGTGAAGCCGACGAGCATCACCAGGGTGAGAAACAGCGAAAAGACCCGCGATCGCATCAGGATCCTCCTCCCTGGAGCGCGGCGGCCAGGGCGTCTCCCGTGGTGCTCACATCCGGCTTGAGGCCCCGCCCGTCGAATGCCTGCCCCCGCGACGTGAGCATCTGCGCTCGGGTGATCGAAATGCCCGCGCCGTTTTCGAGGCGAATGATGTCTTGCTCGGTGCCGTCGCCAAACGTGGATGCGCCGATCAGCCGGGCTCCCAGGTGTTCCTGAAATGCCGCGGCAAAAAGTTCCGCCGAGCCGGCTGTGCCCTGGTCTATCAGTACTTTGACATCGCGGGGCATCGGCATCACTGCCGGCCCCCTGGTAAACACCGGCCGAAGGATCAGCCGACGGTTCTCGTCACGCTCACGCAGAACCGCGAATTTCGTCGCTCCCAGGAACAACGCGGCGGTCTCTACCGCAGCCTCAAGTTCTCCGCCCGGGCACGACCGGAGGTCCACCACGAGCACATCGGTCTTCGCCTGCTGGAATTTCAGCAGCGCTTCCCGCACCTGCGGCGCGATGCCTGCGTGGAAGGCGAGGATCTGCACATAGCCAACTCCGCCGTCCAGCAGGCGCGTGTTGCACACATCCACTCGGGTGGGACCGAATTCGACGGGCATACGGAAAGTCCGGGCGGGTGCGCCGCGCTGGATGGTCAGTTCGTGTCGCCCGGTCTGCTTCCCGAGCAAGACCCGCAGGGCGCCGGGAAGGTCGGTGGCTTGTTCCAGCCGCCGGCGGCGGGCATCCGGATCCCGCCGGGCCGGATCTCGCTCGTTGGGGGCCGACTCGGGGAGCGGCGCGGACGCGCCGGGAGGGAGCGGCGGCCCATCCTGCGGACCCAGGTCGTCGGTCAACTGGGTCAGGTCCCGGAAGGAAAGGTGGACGGGCGCAATCCATCGTCCATCAATCTCTGTGATACGGTCACCTGACTGGAGACCTGCCTTCTGGGCGGGAGTGCCGGGCGGGGCACTCACGACCGTAATAGTCCGGGGACGCGCTCCGGGCATTTCGTTGATCGTTCCCGGGCTTCCGGAACGAATTGTCAGCACTGCCCCGATACCGGAGTACTCACCCTGCGCCGCGTTCTGGAGTGCAGCCAATTCGTCGGGAGAGAGCAGCCGGGTGTTCGGATCTCCAAGTGCGTGCAGCATTGCCTGAACGGAGCCGTAGGCGAGCTCGGTCGGAGGGGGCAGCGGTTCCACATAGTAAAGTTGCAGCTTTCGCAGCACATCCAGAAACAGGGTGGTGGGCCGCAGATCTGTTTCTGCGCCCACTCCGGGCACTGCGGAGGCGACGCGCGGGTACGACAACGGCTCGTCTCCGCCCCCTGCCGGGGGAATGAGGCGCTGTACAACCGCCCGCACCCCCAGCCCGGCGAAGAAAGAAAACGCCGCTAGACTGATGACAGTTGCGGTCACCCAGCCCATCTGTTCTCTGCGACGCATCATTTCCTACTTCCCGTGCTGTGGTCAACGCGGGTTGACCGGCACGCCGTTCCGGCGGACCTCAAAATGGAGGTGTGGTCCCGTACTCAGGCCCGTGCTGCCGACTGAGCCGATAACCTGACCTCGCGCCACCCCCTGGCCCACCCGGACGCGAATCGCGGACAGATGCCCGTAAAGAGTGGCGACTTCTCCGCCATGCAAGAGGATTATACAACGCCCATAGCCGCCCCTCCACCCCGCAGACAGTACTTCGCCGGCGCCGGCTGCGTACACCGGCGAACCGGTCGCCGCACCGATGTCAATCCCGGTGTGCATCCGTGAAGTCCCTAGAATGGGATGGAAGCGCCACCCGAATCCAGAGGTCACCGGCCCGCGGGCGGGGCGGGCAAACGCGCCCGTCCAGGGAGGGAGCGCACGGTAGCTGCCCGGGTTTGCCAGTCGCCGCGCCAGCACCCGCGCCAGTGCCTGCTGAACCTCTTGCGAGTCTGCCTCCAGTTCCGCGAGTCGTTGTTCCTGCAGCGTCCGCTCGCGTTGTACGGACCCCAGCAGCTTCCGGTGTCGAGCGGCCTGCTGCGCTACTTCCGCGACCCGTGCTTCACTGTCCAGGTGGGCTGTAGCAAGCACCTCTAACTGCAGCAAGAGGCGGCGTCGCTGATCGGATACATACTGGCGGGCAGTGCGGAGCTCCCGAACGAGTGTCGCATCCCTATCCATGACCCGCGACACATAATATTGACGATCCATCAGGTCGGCAAGGTCCGTTGCGCCCAGGAGGATGTCAGGAACGCTGATCGGTCCGTCCTCATACGACGCGGCGATGCGTCGGGCCAGTCGCCGCTGCTGGCGTCGCAGGAGCGTTTCGGCATCCTGGAAGCGGCGGGTCGCCGTCCGGGCCGCCTGCTTTGCGAAAGCCAGGCGGCGGCGGGAACGCCGCAGGCGGTCCTGCGCCGCCTCCAGGCGTTCGTAGGTCTGATGCAACTGGTCGCTCAACCGCACTTGCGCGCGCTTCGTTTCGCGCAGTTCCGCCTTCTGCTCGACCCGCTCTCGGTGGAGCGTTTGCAGACGTGACTTCAGCGACTGGATATTGTTCTTGCGGATCGGCTTTCCCGCGCTCCCCGCCGCTGGAGGAAGCAGCAGGAACAGCGCAGCCAGACACGGCCGTACCCGGCTGATTGCCCGTGCGCTCATTCCGGACGCAAGAAGCGCTGCAGCGAGACCAGGCTGCCGATCAGGCCCAGCAGGGCGCCGGCGGCGACCAGCGCACCGCAGACGAGCGGCAGCGACAGGGTGAGTTGAAACTCGCGCATGAACGGCAGATCCGGGAGCAGCCGCGTTTGTGCGTAGTGCACGCCGCCGTACGTGATCGCGGCAGCGGCTGCGCCTCCCAGCAGCCCTTCCGCGAGCCCCTCCAGCACGAACGGCAGGCGAATCATTCCGTTCGTCGCCCCCACCAATTGCATGACTCGAATGTCTCTCCGCCGCGCGAAGAGAGTCACCCGGATCATGTTGCCGACAACGGCCACCGCGCCCACCGCCAGCAGGAGCGCCAGCCCCAACGCCACCGCGCGCACGATCCCCGTGATCGCCAGGAGTTGATGGAGCGCCTGCCTGCCCTCGTTGACGTGTGCCACCTGGCTCC
>SYMT01000585.1 GCA_005805375.1 Actinomycetota bacterium
GATCGAAGGCTCGGCGCGTGCCGCACGAGAACGGCCACGCGCCGCACCCGCCGCCGGCCGCCCGGCGCCCGCACCTGCGACCCGCGGCGCCGCGCCCGCACAGGCGCACTCACCCGCCACCGCCGGCCCGCGATGCCGCGAATCAGCCGCTGCCTGGACGCGCACACCGGGGGGGATCTTGAATACGCGTGGCTCCCAGTCCTGCCGGATCGGCGTGAAGGACATGAGCTCGCCGGCCGAGCCGGCTTCACGGGACTGAACCCGCTGAGCCTGCTGCTCGTCTGCCGTCGTGTCCCACCCCTGCAGAACCGCGATCAGCCGACTCGCCGGTACCGCCCTGCCCTTGCGGCGGGGAGGCATGCGCTGGAACAGCCCGAGGGCTTCTTTCACCCATCCCGCTGTGGGACCGAATCGCGGCTGGTCCTTCCCGAAGAGCTTGTAGGGCAGGAGCACACCGAGACGGGGCGCCTCATCCACCAGCGGCATCAATTGCTGCGTGAACAGGTTCCAGCACGCGCCGCCGAAGCAGGCCACTCCCCCGCACTCCGTGGGGCGCTCGTGCTCCTCGCATTCCGTCGCCCAGACCGGTGTGATCTCCACATCGTCGTACACCGACTTCAGCGCGCGGACAAAGAGCGCCGCCGCCTCCGGCCCGAGCGGGGTGGCGGTGAGGACCTGCCCGTAATCGGTCGTCCACCGGCAGAGGCGATTTCCGCACCCGCATGCTGAGGGCGCGCCCTGGAGGTCATTCACGAAGAGCCGGCGGGGCTTCGGCAAGTCCCGTCCGAGATCCCGCACTCGCCGGAACTGGGGGTCGAACGTCTCTCGATAGAGAATGGGCACCCAGGGGTAGTTTTTGATGACTTCGCCCTCGCCCGGTTGCGGCACGCGCGGGAACGTGCGCCGCCATTCGGGATGCCCCTGCAGGCTGGCCATCCACTCCGGGTGCCTGTCCGCCAGCGTGGGGCACCGTCCGACCTCCACCCAATAGTCCAGTTCCAACCCTGCCTGGCGCACCCGTTCCGCCGCCGCACGGACGGTGGTCCGACCGGCGCCGTCCTCCAGAGTCAGGACGATGGCGCTCCACCCATCCCGCTTCAGGGCGCCGATCCGCTCCGCCGTCGCCTGCTCCGGAGCGAGGAGCGCTCCCTGGAACCGGGGCTCCTGCGCTCGTAACGTGGCCCCGCTGCCCACGAACGCCGCTGCGAACAGGATGAGGAAACAGGAGCTGTGAGACAGGAACCGAGGCGCAACACGGCCTTCCGCGCGCGCACCCGGCGCCGTCGTCCTTCTTCGCTGCCCCATCGCCCCCGTCCTCCGGCCTTCAATCTTCATCCGTCGCTCTTCATCCTTTGTAAATGCCCGTTCCGGGATTGTCGTTGGCCCAGGCGTACCAGCGACATTGCACCCCATCCACCCAGATCAATTCTTTGCCGCGCAGCGGACCATCCACGCCGCGCCCGGCCGGCGTCCATCGCGTGCTCGTCTCCCGATCTTTGAAAGGCGCCGTCTCGGGTGAGACGGAATCTGCGTAGAGAGTCAGTTTCCTGCCGTCCAGGACCGATTCGAAAGCCACGCTGGTCTGGGTGGGGCCGTACCAGAACACGGCGACCGCCCGGCCGCCGATCTGAACGACATGGCACGCCCGTTCCTCGCTGCGGCGGAGGGGGACGGCGAGACTTTCACGCCCCACGGTGAGCCCGTGTACGAGGGCGAGCGGCTCGAGGCGGGCGTCCACTTCCCCCATCGTCCGCCGGGCCTCCGCACTCATTTCCCGCGGCAGCTCGGCCTGCGCATACTTCTTCCCGTCGTACAGATCATACGCGGTGGATTCCGGATGCAGCATCAGCCAGTAGCCCCAATCGGTGAGCAGGCTGGGGATGCGGGTGAGGCGCTGCCCCTGACGCGGACCCGAAAATGCAACCCCGGTGAGCGCGGAGAAGAGCGACCCGTCGCGGTAGCGCACCACCATCACCCCGCCGCGCCACCCGTAGAATTCGTAACCGTAGTCCTTGCGAAAGGCGCTCACGTAGTCCCCATCCGGGTCATAAAAGAAGAGCCCATAGGTATCGTTGATGACCCGGGGCGCCGACAGAAAGTGGCGCAGCGGGATCGCTCCTCCATTGTGAGCGGCGCGGATCCACGCCACGACCCGGTCCTCCCCGCGGACGAAGCCCTTGCGGTGTTGGGTGGAACAGTACGAGCAGGGAGGCTCTGTGAGCGGCTTGTAGAGGCCCGGTTTCGCCAGCAACTCCCGCTCCGCCGCCCTCGCTCGCATGCCGGTCGCCGTCAGGATGCCGCCCATCGTTGCATACAAGAGTTCTCGTCGAGTATTCCGTTGCATCACTTGCTCCTTCCCCGTCCTGCAGTCCGGCTTCGAGACCGGCCCGCCCACTCACGCATCGTCGCCGGCCGGCTCGGCGAATGGATCCGCCCCCGGTTCCACCGCGCCCCCCTCCGCCAGTGCCTCATCCACCGCATCCCGGACCGTTTCCACCACCACGGTTTCCAATCCGGGAAGGCCGCCGTCCCGCGGCCGCGGACCGGGCGCCAGCATCTTGCCGAATCCGAGGCGGTGGGCTTCCCGGAGACGCCGATCCAACTGCTGTACCGCCCGCACTTCGCCCGCGAGGCCGACCTCACCGGTCACGACGACTTCGGGGCGCACCGGGCGATCGCGGAAACTGCTGGCGAGGGCCACCGCGATGGCCAGATCCACGCCGGGCTCCACCACCTTGAGGCCCCCCGCCACATTGACATAGACGTCCTTGTCGCTCATCCGCAGACCGCAGCGCTTCTCCAGCACGGCCAGGATCATGCACGCCCGGTTGTAGTCAATCCCGGTCGTGGTGCGCCGCGGTGATGTGAGGTAGGATCGGGCTACCAATGCCTGCACTTCCACCAACAGCGGCCGGGTTCCTTCGAGGATCGCCGCCACCGCGCTGCCGGGCCCCTGATCAGGTCGCTGCGCAAGAAAGAGCTCGCTCGCGCCCACGACATCCCGGAGCCCCGCCCCCGTCATCTCGAACAGCCCGATTTCGTCTGTAGAACCAAAGCGGTTCTTGACGCCGCGCAGGATCCGGTATGCCTGGAAACGATCCCCCTCGAAGTAGAGCACGGCATCCACCATGTGTTCCAGCACCCGCGGGCCGGCCAGCGTGCCTTCTTTGGTCACATGCCCGATCAGAAACACGGTAGTGTGGGTGCCTTTCGCGATGCGCATCAGGCGCGCGCCGCAGGCGCGCACCTGGCTCACCGTTGCCGGCGCCGACCCGATGGAGGGGTCGAATGCCGTCTGAATGGAGTCCACCACAAGGAACCGAGGCTTCAGCGCACCCACGTGTTCTTCAATCTGGTCCACATCCGTTTCGGCAACCAGATAGAGGTCCCTGGCCAGGGCCCCGAGCCGCTCCGCCCGGAGGCGCACCTGCTGGGTAGATTCCTCCCCGGTGACATAGA
>SYMT01000061.1 GCA_005805375.1 Actinomycetota bacterium
AGCAGAGGGCGCCCGGGTTGCCCTGGCGGATGTGGACGCTGCCGGGTTGGAGGAGACTGCCGCCGCCATCCGGGCAGCGGGAGGCGCAGTGTGGATTCGCCCCACCGACGTGTCGCGCGGGGACGAGTGCCGCGCGCTGGTGGAGGGTGCGGTGGCCTGGGGCGGGGAACTGCACGTGGTGGGGAACATCGCGGGGGTGGGACAGTTCGGCGCCACGGTGGAGACGCTGGAAGAGGAGGAGTGGGACCGGGTCCTCGCCATCAACCTGAAGAGCGTCTATCTGGTCAGCCGATTTGCGATCCCGCACCTGCGGGCAACGGGTGGCGGCGCCATTCTGAACGTCGCTTCCCCTCACGCGTTTGCCACCGGAGAGGGACTCGCAGCCTATGCGGCGTCGAAAGGAGGTGTCGTGGCGCTCTCTCGCCAGATGGCCCACGACTTTGCCCGGGATCGGATACGGGTCATGTCCATCATTCCCGGGCCGGTGGACACTCCGATGCTGCGGGCCCATGCGGAACGAATGCATACCACGCTGGATGCGCTCGGCTTCCCCGCCGACCCCGGTGCGATGGGCCGTATTGCGAGTCCGCTGGAACTGGCCCGCGTCCTCCTCTGGCTCGCTTCCGACGAAGCATCCGCGGTCAACGCCGCCCCGATCTTTGCGGACACCGGGCTACTGGCGCGACTGTAGAGTCGGCCCGCCGACCGCTTGCGATGGCCGCACGCCGGGTCGGCCCCCCAGCCTGAGGCCCCTGTACAGCCACGCGCAGGTCTCATCCGGATAGAGGGCGGGGACCGCCGCTGCCGATTGCGCCGAACAGCTTGAGGCGGATGGCCCACTCTTCCGTCTTCGCCAGTTCGCTCATCGGTCTTCGCATGGGTTCCGGCGCCGTCGCCGAACGATGCCGGAACCCACTCTGCGTTTCAGCGCTGCGAGAACAGCCGGTTTGCCGGATCGCCGACCAGCAGGAAGGGCGCCCAGAAGAACGGATTGGCGAACGCCTTGTTCCGCTCGACCGAAGCCGCTGCGCGCCGCAGGGCTTCATCTTTCGGGGTACCCCTCCGGACTTCCTGGTGCAGTGCCTGCATCAGCAGCGCAGTGCTCTCGTCGGCCACCTGCCACTGGCTGGCGATCACGGATCGCGCCCCCGCGACCTGCAACGCGCGTGTCAATCCCACCAGTCCTTCGCCCTTCACCTTGGCGCCCCGGGCCGTGTCGCATGCGGAGAGCACGACCAGATCGGCTTTCAGGCGAAGTTGGCTCTGGATTTCCCAGGCGAGAAGCGCCCCGTCCGCATCCGACGGGGAAGCCGACGGGCGATCCACGGGCCCGGCCGCGAGCAACAATCCGGAGGACATCGCGCGCATCGGGCGAAGGTACCCGTGCGTGGCCAGGTGAACCAGATCCGCCTTTTCAATCTCGGAGCGCACGGAGAGTTCGCCCGCCTCTGCCCCGGTCATCGGCTGTACCCCGTAGAGGCGAGCCACGGCTGCCGCCTCCGCGGCGGCATTGGGGAGACGGGGTAGGTCCCTGCCTTCGAGCAACAGACTGCGTTCGCTGCCGGCGGAAGACGACATCGTCTGGAGATCGGGATCCCCCACCACCAGGGCTGCGGGGGAGGCGGAGGGAGCGCCTGCGCTCCGTACAGCCCGTGCATAGAGTGCGAGCGACTGCGTGTAGGTGAGCGGTTTGGCGAGCCCTAAATACTCTGCATTCGGGCCCGCCGCGTTCGTCACCAGCGCCGCAAAGGGCAGGTCCCAGAGGGGTCCGTCTGGAGAAATCACCACGCGGCGTGCGTTGCGCACCGCCGTCTGGGCCGCAGGGGGGAACAACTCGCCGTAGACCTCCCGCGCCGCAACTTGCGCGCTCTGCAGGATCCGCGCTGCCCGGTCGGGCGGCGCATTACGTCCCAGCAGGATCTTTGCGTGGAGCGTGTTGATCTTCTCTCGGAGTTCCTTCTCGTTGGTGTTGAGTGGATATGCCTCAATGGGTCGCCCGGAATCGGCGGCGGGAACGACGAACAGGACGGTGCTCCGGTCCTCGGCGGAAACAGCGACCGAATAGGCGAGAAGTACGGTTCCCGGTTCGAGGGAGCGTCGGGCTTCGAGGATGTCGCCCGAAGCCACGAAGAAATCCGGGGCCGCCTCACGCACGCGGGCCAGCAAGCCTTGCGCACGTTGGCGCGCCTCAATCTCGCGGACGCGAGCCGCGTCTGTGCCCGACCGGGTGGCCTCGCCCGGGTTGAGCAGGCCGGCTTCCCGAGCCCGAGTCAGGTCCTCATAGGCCCGTCCCTGCGCCTGCAGCGCCTCCTGGTACTCCGCCCAGAGCTTCGGGTCTACCTGACCGGGACCCACCCCCCGCTCCAACATCAACTGGAGCAGCGCCTGCGCTCTGCCGTCTTCCAGCGCGGCAAACGCCTCCTGCACCTTGCGCAGGTTGACGCGGTAGCTTACCAGACGGGCAGCGTACCGGCCGTAGAACCGCCCAAATGCCTGTCGCGCGTCATCTCCCAGTACCGACTGCCCTTGCTGCCGGACAATGCCCCAGGCCCGCTCCTCATACATTGCCGCGGACTGCCAGTTCCGATCCAACGCGGCGAGGCTGGCCAGATTGTCCAGACTGGTAACCAGGTCGAGCGAATCCGGCGAGATCTTCTCCAGAATACCGAGCGCTTCCTGGTAGTACCTCCGGGCTCCGTCCACATTCCCGGAGTACTGTGCCGCCGCACCCAGATTGTTCAGGCAGGCTGCCACCGCGAGGGATTGCGGCGCCTTTCGTCGCTGGATCTCCAGCGACTGCTCGTAGCTCTTGGTCGCATCCTTGACGTTGCGTGTGCCGCCCGCACCCACCGACGAATGGATCACGGCGCCGAGATTGGCCAGCGTCGCCGCCACTTTCTCCGAATTGGGAGCGAGCTTCTGCTGGATGTCCAGCGCCCGGTGGAAGTACTCACGTGCCTTGACATCGTCGCCCTGATCCTGGGCCACCACTCCCAGATTGTGCAGTGACGAGGCGACGTCCAGGGAATCGGGCGCAATCTTCTGCTGCAGCGCGAGCGCCCGCTGGTGGTGCAGCGCCGCCGTATCCCAGTCGCCCTGGCGGTAGGCGACCCGGCCCAGATGACCGAGGGTGATCGCCAGTGAGGGAGAGTCGGGAGTGCGCTGCGTCTGGATCTCCAGAGCCTGCTCGGCCAGTATCCGGGCACGGGGCAGGTCACCCAGACGAAACGCCAGATCCGCCTGATTGCTGAGCGTGGTGGCCACGTCCAGAGACCCGGGCGCGAGCATCTTCTGGATGGTCATCGCCCGTTCGAAGCGCGCCGCTGCGGATTTCGTATCTGCCAGCAGTACTTCCGTCGCGCCCAGGTTGTTCAGACTCTCGGCCACTGCGAGTGACTCGGGTGCGACCCGCTCTCGAATCTCGAGCCCTTGTGCCTGCAGTTTGTGCGCTTCCTGATAGTCGCTCTGGTCACGCGCGATCAGGCCGAGCTTGTCGAGGCTTGCTGCTTCATCCAGGGACCCGGGCGCCCGCAGGCGCCGGATGTCCAGCGCTTCTTGATGGACGGCCCGCGCGCCGGTGAGGTCTCCCATATCGCGCAGGGCACTGCCCAGAGTGTGCAGGGTCGACGCTACCCCGAGAGAACCCGGCGCACTCCGCTTCTGGACTTCAAGCGCCTGCTGGAGTTGGACGCGTGCCTCAGAGGCATTCCCCAGATCCCGCGTCACCATCCCCAAGTTCTGGCGCGTCTCGGCCTCCGCCAGTGACCCGGGAACCCAGCGCGAGCGGATGGCCAGCGCCTGCTGGTACTCTTCGCGGGCGCCCTTCAGGTCGCCGAGACCGCGGATCGCCGAACCCAGGTTGTTCCGCAGCGCGGCGACCTCCAGCGAACCCTCCGCCAGCTTCTGGTGGATTTGCAGCGCTGTCGTCCATGCCTGCCGCGCCGGGAGCAATCGTCCCTGGTAATAGTACTCGATGGCCGCCGCGTTCAGGGCTGCTGCGGCCGCCACCGGTCGTCGCGTCTCCGCCAACGCCAGACGCGCGGCGTCATCGAGCGCCGCCTGACCTGCCGCCGGGTCCTGACGGAACAGGTAGCGGGCTGACTGGGCCTGCGCTTCCACCTGTCCCGGGCCGTCCTCGACCGATTTCCACAGGGCTACGGCTTCCTGCCAGGCCGCCAGTGCTTCTGCGCTGCGACCTGCCTGACCATAGCGAAGGCCCAGTTCCCGCTGCGCGAGCGCGATGCTCACGAAGTCGGTGTCGGTCTTGGCGGCCGTCAGAGCCCGTTCGGCAGCGGAGACGGCATCGGGGGACCGGCGCGCCGCGGCAGCCGCAGCGGCCTCTTCCAGCAGGCGGGCCACCGCCGGGATGGGTGTGGGCGCGCTCTGGTCCGGGCGCGGCCGCGGCGGATCTTCCGCCTGCACGGCGCGCGCCAATACCAGCGCGATACAGAACAGGATCAGCGTTACGGTGCGTTTCGGCATGTCTGTTTCATCTTTGGCCTGGCCCCCGCGAATCTCGGACGTCGGGAGGCTCGGGGCGTGCACACAAGTCGCAGGTCCCCGATTTGAGTTTTCACGACGGCGAAGAGCCGCGTCCATTTCCTACTTCGGCGCTCCCGGTGCGGATTCCCTGCACACCACTCGGAAGCTGCGTGACGGGGTAAGATTCCCGGCCGGGGGCGGTCCGCCGGCAAGATGCCGGCGTTTCCTGGGTCGGGCGAACAACGAGACCGCGGGTGTGCAAAGGCCGTGGGTGCACGTCACCCTTGAAAGATGCCGCCCACACCTGGCGCGTGCTACCCAATCCGTAGACTCTCCGCGCATTCTGCCGTCGGATCGGCATCGCCGGATGGGAGCGGAAGTTCATCCTCCGAATTATCCTCCCGATGGGGCCACACCCGGGAACGCCGGCATCCTGCCGGCCCAAGGGGGAAAGAGTGGAGAGGAGTGAGCAAAGAGCGCGGCGACTACCCGTTTCTCACTTCTCTCTCCCCACTTCTCCCCCGAGAATGCCGGCATCGGGACCGCGACCTTCCTGTCGATGGGGCAAAAGATGGTTCCGAAGACCCATTCCGCACAGTGCGGTGCTATCTATGCTGCAGCAGGAGTGCCGGAGAGGCACTCCTCCGGACAATCCGAAACAGGAGCGCACAGTGCCCGGCGGAACACAACCAGGCGGCGGGATGCCGCACGGAGCCCTCTCCGCAACCCCCGACGCTGGCGGGGCGAGCCCGACCGGCAAGGGCGATCTGCCGCGGCTCCCCATCCGCACCCACCTCGCGATCAGTTCCTTCTGGCTGGCGAACAATCTACACTGGGGCGCACTGGGCATCCTGATCGTGCCGAATCAGGCGACTCGGATGCAAACACTGGTCGGTCTCAAAGAAGCGGAGATCACCGGCTGGACCATTGGTATGGGAGCGATCGTCGGGGCGCTGGTGCCGCCCATTGTCGGCATGCTCAGCGACCGCTGCCGGTCGCCTTTGGGTCGGCGGCGGCCCTATGTCATCGGCGGCACAGTGCTGAACATTGCGGCCCTGTTCATCTTCTATCTCGCGTTTCGCTCGGGATCCCTCGCCGCCTACATCGCCGCCTGGATGCTGATCGGATTGGGCAACAACATCGCCGTCGGGGCGTACAGTGGGATCATCCCGGACGTGGTGCCGGCACCGGAGCGGGGCGTCGCCAGCGGCTGGATGGCCGGCATGCAGCAGGTGGGGATGATCGGGGGGTTTCTGATCGGCGGCATGCTGATGACCAAGGGCCGGGAGCAGGATCTGGCTGCACTGGCCGTCATTGCCGGGGTGCTGGGCATCATCACCGCCATCACCGTGCTGGGGACGCCGGAGCGCCGCCTGACCCAGGTCTCCCCGTTTCGCTGGCAAGAACTGAAAAGCTGCTTCTGGCTCGACCCGCGGAAGCATCCGGACTTCGGCTGGGTCTGGATCACTCGCGCTTTCTTCACCACCGGGTGGTGGCTGATTCAGCCCACCCTCCAGTACTTTATGCGGGACGTGGTGCGCTCAGAGGACCCCGCTGCGGCGGTTTCCCTGTTGGGCGGGGTCGTGCTCATCGCAGCCGTCTTCACCGGCGTAGCGGGCGGGGTGCTATCCGACCGATGGGGACGCAAGCGGATTATCTGTATTGCCGGACTGGAGATGGCCGTTACCTGTGCCGGATTCGCTGCACTGGGGTGGCTCCCGGTCGAACTGCGGGTGGGTGGCGTGTACGCGCTGGCAGTGCTCTGGGGTTGCGGCTACGGCGCGTACCTCAGCGTAGACTGGGCACTAGGGACGGACGTGTTGCCGAACCCGGACGACGCCGGCAAAGACATGGGCGTGTGGCATCTCTCCATGGTGGTGCCGCAGGCTCTCGCCGCTCCTGCCGCAGGCCTGCTGTTAAGGCCGTTTGCTGGCGCGGCGGGTCAGGGCTATACTCTCGGAGGCTATACTCTGCTCTTCGGCGTCTCTGCCATCTTCATGGTGCTGTGCGGAGCGCTCATCTTTCAAGTGAAAAAGGCACGATGAAGATCGGATTCGCCAGACTGGATATCACTCCGCGGTTGGGGGCGGAGATGCCGGGCGCCTTCAATGCCCGCCACAATACCGGCGTCCATGACCCGCTGCACGTCAGCGCGATGGTGGTGGACGATGGCGGCGAGTGTGCCGCATTCTTGGGCGTAGACGCGCTCTCGATCCGACATTCCGCCGTCTCGCGGGCGCGGGAGATCGTCGCCCGGCACTGCGGGCGGGCCATTCCGGTGCTCGCCGCAGCGAGCCACACCCACGCGGGGGGCCCCACCGCTACCTGCCTCGGCAGCACGGAAGATCCGGAGTACACCCGCCTGGTGTCGGATCGAATCGCGCAGGCAGTGGTCGTAGCGTACCGGCGGCGGACCCCGGCGCGGCTCGGCGTCGGCGTCGGGCACGAGGAGACGGTGGCCTACAATCGCCGGTTCTGGATGAAAGACGGCCGGCAGACCACGCACCCCGGCAAGGGCAACCCCGATATCGTCCGCGTCGCCGGACCGATTGACCCGCAGGTGGGAGTCGTGGGCGCCTGGGATCTGGACGGACGCTGTCTGGGATGCCTCGTGAACTACACCCTCCATTGCACCGTGATGGGCGGTTTGGAGGTCTCTGCAGATTACCCGTACTACCTCGACCGCACCCTCCGTGCTGCATTGGGCGAAGAGTGCGTCACTGTCTTCATCAACGGCGCCTATGGGGACGTGACCCAGGTTGCAAACACGATTCAGCGGGAACGAGAGTTCGGCGAGAAGTGGTCTCGCCGCATCGGCACGATTCTCGGAGGAGAGGCGTTGAAAGTGCTGGCGGCGACGGAACCTCAGGATGAGGTCCGCGTGCGGTCCGCTGCGGCGCACATCCACCTCACGCCGCGTGCGGTCAGCCCGGAGGCTCTCGCCGCCGCCGAAGCGCTGCTCGCTACCCCCGGCGATTGGAACACCGAGCGCTGGTACGCCCGCGAACTTGTGCTGCTGGCGGAGATGAACCGGCAGGAGCCGGAAGTGCCTGCCGAAGTGCAGGTGCTCGTGCTGGGAGACACGGCAATCGTCGCAACTCCGGGCGAAGTGTTCTGCGAGTTCGGCCTCCGCCTCAAACAGGAATCACCGTTCGCCCACACCTTCGTGGCCAACACCGCCAATGGCAGCATCGGGTACGTCCCGACCCCCGAGGCGATGGGACCCCAGGGTGGAGGATACGAGCCGCGCCTCTGTCGCAGCAGCAAGCTCGTTCCCGAAGCCGGCGATCAGCTCGTGGCGACCGCTCTCCGGCTCCTCCGGAGTTAGGGTGTGGGGTGTAGGGTGTAGGGTGTGAGGTGCAGGGCGTCGGGTGTAGCACCTCCGAAGCCCTGAAGGGGCGTTCTACTCCAGCCCCGGGGCACCGCCCTGGGATTCCGAGGCACCGCCCTACATCCCGCACGCCGCACCCGACACCCCGCACCCGACACCCGACACCCGACACCCCACACCCCACACCCCACACCCACACCCGAAAGGACCAAGCATTGCTGATTTCGTATCACAACCACACCCGGTGGAGCGATGGGGCGCCGACGCTGGCAGGGCAGATTCAGGCAGCCCGCGCCGCCGGGCTCGTCGAACTGGGCATCTCCGATCACTATGTGCTGACTCCACCCGGCATCGCCTGCGAGTGGAGCATGGATCCGGACCTGCTCGGCGACTACGTGCTCGAGATCCGGCAGGCGGCGCTTGAAACCGGCGCGCTGACCCTGCGGCTCGGGCTGGAAGCGGACTACTTTCCGGAAACCATTGAGGAACTACGAGAGCGTCTGGCGCCGTACCCCTGGGACTTCGTGATCGGATCCGTACACTATGTGGATGGCTTCCCGATCGATTCTCGCGCGGAGGATTGGGCATCCCTGACCGAAGCAGAACGCGATCAGGTATGGCGCCGCTATTGGGAACTCATCGGGGAACTGGCCGCCTCCGGCGTGTTTGACTTCGTCGGCCATCTTGATCTACCGAAGAAGTTCGGCTACCGTCCCACCGTGGATCTCTCTGCTGCGGCCGCTGCCGCGCTGGATGCGGTGGCCGCTGGAAACATGGCCGTCGAGATCAACACCGCCGGTTGGAGCCTGCCCGCGGGCGAAGCTTATCCCAGCCTCGACTTGCTCCGCGCCGCGCGCCGGCGAAACATCCCGCTCCTCATCAACGCGGACGCGCACTTTCCCGAAACCCTCACGCGGCACTTCGATCGGGCTCGTGCCCTGGCGCGCGAGGCGGGGTATGCAGAGGGAGTCCGCTACGAACGCCGACAGCGGATTCCCTGCGCCTGGTAGTTAGCGTCTTCGTCTTCAATTTCCCGTTTTGTCTGCTCCTTTCGGCTTCGACTTCCCCTTTCGTATTTCGTCTCTCGAATTGGTTACGGGTCGGCCCGCAGCTTCCAGCCGGCGCGCAGAGGGTCGAAGCCGGCGGGCCAGCGGGTTTTCGCGTCGTACCGGGCCCCCTCCCAGCGCACGCCGTCTACCAGTGCCCCGCTCAAGTCCGCCCCGCGCAGATCGGCTCGGGTGAGCACCGCATCGCTGAGCAGTGCTCCCTGAAGATTGGTGCCGAAGAGTGAGCAACGGTTGAGGTCGGCGCTCCGCAGGTCAGCCCCATGGAGATCTGCGCCGCTGAAGGCGGCGTAGGGCGCCTGCACGCGGCTGAGATTCGCGCCGGACAGCATCGCATGGGTCAGGTCTGCACCCCGCAGTCTGGCCCCCTGGAGGGACGCGCTGGTCAGATCGGCGCGCCCCAGGGAGGCATTGTCGAGGGGCTGATCGTCGAGTCGCGCCAGCCGAAGGTCGGCGTTTGCCAGGAACGGCGCGGGCTGACCCGAGGCCGGTTGGGACGCACTTGCGGGCCGGAACCGCGCCCAGGGTTCCACGGGGGTGCGGGTACGCGTCGCCACCGCCCACAGCCCGGGCGCCAGGCAGACAACCAGGCCCAATGCGCCGAGCGCCGTGTACCACCTGGAAGGAGCGGGAGAAGTCGGGAGCGCCATAGGGTGCCTCGCCACCTGGTGCTTGCCGCGGGGTGCTCGCCCAATGCGGACACCCCCGTGAGCCAGGGAGGCTATACTACTCCCTCCCTCCTAAGGAACCGCAAAACCAGCGTGAATCTTTGGAGAAAGTAGGGTGCCGGGTATGCGTAACTCAGCGGCATCAACCTGGCTCCGGCAGAGCTATGCGCGTGAGCAAGCGGAATCAACGGGTGCGGGGCGCGCGCGTCGGCAGGCGGAACCAACGCCCTCAAAACGATCGGGCCAGCGCGATTGCGGCGGGGAGATCCAGTCGTCCGCCGGCCAGCCTCGCCTGCTCATATTCGACGGCGGGGAGCATGGTGCGGCACGCTTCCATGGCAGTTTCGTGATGGCGCTGATACTCCGGAGTGAGCACAATGCCCAGGCGGCCGGCGATTGCCTCTGCCGCACTGAGCAGGTGGACCGCGCGCGCACTCTGCCCGCGTACTACCGCGACTTCAGCAAGTCCCTCCAGCGATTCGATCGTTTCACCCAGGTGATCCAGTTCTGATCGAAGCTCCAGACTTTGACGATACAGACTGTCGGCCGCGTCCCACTCCCGTCGGGCGGCCGCCACGCGCCCCTGCGCCCAGAGACAGCTAGCGATCCCGGACCGGTCCCCGAGTTCGTGCATGATGCCCAGGCTCTCCCGCAGGTAGGTGTCGGCCAGATCCAGATTCCCCTCCGTGATGGCCACCAGAGCGAGATTGCCGAGCGAAATGGCGCGTCCCGGCTTATCCCCCACGTGGTTGCGGATCGTGAGCGCCTCTTCGTGCCGGGCACGGGAGTGCTCCAGGTTTCCCTCATCCCGATCGCAGCGCGCCAGGCAATCCAGCGCCATCGCCGTACAGCGGATGTCTCGGGTCTTTCGTGCGAAGGCAAGGGCCTCATCGTAGAAATGCCGCGCCCGGGTGAACTCACCCTGCGCCCGCGCGATGTGGCCCAGGCTGGCTAAAATCGAAGCAAAACCCGCCACATCTCCTGCGGCCCGTTTGATTTCCAGGGCTTCCTCGAAGAGAGTCCGGGACCGGGCAAACTCACCGCGCCGGTGAGCGATGCGCGCGAGGCGGCTGAGCGCATGCGTGGTGATGCCCCGATGCCCCAGTTGCTGCCCCAGAGCCAGGGCCTCCTCAAACAGCGGAATGGCTTTGAGGTCATCTCCCTGGCAGGTGACCATGACCCCCGCAGCATTCAGCGCCCCGGCCCGCCAGCGAGTGGGCGCTGTGGCCTCCGGACTGGTGAGAAGAACCAGCAACAGGTCACGGGCCCGCTGGATGTCGCCGCGCGTATACCAGTAGACACCCAGGCATGCAGCGAGACGCAGCCCGCCCTCCACGTCGCCTCCGGGCGAACAGCACCACCCCAGCGCCGCCCACAGATTTTCCCCCTCGCGATCGAGGAGTTCCAGCCCGTCCGACTCGGACATGCCGTGTGGGATGGCCGCCACCGCATCCACCTGCGCCTGACACCAGTCCAGGTGAGAACGACGCAGACGCTCCGTGTCCTCTGCTGTGAGTCGGCTTTCCGCGTACTCCCGCAGGGTTTCGAGCATCCGGTAGCGCATGTCGCCGTCCACTTCCTCGGCGACGATCAGCGAGCACTCACAGAGGCGGGCTAGCGCCTCCAGCACCTCAGAGGAAAATCGCTGCTTTGTGCTGCTGTCGGCGTTTGCACCCTGGCCCAGCAGCGGCGCCGTGACCGCTGTGGCGGCATCCAGAGTCCAGCCTCCCCGAAACACCGAGAGCGCCGCAAAGAAGCGCTGCAGGTCGGCCGGAAGCAACTGATAGCTCCACTCAACCGCAGCCGACAGACTGCGGTGGCGTGCTTCCGCGTCGCGCCGGTGACTGACCAGGAACTCGAAGCGATGTTCGAGTTGTTCCACCATCTGTGCCGGCGTGAGCACCTGCGCCCGGGCGGCGGCGAGTTCCAATGCGAGCGGGATTCCCTCCAGGCGTTCGCACAGCGCCCGAATGGCCGGCGCGTTCCGAGTGGTTACCTGAAATCCGGGCCGCACCCCCCGGGCCCGGTCCAGAAAGAGCTGGACGCTTTCGCACGTGAGCAATGCGGCCGGCCCATCCTCCGGGCCGGGAGTCTGCAGCGCGGGTACCGGGAACTCCCGCTCGCCTGCGAGATTCAGCCTCTGCCGGGAGGTGACCAGGCACGTGAGGTGCGGCGCCTGCTCCAGCAAACAGTGCAGCAGCGGGGCCCCCTCTGCAGCGAGGTGTTCGAAGTTGTCCAGGACCAGCAGTCCGGGGCCCGAAACTCCGCCCTCGGTTGCCGGGGCCGTCAGCGCCTCCACCACCCGGGGGAGCGGGTCCTCTCCCGGAGAGAGCGGTAGTCCGAGCGTCTGAGCTACTCGATGCACGATGGAACGTGGTTCCGCCAGATCCGCCAGCGGGATGAACCAGACGCCGCCCGCGTAGGCCGTTTGCAAGCGCGCCGCCACCTCCAGCGCCAGGCGGGTCTTGCCGGACCCTCCCGGACCGGTCAATGTCACCAGCCGGCTGGTTCCCGGCTGGAGCACGTCGTCCAGCCAGCGTTGCTCCTGGTCTCGTCCAACAAACACGCTCCAACGCGCCGGCAGTCGCGCAGCCGGGCGGACCGCCAGAACCCGTACCGGTTCCCGCCGGGGCGCAGGTTCGGGCCCCCCCGGGAGCACCGGCGTCCCGCCGGCCCCAACTTCCTCCGCTCGTCTCTTTCCGGGGAACGCCGGCGTCTCTCCGGCCACCGCTGCGCCGACCGGTGCCATGGGCATTGTGGACGGCACGGTTGGAGCCGCCGGTTCACCGCGGGTGATTTCTGCGAGGAGCGCTCGGGTAGAGGGCGCCGGAAGACTGCCCAACTCTCGCCGGAGCACCTGTTCGAGTTCGTGGAACTGGCGAAGCGCATCCGCGACGCGTCCGGTCGTCGCGAAGAGACGCATCATCTCCCGGTGCGCTTCCTCCCGCAGCGGATCCAGTTCTACGAGCCGGCGAGCCGGTACCAGAGCGCCGGAGAAGTCGCCCCGCTCCCGGTAGGCGACAATGAGGCGCCCCAGTGCTTCCTCCAGGCGTCCGGCGAGGCGTTCCTGCTCCCTCGGAATCCAGTCTTCGTACATTCCGGGGAGAAGCTGGCCCTGGTAGAGCTCCGCCGCCTGCAGCAGCGCCGGGAGTTCGTCCGGCGTTCCCATGCTCCGTCCGGCCCGCGCCAGCGCCTGCTCAAACTCCCGAACATCGGTGGTGATTGCGGCGGGATTCAGCGAGACGTGGAAGTGATCAGAGCGCACGATCGGGATCGGTCCGCCGCCGCCCTCCAACTCGCGGCGGATGGCCGACAGCGCCACGCTCAGACTTTTGCGGCCCGCGGGCAGGTCACTTTCCGGCCAGAACAGGCCGATGAGAACCTCGCGTGGGTGCTCTCGTTCCAGAAAGTATGCGAGGTGTGCCAGCAAGGCTGCGGTCTTCCGGGTGGAAAACCGGGTGATGACCCGGTCTTCGAGCCGAACCCGCAGCCCGCCAAAGAGCTCGATTCGGATCACCGGAGTCACCGTGTTCCGTAAGACGATCAGAGTGAGGCGGAGGGGGCACTCGCAGGTCGCGAGCATTCGGGGAGCCCGACGTACCGGCCAATGGGTGGTCGTCAACGCCGAAGGCGCCCCTAGATACGACGTCTATAGGCGGCAAACCGGTGTGCTCCAGATATTGAGATCCTTGAGGATCAAACTTAAATGTAAATACCTTTCAGGATACCGTTCCCGGGGCTTTCCAGGGCAGCGACCCCTGAAGCCCGGCGGTGGCCGGCACGATGCCGGCGTTCCCGGGGGATTCCGGGGCAGCGACCCCGAGAGCCCGGTGGCGGCCGGCAACATGCCGGCGCTCCCGGGGTCGCGCCGCGAGAGCGATACCATCCGGCGATCTGAGTGCGGATTGACCGCCGGATCCGGTCAGTCACTACTCTGGACGAATTTGCCGCGCAGGGGTCGCATCGAACCGACGGTTCAGGGCCCGTCACCCACGCGGCGGGGCGTTGTCAGGGCCGGGTGAGCACCTGTCCGGGGAGTGCCCCCGTGTGGCGGCCCTGCTCGACGACAGGGACGCCATTGACGATTACGGCGGAGATGCCTTCCGGGTGGCGGCAGGGGTCCTCGAAAGTGGCGGTATCTCGAATCGTTTGCGGGTTGAAGACCACCAGATCGGCGGCGGCGCCGGCGCGGAGCGTGCCGCGGTCGGTAAACCCCATGCGCTGTGCGGGGAAGCCGGTCATCTTCCAGACGGCATCCTCAAGCGTGAGGAGGCCCTGCTCGCGCACGTAGCGGGCGAGCAGGCGAGGGAAGGCGCCGAAGAGGCGCGGGTGGGTCTTGCCGGGCAGGTGCAGCCCGTCGCTCCCGATCATTTGCAGCGGGTGGGTCAGGATCTGCCGGAGGTCCGCTTCCTGGCCCAGGTGCGCGATGAAGCAGGCCTGCAGTTCGTCGTCCACGAGGATGCGGCAGACCACCTCGCCCACCTCGAGCCCTTCCAGTTCCGCGATGCGGGCGAAGTTCTCTCCCTCATAGGGGTTCCAGCGCGCACACCGGCATCCGCAGAGATGGTGGCGGGTCCAATCCCGATCCGCCGAGTTCATGGCGGCGACGATGCGGGCGCGCGTGTCCGGGTCGGCCAGGCGCTCGAGCAGGGAACTGGGACCGCCGACGGTGGCCCAGGTGGGCAGCATCGCCTGCACCAACGTGCTACCCGCTGTGTACGGATAGGCGTCATAGGCCACGTCCACGCCCGCCGCCCGGGCAGCATCGAGATGCGCCAGAACCTCGCCGGCACGCCCCCAGTTCCGGGCGCCGCCGATCTGCAGGTGCGATACCTGGAGCGGAGCGCCCGATTCGCGGCTCAGGTCGTAGGACTCGTCCAGGGACTTCAGGATGTCGTCCCCATAGTCGCGCATGTGGATTGCGAAGAAGCCGCCGCGTTCGGCTGCCGCCCGGCAGACAGCCACATTCTCGTCCGGTGCGGCATAGCTCATCGGTGAGTACCAGAGGCCGGTTGACAGGCCCCAGGCGCCCTCGTCCATCCCCTGGCGCACCAGGTCCGCCATCTGGTTCACCTCGTCCGGGGTCGCGGCCCGATCAGCCATGCCCATCACCGAGACACGCACGGAGCCGTGGGGGACGAGATAGGCGGCGTTTGTGGCGATTCGGCCCCGGTACAGGTCGAGGAACTCCGCCACTGTCCGCCACGACCAGTTGACGCCGGCATCGTCGCCGAAGAGCCCGAGCAAGTACTCCTTCTGGATGCCCAGCCCTTCCGGCGTCACCGGCGCGAACCCGAGTCCGCAATTGGAGAAGACCTCGGTGGTGACCCCCTGCATCACCTTCGGCTCATGCGTGGGGCGGGCAAGGAGGGCGATGTCCGCGTGGGTGTGGATGTCAATGAAGCCCGGGGTGACCACCTGACCGGCGGCGTCCCATTCCCAGGGAGCTCGTACCGCCGCAAGATCACCCACGAGGACCACGCGATCCCCCATAACCCCCACATCGGCGCGAAAGCCCGGGGCGCCGGTGCCGTCCACCACCGTGCCATTGCGAATGATTCGATCCATCGTGTGTTCCTTTCGGGCGACCGCAGGCGAGGGCAACCACGGGGGGTTGCCCCTACAGCGCTGTGCGCCAGGGGCGAGAGTATTCTTTTACGAAATCCGGGTCCGGCGTGACCCCCAGACCCGGGCGATCCGGAATCTCCAGGCATCCGTCCACGAGCTCGAACCGCTCGGGAACCATATCGTGCAGGAGCGGATTGTGGCCGTGGCAGTGCTCCATGATGACCACATTCGGTGTGGCGGCGGCGAGTTGCATCCCGGCGGCGAAGAGAACGGCGCCGCCCCAGAGGTGCGGCGCCAGTTGGACCTGGTAGGCACTGGCGAGCGACGCGATGTGGCGTGCCTCGGAGAGGCCGCCGCTGATGGCCAGATCCGGCTGTACGACATCCACCGCGCCCAGCGCCAACAGATCCCGAAATGCATACCGGGTCTGCTCACTTTCGCCCGCGGCAATGGGAATGTCGGTGGACTGGCGTACTTCCCGCATGGCTTCCGGGTAGTCCACGGGGGTGGGTTCCTCGAACCAGGCCAGATCGCACTCCTCCACTTTGCGGCAGAGGCGCTTCGCTTCGGCCACACTGAGGGTGCCGTGCGCGTCAATCATCAGCTTCACGTCGGGACCCACTGCCGCGCGCAGCACCCGCACCCGCTCGGCGCTCACGTCAATGCTCGGGTCGTTCAGTCCCGCCCGTATCTTGAAGGCCCGGTAGCCCATCGCCACGAAGCGTTTTCCTTCCTCGCCGATCTGGTCCGGGCCGGACCACCCCCCGCTGGCGTACGCGAGAATGCGGTCCCGGCACCGTCCGCCGAAGAGCTGATACACGGGTACCCCCAGCGCCTTCCCCTTCAGATCCCAGAGGGCGATATCCACCCCGCTGAGGGCGCTGAGCGTGATGCCCCGGCGGCCCACCACCGGGAACGAGCGTCCGTGCTCCCGGGCGTGGTGGGCGCGCGACCCGCAGTAGAGGTCTTGCCATAGTCCTGCAATGCGCTCCGGGTCCTGACCCAGCAGCAGAGGTCGGAATTCGTGCTCCACCTGCGCGCACAGCCCGGCATAGTCCCCGGCGCTCCCGACATGCACCTTCGCCTCTCCATACCCGATCCTGCCGTCGTCGGTGGTAAGGACGATGAGCCCGGAATTGAAACTCTCCATCCGGCCGAAGTCGGACGTGTGTTGACGGTCCCTGGGGATGGGTGTGTGCAGCCAGTGGGCGCGAACATCGGTGATCGAAGACATGGCGTCGTCTCGGAGAGTGAACCTGGTTCCGGATGCGCATCTGTTCGCCCCGCAGTGCGGACACTTCCTTGTTTCCGGGCTATCTCGAAGGGGTGAAGGGAGCGAGGAAAGCGTGCTCCCCCTCGGGGACGATCCCCCAAATCTTGGGGCCGCCGTCCGGGTTGCGGCCGTTCGGCTCCTACAGCGGGGGCAACCACGGGGGACGGGAGGGCAACCACGGGGGACGGGGGGGCAACCACGGGGGGTTGCCCCTACAACTCGTCCAACGCTACCGCTTCCTTCGCCCGACGGAACGAGCGGCCCAGAGCGGGGGGCAACCACGGGGGGACGGGGGGCAACCACGGGGGGTTGCCCCTACGGAGGAGGGGATGCAAGAGGCCCAACGGCAGCCCTGCCTCGGTGAGGGCGAGGGCGCCATGCCCCGCCGGCATCTTGCCGGCGGGGGCCGGCAAGATGCTGGCGGTCCCGGGCCTGCCGGCGCGGATCTGGGTCTGGGAGTAGGGGACGGGCAGTGGAACTGTAGCATCCCAAGCGACGACCGGAGCCCTCGTTGGGCGGTTCAAGAGGCTGCATCCTCTGGTGAGATCCAGGCTCGTTACCCTTCCGTGCAGCCAGTTTCCAGTGCCTGGGTCTCCTGTTGAAGGGTCAAATTGTAATTTATCGCAAAAAAAAGACATGTGCCGCAATTCTGGCCCGGAGCGACGATGAGTCCCGGGGATACTTCATCCACACCACAGCACGAACCTCTCATACCTGGAGGCAAACCCAATGAAAGCTACCCTGCCGCAATCCTGACGGGCACTGGCGCTTGTCGCGTTGAGTCTGACCGCCACTGGTGCTGCGGCGACGACGCTCGTCGCCGTGTCGCCTATCACTACTCCTACTCCAGCCACCCCCACGCGCGTGGCTTGGAACACCGACTTTCAGTTGCAGTCCGTTGCAACCACACCGACCTATGCGCAGCAAACGCAGGGATTTGAGTGGGAGCACCAGGAACTGTGTTCTGCCTACAATGCCTGGCCGGGATCCTACCCTGAGGACTTTACATACAAGGGCACATCGGCGGATGTCACTAAAACCTGGACTGTTGCGCATCAGGCAGGGGTCGAACAGGTGGCTAACGGCCCCGCGATCCTGGTCAGGTGGAAGGTGCAAGTCTTCTGAACATACAACCCTCCATATCCAGGGGTGCCGGAGACCATTGATGCAGGGGAAGACGCATACTGCGAGGACTTTTTGAGTCCCGAGTGAGACGGAACAACGGCTGGCCGATAGTTGTTCAGGAACTATCGGTCAGTCCTCTGGGCATTGTCGGGCTGCTCACTGTTCCACATAGCCATGACTCCGCGCTTCTTACCTTCTGATGGGTTCCTCCGTGGGACTTGTATCCTTGCGCTCGGCACGCTACTTGTGGCCGCAGCCCGTTGCCAGGAACGAGCCCGGCCACGACCCTCGGCGGGACTCTGGGCTGATCTCCAGAACTATTCCTGCACGATCACAACGACTGTCCGGGAGACGAACACCGCGGGGCTCCTCCACGAAGTGGCAAGTACCCAACAGCGCGTGATCCGCCGAGGCGCCGCGTACCAGGTACAGCGGTTGCAGAATGGCCATCGGATGGAGTGGCTATTCAACAACGGGGATGGATCCAACACAGAGTTTGAGTACAAGTGGAAGAAGAATCACGCCCAGTTCTCTCTTGCTACGATTCGCTATCAGTATGCGACCCGCTTTCCGGACCGCTGGAGACGAAACGGTCAGAAGCCTGTCTCTCCTCCGCGCGGCCATCAGTTCATGTGGTATGGGGACGAACAGTCGATGCGGCAGGGCATGGCGAAGTTCATTCGACGCCCTGGTGTCACTGCGTCATTCACCAGGGTGGGTGACGAGATCGTCGCAGGGAAGCGATGCGAGAAGTACGTCATTCGGGTTTCCGTTCAATCCGGGCATCGGGCCACTCCGGAAGCCCGGAGCGTGCATCCCGATGATTTGGGAGGGGAGAATATCTCCTGGCGTTGGCCGGAGAAAGGCATTCTGCTCCGCTCCCTGGAGCGTCGCATCGTTGCGTTGGCGACTGCAACTCAGCCGCAGAAGGTACGCGAGACCCTTATGGAAGTGCGAAACCTGCAACTGGGTCCGGTAATTGATCCGAAGCTGTTTTCCCCTCCCACAGGTACCACCTACCTCCTGCGAGAAGCGTACCCGATCACAGCTCCTCCCGGCGAGAAAGTCATTCTGTTCCCCGGTCTGGGGTTGAGTTTCCCCGGTGATCCGGGAAATACTTCGCCCGTTCGTGGAGGACTCAGGTGAGGGGGATTCTCCGTATCTTGTCGGAGATCGGGGGAGACGTGCTGGGAGGCCGGGGAGGAGGCGTGCGGACGGGCGCGGCGTCATCCCGTCCGGGGGGGCTCCGCCGCTTCCCAGGAAGCTCCCAACCCGAGTTCCTGGGCCCGCGTGGTGA
>SYMT01000062.1 GCA_005805375.1 Actinomycetota bacterium
GACGCCGGGAGGTCCGACAAAGCAGAGGATGGGCTGACGGATCTCGCCGGTCTCCTTGAACTTGCGCACCGACAGGAACTCGAGGATGCGATCCTTGACCTTCTCCAGCCCATAATGGTCTTCGTCCAGCACTTCGCGCACCGAGGCAATCTCGAGGTTGTCGTCGGTCAGCGTCTGCCAGGGAAGCGACACCATCCAGTCGAGATAAGTGCGGGAGACCGTGTATTCCGCCGCCGCGGGCGGCATGCGCTGCAGCCGGTCCAGTTCGCGGTCGGCCTCTTTCTTGGCCTCTTCCGGCATCCCGGCGGCATCAATCTTCTCGCGCAGTTCCTGGATTTCCGCCGAGCGCTCGTCGCCTTCTCCCAGTTCCTTCTGGATGACCTTCATCTGCTCGCGCAAGAAGTACTCGCGCTGCATCCGGCTCATCTCGGAGGTGACCTCGGATTGGATCTTGCTGCCCAGTTCCAGCAGGTTTTCTTCACGCTGCACCAGTGCGCCCAGCTTGCGCAGCCGGGCGCGGAGGTCTACCTCCTCCAGGATTTCTTGTTTTTCCGACGTCTCGACGGGCAGGTGGGCCGCCACCAGGTCCCCAAGCGTGGCCGGATCCGTCACGTTGAGCGGGATGGCGATGAGCTCTTCCGCCAGGTTCGGAGACATCTCGACGACCCGTTGGAAGCCGGCCTGCAGATTGCGCACCATGGCCTGCACTTCATCGGCTTCGTCACCGTCATATTCATCCGTCTCCGGGACGGTTTCGATCCGCGCGCGGATGTAGGGTTCTTCCTGCAGTACCTCCACCAGCCGGATGCGTTTGAGACCCTGGACGATCAGGCGCACGCCGTCCTGCATCTTCACCATCATGCGGATCGCAGAGGCGACCCCCACCGGATTCAGGTCGGCAAACGTCGGGTTTTCGATCCCCGGGTCTTTCAGCGTGACAATGCCGATGATGCGACTTTCGGCCACCGCCGCGTCATCAATCAGCTTGATGGAGCCGTCCCGCGTGACCGTGAGCGGCGCAACCACTGCCGGAAACAGCACATTGTCCCGCAGCGGCAGAATCGAGAGCTCGCTCGGGAACGACGGGGTTTCCTCGTCGTCATCGTCACTTGCGTCGTCGTCGTCATCGTCGGCGCCGGCGTAAGTAACCACTTCCAGGCGCGTCGGCCCCACTTCGGGTTTTTCGTCGGGGGGCTCTTCCTCAATGATTTCCCCCATCAAAATATGCTCTTCGCGATCCTTTGCCATCCCGTGTGCCTGCCTGTCTTCGGATGCGGCCAGTCGCCGCGCTCGGACTAACCCTTCACGGAGACCCGCACGTGGTTGGTGCTTGCCTTCTGTCTCCGGGGTAGCGTCGCGAGAAGGAAACCGTCGCGGTATACCGCTTCTACCCCGGTTCTCTCCACCTCCGCGTCCGGCGGCAGCAGGATCTCTCGCTCGAACGGCCCGACGTAAATTTCGATCTGGTGGAAGAGCACTCGCTCCTCGGTTTCGTGGCGCTCTTCCTCGCGGACGCCGGCCACGGTCAGGCTGCGCAAATCCGCAGCCAACTCGACGTGGATGCTGTCCGGTTTTACTCCGGGAAGCTCCACCCGGATCTTCACGGCATCCCGCGTCTCGTAGACATCAGCGCGAGGCTCCCAAAACCGGTCCGGAGCCACGACCGAATGCAGGAAACGACGCCACAGTTCGTCCGCGCGTTCGAAGTCCTGATCCATCTGACCCACCCAGCCCTCATCCTGCCAGTGCAGGTGCCTCATGCTCACTCGAATTCTATACTGGAACGCACCGGAGCCCATCCTCGAAATCCGTACTGCATTCGGGATCTTCGCTCTCGCCCCAAGACTATACCGCATGGGAGAGGAAAGAGGGGAGCGGAAAGCGGAAAGAAGGGTGAAGCGGGGAGCGGGTACGCTCCCGCGCGCTTCCGTCTCCGGGTCGTCGGCGACGCGGATGCGGACGTGGACGAGCGGAAGGGAGGCGAAGATGGGCCCGAGACCAGACGGCCGGCAACCGAACGAGCTACGGGCGGTGACGCTCACCCGTGGGTGTAGTCGCTATGCCGAAGGCTCCTGCCTCATTGAGGTGGGGGAGACCCGGGTGATCTGTACCGCTTCGGTGGAGGATCGAGCGCCGATGTTTCTCAAGGGGCAGGGCAGTGGTTGGGTCACCGCCGAATATGCCATGCTACCGCGCGCGAACCGCCAGCGGACTCCGCGCGATGTGGGTAAGTCGCCGAGCGGCCGGACCGTGGAGATTCAGCGATTGATCGGCCGGGCGCTGCGCTCGGTCGTGGATCTTCCCGCCCTGGGAGAACGCACGATCTGGATTGACTGTGATGTGATCCAGGCGGACGGAGGGACCCGGACCGCCGCGATCACCGGCTCGTTTGTCGCCCTGTCCGAGTGCATCCATCAACTGCGGCAGCAGAATGTCGTGCGGCGCCCGGTCCTCACCGATCAACTGGCCGCCATCAGTGTGGGGCTGGTGGGCGGTCAGGTCTGTCTGGATCTCTGCTACGATGAGGATTCCGCCGCCGCTGTGGATATGAATCTGGTGATGACCGGAAACGGCCGTTTCGTCGAGGTTCAGGGCACGGCGGAGGGCGATCCTTTCAGCAAGCCGCAGCTCGATCAGATGCTGGCAATCGGCCAGCAGGGGATTCAGCGGCTGCTGAAAGCCCAGCGTGACACCCTCAAGGATGTGCTGCCGGCCTTTCCCGCAAGCCGCTGACCCGGAAGCACCGGAAACGCAAGCCATGCATTGTTTGACCATCGCTACGCGCAACCCCGGCAAACTGCGGGAGTTCCGAGCTCTCCTGGGGGAGCTGCCGCTGGAATTGCTCCTCGCGGACGGGATGCCGGAGGTAGAGGAGACCGGCACCACGTTCGCCGAAAACGCCCTGCTCAAGGCCCGTGCCGCCGCTGTCTGGAGCAACGGCTGGGCGCTGGGGGAAGACTCCGGGCTCGAAGTAGACGCTCTCGATGGTGCGCCGGGCGTGTACTCCAACCGCTTTGCCGGCGAAGGCACCACCGAGGCGGAGCGAAACCTGCGCCTGCTGGAACTGCTGGCGGGGATTCCGGCGGAGCGCCGCACCGCCCGCTACCGGGCCACCATCTGCCTGGCCGCTCCGGACGGCCGCGTCTGGCTTTCGGAGGGGGCGTGTGAGGGACGCATCCTGGAGGCGCCCCGCGGCACGTACGGCTTCGGCTACGATCCGCTCTTTTATGTCGTTGAATTCGGCAGGACGATGGCCGAACTGGCTCCCGAGGTCAAGAACCGGATCAGCCACCGGAGCCGGGCCGTCGTCGAGACGAGAGCATTGCTGGAACGCCTCTGCCCACCCGCCCGGATGGTGCATCCCCCCTCCGACGAATAGGATAGCCGTGGGCCGGTTCCTCCCGGAGAGTCTGATGCGCCCTCGCCTCTTGCTGCTGTCGTTCCTCTGCCTGGCGACGCTGGCCGCCCGCGCGTCGCAGGCACCCTCCACGCTGGTGGTCACACCCCAGCCGGGGCCCGGGGAGTACGGGACGCTGGCGGCCGCCCTCGCCGCCGCCCCGGCCGGGGCCGTCGTGCGCGTGCGTCCGGGCCGGTATGTGGAAACCCTTGCCGTGCGCCGTCCGGTGACCATCGTCGGAGAGGGGACCGGCGCCGTGAGTATCCTGTCCCCTCCGGGTGCGCCGGCAATCGCCGTTCTGGTGACCGGGAATGTGACGCTCCGTGGCCTTGCGATCCGCGCAGGAGCGGAGCCGAAGAGAACGCAGTCCGGCGGTGCGGCGCCAAAGCCCCTCGCGGTGACGGTGCAGCAGGGAACGGTGGTGCTGGAACGGTGCGAGGTCACCTCCGAGGCGGCTTCCGGCATCGGGGTGTCCGGCGCCGGCACGGAAACGATTCTGCGCCACTGCGCGGTGCGCGGCTGCACCGAGGCAGGAATCCTGGTGTATGACGGCGCCCGCGCCGTGCTGGACGGGTGCGAGGTCCGGGGCAGCGGTCTGGCCGGGCTCGAAGTGCGGGCTGCGGGGGATGTGACGGCGCGAAACAGCACGTTTTCCGACAACAAAGGGCCGGGGGTGCATCTCCACGGGCAGTCACGGGGGCTGCTGGAAGAGTGCCGCCTCCAGGACAATGCCGGCGCGGGAGTCCAGTGCCGTGAGCGCAGCACTCTGGCGCTGCGCAAGTCGGAGATCACCGGCAGTCAGGGCCCCGGCCTGCACCTGCTTCAGGCGGGGGAGGCGGTACTCACGGATTACACGCTGGCGGGCGGCAAGGCGGCCGGGCTGGAGTGCGCCGCCGGGACCCGCGCCACCCTATCCGGCGGCGCGCTGAAAGACAACGGATCTACGGGGGTCCTGGCGCACAGCGGCGGCCGGGTGGAACTGCGCGATGCAACCTGCTCGGGCAATCGCCTGACGGGGCTTGAGGGCCGCCAGGCGGGGGTCATCACTCTGCACGGGGGCCGGGTGGCGGACAACCGGGGCGTGGGGCTCTACCTGCACGACAGCGGCGAAGGCGTGGCGGACGGGGTGGAGTTTGCCGGCAACCGGACTGCCGGAGTGCTGATCCTGGCGGGGAGTACGGCGACCGTGCGGGGCTGCCGCATCCTGAACAACGGCGGTTGGGGTGTCTCCGTCCGCAAGGACGGCCGGGCCACGGTCACAAATTGTGAGATTCGGGGTCAGAAGAAAGCAGTGGCCGGGGAGAAGTCCGCCACGCTGGTCCAGGAGGGGAATCAGGGCGATCCGGCGCGGTGACGGCACGCCGCACTCAGGCGCCGAGCACGCGCCGCAGTTCCGCCAGCAGGACCCGGAGGTCTCCATGCAGGCGGATCAACTCGTCCGCTGTGGCGCCCGGGAGCGCGCCGTAGCGCTCCTGCAGGCGGGCCGGATCGAGATCGCGCAGGGCGTCATCCCACTGTCCGAGGCGGGCACGGAGCGCCGCCCGGGTTGCTGCCTCGCTCTGCACCGCGAGCGCGTCCGGATCCGGGCCTGCCAGAGCCGCCACCTGCCCGGCCAGCGCAGCGCCCCGTTCCAGGAGCCCGTCCAGCGGCGCCCATTCGTCTTCCGGGAGCGGCGGGTAGACGGCCCCGCGTCCCGTCGGATTGCCTCCGTCGCGCCCGAGGGTGCGAAACTGGGCAATGAGCCCGGTCAGTTCCCGGCCGGATGCCCGCAGACGACCGGCGTGGACCCAGGAGAGTTCCGTCTCGGACCGCGGGCCGCTCAGGCGAGTTCCCCTTCGAACACGGTCGCGGCCGGCCCGGTCATGTACACGTGGTCGTCCTCGCCCCACTCGATGTGCAGGTCGCCGCCGAGGAGGTGGACCACCGCCTTGCGGTCCGCGCGTCCGGTGCGCGCCGCCGCGACGAGCGCCGCACACGCCCCCGTCCCGCACGCGAGGGTTTCGCCCGCCCCCCGCTCCCACACGCGCATCTTCAATTCAGAGCGGCCCAGCACCTGGATGAACTCCACATTCGTGCGGCGCGGGAACACGGCGTGGTTTTCGATCCGCGGTCCCACCTGCTCCAGTGGAAATGTGTCGTCCAGCCGATCCACAAACGCGACCGCGTGCGGGTTCCCCATCGAGACGCAGGTGAACCGCCACACTCCCGCATCGCCCGCCTCCAACGGCTCTTCCACCGCCTCGTTGTCCTCGGGACCGGTCATCGGCAGGGCCGCCCGGCGGAAAGCGGGCCGGCCCATGTCCACCCGCACCTGGCGCACGCCGCCGTCCGCCACGTCCAGATCCAGTACGTTGACGCGCCCCGGCGTCTCGACGGTGATGCGCTGCCCGCGGGTGTGTCCGTGGGCATGCACGAGGCGCGCCAGACAGCGGATGCCGTTGCCGCAGTGCTCGGCTTCGCTCCCGTCGGCGTTGATGAGCCGCATCCGAAACTCCGCCCGCTCGGACGGCAGCGCCAGGATCAGGCCGTCCGCGCCGACGCCGAAATGGCGGTCACAAACGCGCCGGGCCAGATCGGCCAGTCCCGCTTCCGGGAGAACTTCGTGCATGCAATCCACCATCAC
>SYMT01000586.1 GCA_005805375.1 Actinomycetota bacterium
GCCGTTGCCCGTGCGGCTTCTGCCGCCGTTGCCCGTGCGGCTTCTGCCGCCGTTGCCCGTGCGGCTTCTGCCGCCGTTGCCCGTGCGGCTTCTGCCGCCGTTGCCCGTGCGGCTTCTGCCGCCGTTGCCCGTGCGGCTTCCTGCTCCGCCCGCGTTTCCGCCGCGGTGCATGCGGCTTCGGCAGAAGCCCGGGTGGCGGCTTCCTGTTCCGCCCGTGCGGCGGTGGCGGTGCACGCGGCTTCGGCAGACGCCCGGGCTGTGGCTTCGGTGGCGACGGCGGCTTCGGCCTCCGCATAGGCGCGCTGCGGCCCGCGGTCCCGATCATAGAGGCGCAGTCGCATCGGGCGTCCCGGCCAGCCGTCGTGCCACGTAAGGCGCCGGAGGGCGCGCCGGGGGTGATGGAGGAGACCCGACGGGGCCACGACAGAACTGGATGGGGGAATAGGAACTTGAAACTCGACATTCGACCCGCAATCCTCGAACCCCGCAGCGCCGGGGCGGTCCCTCCGTACCTCAACCCGGGCACCCGCCCCCACCCCGGGTCACGCCGGAGGAGTACCACGCCCGGCTGCGATCCGGCGTGCTGCTCTCCGGCGACCCGGTGGAGTTGCTGGATGGAGAGGTGGTTGTAAAGATGGCGAATAACCCACTCCATTCGGCTGTGAACACCGCCGCCGCCTCTCGGGTCCAGCGGGTGCTGCCTCCCGGCTGGCTCGTGCGAGTGCAGGAGCCCATCACGACCACAGACAGCGAACCGGAACCGGACCTGGTTGTGGTGCGGGGGGCTGTTTGGGACTTTGCCGATCGCCATCCTGATTCGGCCGAGGTAGGACTGGTAGTGGAGGTGTCCGACTCGAGCCTGCGGCAGGATCGGGCGCGAAAACGGGTGCTGGGCGCCCGCGCGGGCATCCCCGCGTACTGGATTGTGAACCTGACGGACAGGCAGTTGGAGGTCCACCAGGCCCCCGGCGGAGCCGCTGACCCGGCAGACTACACGGTGCGCACGGACTATCGGCCGGGAGATCGAGCGCCGCTGGTGCTGGATGGTGCGCTCGTGGGTGAGGTGGAAGTGGCCGACCTGTTCCCGCCGCAGCCGGCGACCGTGGGGTGAGGGAAGGCGCGCACTTCCCCCCCACCCTCCCGCCGGGAACCTCCAGATCAAGCGCCCCACCCCTACGTTCCCGCCCGAGATCCGTCCGAGACCCTCCAGATCGAGCACCCCACCTCGCGCGTCTCGCCCGAGAACCTCCAGATCGAGCGTCCCACCTCCACGATCTCGCCGGCGCACCCCCAAGATCCAGCGCCCCACCTCGTGAGTCTCGCTGGCGCAGCCCCCAGATCGAGCATCCCACCTCGCGCGTCTCGCCGGAGTCCAACGCGCCAGCCTCGTCCGCCCTGACGATCTCCACGGTCCCATCAGCACTTCGTCGCCGCCGGAATCTGCGGGCGGTGGGGCCACCGCGGACGGCGCCGGTCCCAGGGGCGGGTGGCGCCTCCCGGGCAAAGCGGGGTATGCTGCCGTCGGGGTGTCGCACCGGGGAGTGCTCCACGGAAAGTATCGTGCTGGAGCGCACCTGGGGCTCAGCTCTACGGGAATTGGTCCTGGAAGCTTGCTGGGCCGGGACATGGCGCTGCTGCCTCCGTCAATTGGTCCAAGGGATCTCGTGCTTCTGCCCCGAACATGCCGCTGTGTCACGGCCGAAGAGGGAGAAGCACGCACGCGATGGGCATCCGGATCCTCTGTTTGGCGCTGTTCGGCTCGCTGGCGGCGCTTTGCGCGGTGGCGGCGCCGCTGAAGCCAGGGATGGTGTTCACCCCCACGCAGCGCGCGCACTGGGCCTGGAAGTCCCCTGCCGCATCGCCTATTCCGCGCGTGCAGGGCCGCTCCTGGGTCCGCAACCCCGTGGATGCGTTCATCCTGGCCGGCCTGGAGGCGCGGCGGCTCCGGCCCGCGCCGCCGGCCTCTTCCGAGGTACTGCTGCGGCGGGTTGCCTTCGTGCTGACCGGCCTTCCGCCCTCGACCGCTGAGGCCGACGCCTTTCTGCAGGACCGGCGCGCCGGAGCCTACGAGCGGATGGTCGGGCGCTATCTGGATTCGCCGGCGTTCGGCGAGCGCTGGGCGCGCCACTGGCTCGACCTCGCCCGCTATGCCGATACGAATGGCTTTGAGCACGACGAGGTGCGGCCCGAGATGTGGCGCTACCGGGACTACGTGGTCCGGGCGTTCAATTCCGACATGCCGTACTCCCGCTTCGTGGAAGAGCAGATCGCGGGGGACGAACTCCTCCCCGCGCGCCCGGAGGCGTGGATCGCGACCGGCTTGCAGTTGCTGGGGCCCGATATGACCGATGCCGCCAGCCAGGCCGCTCGCCGTCAGCACACCCTCAACGACATGACGGACACCACCGGCCTGGTCTTCCTCGGCCTGACCCTCGGCTGCGCGCGGTGCCATGACCACAAGTACGAGCCGCTCTCCCAGGCGGACTACTACCGGTTCCAGGCGTTTTTCGCCCCGGCGCAGTTCCGCACGGACCTGCCCATCGGCACTCGCGAGGAGCAGGAACGGTACACCCGGGCCCTGTCCGCTCACGGGGCGCGCCTTCAGGTCGTGGACGCCGCGCTGGAAGCCATTGCGGGCGGCGCCCGGGAGGTGGCCCGCGGCGAGAAACTGGCGCTGCTGCCGGAGGATGTGCGGACTGCGTTCGCGACCCTGGGCCCCCGGCGCACACCGGGTCAGCAGGTGCTGGTGCGACGCAATCTGCCGTTGATCGAGCCGAAGCCGGAGCAGCTCACCCCGCGCCTCCCGGCGGCGGATCGTCCCCGCTATGAGGTCCTCCTTCGGCAGCGTGAGGGGATTCTGAAGGACCGACCGGCTCCTCCGCCCCGGGCGGTCGGTCTCTGGTCCGACCGTGCGTCGCCCGCCGTTGCTCGCATCCTCATGCGCGGAGAACTGGCGCAGCCGGCGGAAACCGTCCACGCCGGATTTCCCGAAATCCTGGGCGGGGTCCCCACTCCGGCCGGTGATTCCCGCGGCGGAGCCGTTCCCCTGGACCGTCGCGCCCTCGCCCGGTGGATCACGCGTCCGGAGCATCCGCTCACCTACCGCGTCTGGGCCAATCGGGTCTGGCAGCATGTTTTCGGTCGCGGCATCGTGCGCACCCCCAGCGATTTCGGCGTCCGCGGCGAGGTCCCCACGCACCCTGAGCTTCTGGACTGGCTGGCCCGCCGGCTCGCCCACTCGTCTTCGTCCGGGATGCAGGGAGCGCCGGCGGGGAGTACGCCGCTGCCGGCTCCCGCAATCGGAGTTGCGGGACTCCATATCGGCTCGCCGGCCGGTCCCAAAGCGCTCCTCCGGCTGCTCCTCACCTCAAGCACCTTCCGGCAGAGCAGCACCTCCGCTCCCGCCACCCGGGCGGCTGACCCGGAAAACCGGTGGTTCTCGCGCATGAACCGCACTCGCCTGGAGGCGGAGGCGATCCGGGATGCGATGCTGGCGGTGAGCGGGCGACTCAATCGCAAGTCCGGCGGGCCGGGCGTGCTGCCGCCGCTGCCGGAAGACGTGCTGCCCCGGTCTTCGGCGCAGAAGGCATGGCCGGTGACGCCCGACCCCGCGGAGCATGTGCGGCGCAGCCTCTACCTCTTCGTGCGCCGCAACCTGACGTTTCCAGCGCTGGAACCGTTCGACGCGCCGGACACGAATCTGAGCTGTGCCCGGCGGGACACCTCCACCAGCGCCCCGCAGGCCCTCACCCTGCTGAACAGTGACGAAGCGCTCCACTGCGCGCGCGCGCTGGCGGGGAGAGTGCTGCGGGAGGCCGCGAGCGAAGAAACCCGGGTTGTCCTTGCCTACCGGCTGACACTGGCGCGGCGGCCTCAACCGGAGGAATTGCGGCTGGGACGGGAGTTTCTCGCCCGGCAGGCGGCCCTCTCCGGGGAGGCGGCGCCCACATCCCTGCCCGTCCCCACGGCGCCGGAAATGGCAGCGGCACAGGGCGTGGCCTGGACCGCCTATTGTCTCGCCCTGCTGAATCTGAACGAGTTCGTCTATGTGGACTGAGCGGGAATGATAGCGAGGCGCCGCGGGAGCAGTTGTGCCGGGCGCGGCGGGCCGGGAGCATCCGGGGCCCACCGTGTCGGCAGACGGAATGCACCTACCGCGCGCGGGTTCACGCTGATCGAACTTCTTGTGGTGATTGCAATCATTGCAGTGCTCAGTGCGATTCTCTTTCCGGTGTTCGCCGGCGCGCGCGAGAAGGCCCGGCAGGCTGCCTGTACGTCGAACCTGCGCCAGGTAGGGGCCGCGTTGCTGCTCTATGTATCCGATTACGACGACCGTCTGCCGGACCGCCGGGACCTGAAACAGACCTTGCCGGGAGGGTTCCGCCCCTGGCCCGGCTGGCCCCCCTCCGATCCGCGCGGCGGCTGGGCGGTGGTGGTGCTGGACCCGTACGCGCGCAACGCGGGGATCTGGAACTGCCCTTCGGTGGCCGGTTCCGCACTGGGCAATCGCCCGGAGGTCTTGCAGGTCGCCGGCGCCGGCCCGGTGACGCGCTACTGGTTGTGGCGCTTCGACCGCCCCGACAATCCGGTGCCGCTCGACAACCTCTGGGGGAAGATGGACGCCCAGGCAGTGCAGGACCTGCGGGTGGCCAACAATCCGCAGGCGGGCATTCCCGACGGCCCGGCCGATGTGGAGATGGTCGTGGATCCTTATTTTCCCGCCACGATCCCGACCGTGCCTGCCGAAATCCGGGGCCGCTCCGTCCACTTCGGCGGCCGGAATCGCCTGTTTCTGGACGGCCACGTGAAGTACCTGCGCGACGCCCGCACGCAGTAGGCATCCGCGGGAACGGATCGGCGCGGCTGAAGGCGCTCGCCGTTGCCCTGCCCGCCCCGGCGAAGGCCTCCATCACGGGAGATAGAGGCGCTCCACATACTGGCGCACCATGCGCTGGGTGTTGAAACGCGGGCCGATGGTGCGGATCGCGGCCTTCATGCGCGCCACCCACTCGTGAGGGATGCCCTGCTCGTCCCGGCGGTAGTAGATCGGGACGATTTCCTGCTCCAGGGTGGAATAGAGGGCGCCGGCGTCCCCCACGTCTTCCATAGCCGGATCCGGAGGATGTTCACCATCATCCACCACCCACCCGTTCCTCCCGTCGTACCCTTCGGCCCACCAGCCGTCGTGGATGCTGCAATGCAGCACGCCGTTCATCGCCGCCTTCATCCCGCTGGTCCCGCTCGCTTCCATGGGGTGGCGGGGAAGATTCAGCCAGACATCCACTCCCTGTACCATCGCGCGCGCCGTCGCCAGATCATAATCTTCGAGGTATGCCGCGCGGCGGGCGACCCACGGGTCGGCGCGCACCTGAAAGAGGTGCTGGATCAGGCGCTTGCCTTCCTGATCGCTGGGATGCGCTTTGCCGGAGAGGATGATCTGCACGGGCCGCTCGGTGTTCCCCAGGAAACGCAGCGCCCGCTCCCGGTCTTGCAGCAGCAGGTGCAGGCGCTTGTAGGACGCCACTCGACGCGCGAAGCCGATCGTGAGCGCACCCTCATCCAGATGTTCGGCATACTCCTGCAACTCGGCGGCAGTGGCGCCCAAACGCAGGCGGCGCGCCCGGGTCCGCTCGCGGGTCCACTCCACAAGCCGGGCCTTGAGGTGGCAATGGACCTCCCAGAGTTCGTGATCGGGGATGGTCTCCACTGCGGCCCAGACTCCCGGGTCCGCCTGGCGCGCCTCCCAGTTCGGTCCCAGATAGCCGGCCAGCAACTCCCGGAGGAGCGGCGCCATCCAGGTAGCGAGGTGCACGCCGTTCGTCACGGACGTAATGGGCACGTCGGCGGCCGGGCGGCCGGGCCAGAGGCGCCGCCACATTTCCCGGCTCACTTCTCCGTGCAGGCGGCTCACCGCATTCGCCGCCCGGGAGAGGCGCAGCGCCAGCGGGGTCATGCAAAAGCGCGTGGAGGCGGACCCGCCCGGATCTTCGCCCATGCCCAGTAGGCGCTCCCGCCCTACCGGCGCCCCTCGCTCCCGCACGGTATCCAGGTAGGTACCCAGCGTGGCGTGCAGCAGGTCGTCCCCATAACGGTCGTGCCCCGCCGGAACCGGCGTGTGCGTGGTGAAAACCACCTGCTCGCGCGTGGCCCGTACCGCGTCCTCCCAGGCCAACCCCGCATCCAGTTGCTCCCGGAGCAACTCCAGGCAGGCGAACGCCGCATGCCCCTCATTCAGGTGGACCACTGCCGGCGCGTAGCCCAGCCGGCGGAGCGCGCGCACGCCCCCGATTCCCAGCACAGCTTCCTGCACCAGGCGGGTCGGAATCCCTCCGCCGTACAGATGCCCTGTGATCCAGCGATCCGTCGGGTCGTTGTCGTCCCGCAGGCTGTCCAGCAGCAGCAGGCTGACCCGTCCCACCCGCGCTCCCCAGAGCTGCAATCGCACGCAACGCTCCCGCAGCGGCAGCTCCACCGTAAGGGGGCATCCGTCGGGGTCGCACAGGAGTCCCAGAGATACCTCACCGAACGGCGTGTCCTCGTAAAACTCCGATTGCCAGCCGGTCGCGTCCAGTTCCTGGCGAAAGTACCCCTGCTGATAGCGGAGGCCCACGGCGACAAACGGAAGCCCGAGGTCCGAGGCCGACTTGACGTGATCCCCGGCGAGCACGCCGAGGC
>SYMT01000587.1 GCA_005805375.1 Actinomycetota bacterium
ACGATCAACAGCCGCACGAACGCGCGCGGAACGAATCCGCAGGATTTGCTCCAGTTTACGCTGAGCCGCATACCGCAGCGGCATTCGGCAGTGCTGGATCCGGCCTCGATCTCACAAACGTCGTAAGTGCCAGTGCCGCGGCGGGCCGACCGTCCTCGCTGGATGGGCCCCGTCGCCCGTGGGGGAGACCCCAGAGACATCGTCCATGAACGTTCTCATCACCGGCGGGGCCGGATTTATCGGCTCGCACCTTTGTGATGCCCTGCTGGCGGCGGGGCATCACGTGGTTTGTGTGGACAACTGTCTTACCGGCAGCCGGGACAACGTGGCGCATCTGCAGGATCACTCGCGCTTTCGGCTCGTCCATCACGACGTGATCGAACCGTATGCAGGCCTCGGTACGGCGGATGTCGAGGCGATCTTCCATCTGGCCAGTCCCGCCAGCCCTGTGGGCTACCGCACGTACTCGATTGAGACGATGCTGGTCAACTCAATCGGGACCATCCACATGCTTCGCCTGGCCGCCGAACGCGGAGCGCGCTTCCTGCTCACCTCGACTTCCGAGGTGTACGGCGATCCCCAGGTGCATCCGCAGACGGAAGAGTACTGGGGTAACGTGAATCCGATCGGACTTCGCTCCTGCTATGACGAAGCGAAGCGCTTCGCCGAGGCCGCCACCTTCGAATGGATCCGCAAGCACGACGTGGATGCGCGGGTAGTGCGGATTTTCAACACGTATGGCCCCCGCAATCAACTGGATGACGGCCGTGTCGTGCCGAATTTCATCACGCAGGCACTCCGTGGGGAGCCGATTACCATCTATGGCGACGGGGGCCAAACCCGCAGCTTTGCGTACGTTTCCGACCTCGTGGATGGGCTGCAGCGGGTGATGTTCGGCGATGGGCTGCAGGGGGAAGTGTTCAACCTCGGAAATCCGGGCGAATTCACCATTCTCGAATTTGCAAAGCTCGTGCTGGAAGTGACCGGCAGCCGGTCATCGCTCGAGTACCGGCCTCTGCTGTTCTCCGACGATCCGGCCCGTCGTCGGCCGGACATCACCAAGGTGAAGGCTCGTCTCGGCTGGGAGCCCCGGGTGCCGCTGCGGGAAGGTCTGGCGCCCACCGTAGCCTGGTACCGAGAGCAACTCGGCCGCTAACTGGTTTACGGCGCCATCTTGTCCGCAACTACGCGTTCCGCCGAACCCCTCGGGATCGCAGGTGTGCTGCCGCAGGCGCCCACAGTGGATCTGCTCGGCCTCCGTGTCAGCCGGGTCACCCGGTCCGAGACGATGGTGTTCCTCCACCGGTTCATCAGCAGCAAGCAGCCGCATCTGGTAGTCACGGCCGACGCCACGGCGCTGGTGCTGGCGGCGCGTGACTCGGAGTTTCTTCGGATTGCGAACCAGGCTGCCCTCTGCACCCCCGACGGAACCGGCCTGCTCTGGGCCAGCCGGCATCTGGGCTGCCCTCTCCAGGAACGCGTGTCCGGGGTGGATCTGGCGGAGCAACTCTGCGCGGACAGCGCCAAATCGGGCTTCGGCATCTACTTCTACGGCGCTCAGCCGGGGGTGGCCGCCGCGGCGGCGGATGCCATGCGCCGTCGCTATCCTGGGGCCTGGATCGTCGGGGTCAGCCACGGGTACCAGGCGACGGCGGAAGAGGAAGAAGCCGTCGTGCGCGACATCCAGGCGAAGAATCCGGAGGTGCTGCTGGTGGCGAAGGGTCTTCCCCGCCAGGAGAAGTGGATTGTACAGCGCATGCCGGAGTTGAACGTGCCGCTCTCGATGGGTGTCGGCGGCAGTTTCGACGTCTTCAGCGGACGGGTGAACCGCGCGCCGGCCTGGATGCAGCGATGCGGCCTGGAATGGTTCTACCGCCTCGTGCAGGACCCCTCCAAGACCGCCAAAGTGGCGGCCCTCCCCGAGTTCGTGGTCCGGGTCCTGCGGCGGGAGCGGATGAATTCAGAAGGGTGAAGGCGAACGGTTGCATGCGGAAGGGGGAAACGAAAAGGGAAAAAGAAGGCGCCGGTCTTCATTCTTTCATCTTCCTTCTATTGTCCGGAACCCCGTCGCTGTTGCACCCTGCCCAGATTCCCGGCCATTTGCGCGTCATGTGATTCCCTGGTACCGACTCCTGTTCGCCTGCCTGTTCGCCCTTGTGGGTTGCGGGGCGCCGGCGCCTCCGGCCCCGGGGGCCGATGATCCCGCACCGGAGGAGCCGCTCCCCTTCCAGGAAGTCGCTGCACGCGCCGGATTGTCCGGATTCCGCGTCATTGCAGCCCGCGGCGAACAGACCAACCTGCTCGATACAGTGGGCTGCGGGGCAGCAGTGCTGGACGCGGATGGGGACAGGCTCGTGGACCTGGTCCTGACGGGTCCGGATCGGGTCACTCTGTTCCGCAACCGCGGCAACTTTCAGTTCGAGGCGGTGGAAGCCGGATTCCGGCAGCCCGGCCGGTGGGCCGGGCTTGCCGTCGGTGATGTGAACAACGATGGGTGCCCGGATCTGTTCGTCAACGGCTACGGCAGCGCCGCGCTGTATCTGAACGAGGGCGGCCGATATCGCGAGGTGACAGACGCACAGGGCCTGACCCCGCCTGTGGGGAAAACTCCTCTCTGGGGAACGAGCGCCGGTTTTGCCGATCTCGATCGGGATGGGTGGGTGGACCTCGTGGTCTGCCGGTACGTGGACTTCGGGGCCGATCAGCCGCAGCGCTGCCCCACAATGCACCCCGGCGTGACGGCGGTCTGCTCTCCCGAGATTTACTCGCCACAGCGCCCGCGGGTGTTTCGGAATCTCCAGGGACGCGGCTTTCAGGATGTGACCGATGCCTGGGGAGTGCGCGCGCACGGTGCGGCGCGGGGTGTTGCGTTCCAGGATGCAGATGGGGATGGGTTCCCCGAGATTGCGTTCGCGAACGACAGGCTGCCACACGACTTCTTTGTGCGCCAGGGAGCGGGTTACGTGGAACGAGGGGCGGAGAGTGCCACCGGATATGATCGTGAGGGACGCGTCCACGGTGGCGCCGGTCTGGATTGGGCGGATGTGGACCGCGACGGCCGTCCCGACCTCACCGTCATGACCTCCGCCGGGGAGGACCGGTCTCTGTATCGAAACCTGGGCGGTAATCTCTTTGAAGAGGTGGGGTGGCGTTGGGGTCTGACGGGCGAGATGCGGATGGAGGTAACGTTCGGCGGCCGTTTCCTCGACTACGATAACGATGGCTGGTCCGATCTGGTGCTGGCGAGTGGACACATTCAGGAGAATGCGGAGCGCGTCCGGCCGGGCGATTCCTATGAGCAGCCGGTGCGCCTGTTTCGGTCCAACGGCTTCTCGCTGACCCCCGTCGGGCCCGAGATGTGGCCGCGGGCAGTCGGACGAGCCCTGGCCACGGCCGACTTCGATAACGATGGCGGGATGGATTTTGTGGTGACCACGCTGAGTGGGCCCCCACTGCTGTTTCGCAACGTGGGTCCTCGGGGCAACTGGATTGGCCTGCATCTCGAGGGGACGCGCGCCAACCGGATGGCCATCGGCGCGCGGGTGATGGTGCGGACGCCGGATCACGTCCGGGTGGCGGAAGTGCAGACGGCCGGCAGCTACATGGCGGCCCACGACTCTCGCCTGCTGATCGGCGTCGGGCGTGTCGGTGCTGTGGAGAGTGTCACTGTGCGCTGGTCCGGCGGAAAAGAAGTCGTGATCCCCGCGCCTGCGCTCAACACCTGGACGCGCGTGCGAGAACAGTAGAGTGATGGTGTGATTTCCGCATTCCGGCATTCGAGACCCCTGGTGCGCCGATGTGCGGCCGGCGTGCTGCTCCTCGTAATGGCAGGCGCAGGCATGATCCTCTCTGGGCCGGTCCAGGATTGGTGGATCGGCCGGCAACCGGTGGCGCAGTTACAGGCGCTCGCGGCGCGGCGGCCCGGTGACACGCGCGTGCGCTACTTCCTCACATTGGCGCTGCTGCATGGAGGCCAGGCGGAGGCGGCGTGGCAGCAGGCGCGTGAAGGCATCCTCGGGGAAGCGACACTGCCGATGGGGCGCCGGGGTTCCCGGCAGGGGGAGGCGGCGCTGCCGGCGGGACGCCGGCGTTCCCGGGAGGGGGATGCCCGGCTGCATCGCGCCGCCGGGTTGGCGGCGGTGGCGGCAGGGCGAGTTGAGGAAGCGGCGTCCTGCCTGGGCCGCGCTCGGGAGTTGGGTGATGCCGACCCCGGACTCTACCATGGTCTGGCGCAGGTGGAGATGGCGCGCGGCCACACTGCGGAGGCGCTTCTCATACTGGAGCAATGCCTGCGACGCCGGCCAGATGACGCGGAAGCCTGGGACCTGACCGGACGATGTCGTGGGGCGCTGGGCATGCCGAAGCAGTGGATCGAGGCGGCGGAGCGGGCCACGCGGCTCCGGCCGCGAGAAGTACGCTACAGGATGAGCCAGGCCGAGGCGCATCTGAGTCTCGGCGATGCTCCTGCTGCGGTCAGTGCTGCCCTGCACGCCACTGATCTGGCGCCGAAAAATCGGGCTGCCTGGGCTATGCTGGGGCGGGCAATGGGCTGGATGGCCCGCTCCGTGTCCAGTGTGGCGGACGCGGACACCGCCTTTCGCAACGCGATCACCGACGAACTGCCCGGCTCACCGCCACCGGTTGCCCTGGCGGAGTACGGGAAGCACCTGGTCCAGCACGGATCGCCGGAGTTCGCCATCCCCTACCTCACCCGGGCGCTGAAGGCCGCGCCGGCAGACGCCTCCGTGATCTACACGCTGGCGCTTGCCGCGCGCCGGACGGGCCGTGTATCCCAGGCCCGGATGTTGATCCGGGAGTTCGAGCAGATCACAGCCGAAACACGCCGCATCCATACGCTGCGCGCCCGCATTACGGCGAATCCGCATGATGCGGCGGCGCGGAGGGAACTGGGCACGGCCGCGGGCGCCACGGTCAAAAGTCAAACTCCACCCGCGCCTCCGGCATCGCCTTAAGGAGTCGCAGCCGGAAGTTGCCGATTTCCACTTCCGATTCTTCCGATAGCTTGCGAGTTTCCGTCACCAGGCTCCCGTCTACGCGGATGCCGGCCGGGCTGTTGTTTCCGATCAGAAACGCATTGAACTCCGCGCCGGTGCCGGCATCGGCGTAGACGTGAATCCACGCATGGCACCCGCGGGAGACGCTGTTCTCCGCATCAATCAGGCGAATGTCGGGCCGCAGCCCTCCTCTCGGGTCCTCGCGCCCAATCAACAGGACGCCGCGCCGTAGTTCCCGCTCGCCGAGGAACTCCAGGTGTTGGCCGGGCTCGCCGTCCTCCGGCTCGAGTATCGGGTCCGTGTCGGCGAAGAACCGGCCGATCGAGTTCCGATCTTCCGGGTCGGCGGTGCGGCGGGGGGCCCCGTCGCGAATCCGGTAGACAGCGATGCGACCCGCCACCTGGTCGCGAAACGGGCCGATATAATCCAACCGGATCTGTACTGCGTAGGGCCGCGTCTCAGTGCTGTCCGGGAGGTCGAGATCAAGGACCTGGGGCGCGAAATCGTCGAGCTCGACCAGTACCTGCACGCCGCCGCACGGAAGCCGCCAGGTGACCGGGCTGAGGCGTTGTTCGTCGCCGATTGTGATGCGGGCCCGCGACGGGAAGGTGCGAATCTGCAGCACTCCCATCGTCGGCTCGGGCTCCAACGCCACCCGGTACAGGAGGCGTTCCCCTGGGGGGCTGGCCTCGATCCGATGCACTTCCTCGCGTGCCTGCGACCCGGGCCGGTGAAACGTGAAGGTGTGCTCGCCGTCCGACAGATCTTCGACGGCACACGGAGTCACTCCGACCGGCCGATGGTCCACATAGACCTGGGCTCCGGCGGGTTCCGTTTCGATGCGGAGTGTCCGGGTGCGGCGCGGCAGGATGACCTCGCCGTCGTGGTGCAGGCGGGCGGCGATTCCCGGCGCATCGTCTGTCTCGAAGAGTGCGTAGACCAGACGCTCCACCTCACCCCGGGCGACGGCCGCTTCCGAGAGCACGTGACACTCGACGTGCGCCGGGCTGCGCAGCTCAATCTCCCGCACTTCGGCCTCGCGGACCATCTCCTTCTCCAGTGCCGACCGTCCTTCGGCGAACTGGGTTTCCCAGAGCTCCCGATCCGGCTCGGTGGCGACGACGCGCAGCACCAGGTATTTCCCTGGAGCGCTCCGCTTGCCGGCCACCGGGTTTGCGGCGGTCGCGCGGATCATCGCCTGGACCAAACGCCGCCCCAGATGGCGAAACGGCTGGTCTCGCCGCGCGCTGGCCAACCGCTCCAGCACGGCGCGACTCTTCTCGCCGTGGACAAGTTCTCCCAGCAGTTTTCTGGGGTCCATGTTCCGGTTCTTACTTCCCGCTCTCCGCTCTGTGTTTCGTGCTCTCTGCCCTGAATTGTACCGTCAGCGGCGCCAGCGGCGCAACCACTCCCGGAGAGCGTCCAACGGGCGACGGGCTGGGCGCAGCAATTGCGGATACAGGCGTTCGAGTTCCTCGAACCCGGGCGGCGGAGGCTGACCTTCGATCGGAAGAATCCGTGCGATCACATCGCGGGCCACGGGCGCGCAGCTATTGCCCCCCGTACTCCCGCGGCGCACGTCTTCCAACAGCACAGCGAAGGCGATCGTGCGCGGTTGGGCCTCGTGGTCGCTTCGCGCGAAGCCCACGAACCAGGCGTGCCGCCCCACCTCCTTTCGCTCGCCGGGCCGGGCCGGCCGCTCAAACTCTGCCGTCCCCGTCTTCCCTCCCACGGTGATGCCGGGCAGAGTATAGGCGCCTGCCTTGTGGAATGCGCCGAAGGCAGTGCCGGACGAATCCTGCACGACCTGAATCATCAGTGCCCGCAGTGTTTGCGCCGCCTCAGGCGAGAAGGGGCGGTAGGGCCGGGGATCTGCGGCGCCGATGACTCCCACCGGCGCCACGGGAGAAGGACGATTGCCCTCGCGCCGAATGAGCGCCCGCACCCCGTGCGGGCGTGCGGACGGAGGCTCCGCCTGGTCCGGGCGCGCGGCGCCTGCCGCTCCGGCGAGTCTCGCCATCTCCAGGGGTGAGGCTCGTACTCGCACCTGGCCGAACCCTCCGTAGGGCAGGTATTCCGCCAGATCCTGCACATCCGGAATCTCCGCGAGTTCCGCACGCTCGAGTGCAGCGTGGAACCGCTCGGGTCCGAGTTCCGCCGCCATCCGGGCGAAGAAAACGTTGCAGGAGGTCGTGAAGGATTGTTCCAGGTCGGTCTCGAGGCGGAGCGCGCCGTGGCCGCCTTTGCCGTAGTCGGCGATCTTACCGGCGTCCCGGCGCCAGCTTCGGCCCTGGTGTCGCCACGTGATGGGCGTAGCATTGCGGCCATTGCGGCAGATCACCCCCCCGCCGATTTCGTCCTCAATGGCCGCCGCGGCGGTGACGATCTTGAAGGTGGAACCGGGGAAGTAGAGGGCCCGGCGGGACAGCGCCTTGTTGGTCAATACCTGCGTACGCGGGTTTTCGGTCTGGTAGGTGCGCAGGCGTTCGGCCGTCATGCCGTTCGGGTCCACCGAGGGCAGGGTCACTGCCGCGAGCACCTCGCCCGATTCGACATCATACGTTACGAGCGCCCCGCCGGCCCCCTGTGCGCGCCGCATCGCCGCGCGAAGTTGGGTCTCGGCATACCGCTGGAGGTCCATCCGCACCGTCAATTGGAGGTCCTGCGCCACCGGCCTGGGCGTGAGCGGATTGTGGCGGTTCCGGTAGTATTCAGAGAGCTTGCGCGGATCGTACCCCCGTAGGAAGCCGTCGGCATCGCGTTCGACGCTCCCTTCTTGCAGCGCAAACCGCCCGGAACTGGTCCACCCCACGAGATGAGCGGTGCTCGCACGGCCCGGATAGTAGCGTCGTTCGGAATCGGGATCGCCGCGCCGTTCCTGCTCTTCCGCCAGGTCGGCGAGGTTCGGGGCGAGTTCCCGGATCGCGCGAAAGTCCTCCGGCGTGGGGTGCGAGACGGCGAGCAGGCGATTGTCGGACGACAGGATGCGCCCGCGTGGAAATCCGCGCCGAAAGCGCTCGAGGAACGGATTGGAGAACTCCGTCCGCTGGCGGTCCCGGCCTACGGCGGCAGCGGTCTGCTGGAGGGTTCGGTCGCCGAGCAGCCACGGACAGGCGTACAGGATCACCCCGATGGCTGGAGGCACAAAGAGTGCGGGCAGTACTCCGCTCAGGCGTGCGACGGTGCGCAGCACGGCGTCGGACGCCTCTGTGGCGTCACGACGGGCGCTGCCCGTGCGGGACAGGTTCCAGATCGTGCCGAGCGCCAGGGCGGACGCGATCATGCTGGTCATGCCCGTGCTCACAAACGGGAGGTTGATCCCGGTGAAGGGAAACACCCGGACCATCGCGCCACAGATCCAGATGGCCTGGAGCGACAGCAGGGCCGTGAGGCAGAAAGCGAGCAGCCGCATCCTGTCCGTGGGCGCCTGCCGGGCAGCGGACATGCCTCGCCACGCGAAGGCGGCGAAGATCGCCAGGACCGCCAACCCGGTCCAGAGACCCATCGTCGCCACGATGCCTGCAAATGCGGCATCGTTCTGGGCCAGCGGGAGGCGGCTCGTGAGGCCTTCCGTCCCGACTCCCATCCCGAACCAGCCCCCGGAGGCCATCGCCCAGAGAATGCGTGCGAGGTGGTCGCCGTTGCGAAAGTGGGTATCAAAAGGGCTGATCCACATCGCCACGCGGTTCGCGAAGGTGTGGAACGCAAGATGCTTCCAGGTCGGGATGGCAATGGCGAGGGAAATCCCGAGTCCGAGCAGCATTGAGGTGAGCATACGCCCGGTGGCGGCGTAGAGCGAGAGGAGGGTGAGCGCGATGATGACGGCGGCAGGCCCAAAGTCTTTGAAGGCATAAAAGAAAACCAGGTACAGACCCACCGTGACCAGGACTACGGTGAGTTCGACCCGCGGCTCCAAGAAGATCCGATTCAGAGGCCAGACGCGGCCGATCGGGGTGCGGAGGTTCCGGAGCACCCGGCTATTCCTCCCCAGAAAGTCGGCGAGGAAGAAGGCCACGGACAAGCGGATCAGCTCGCTGGGCGTGAAGCTCAGGCCACCGGGCAATGGGACCTGAATGAGCGAGCCGCCTTCGGTGCGGATGCCCCCCATTGCCAGCAAGCCGCCCAATACGATCATGAACACGACCAGCGACACGTGGAACGGAAGCGACGCGTAATAAGGACGCGCGCCGACCCAGCGCCACCAGATCTTCTCTTCGAGCCAGAAGTTGATGTGGTGGAAGTAGCGTCCGAGTGCAGTCACCCCGGCCAGCACCCCGAGACCCACCACCGCGGACTTGCCGTAGCTACCCGGTGCGAATGTACCGGCGCTCAGGCGGTCCGGCTCCAGGTGGTATGCACCTGCGATGAGGAAAAGGAGGGACAGAAGCGGAAGAAGAAGCGGGTCTCCATCGAAGCGAATGAGGCGCAGAAACCCGTGCAGCGCCAGGCACCCGAGCCAGAGGGACCCGAGCGCGAGCAGCGCCGCACGGAACGCTTCGGTCGGGGTCGGGTGAGCCGCCGCGATGCCCCACGCAGCGAGAAACACCAATGGTGCGTTCCACAGCAATAGCTGAAGTTCCGGGCGACGAGTTTCGGGTTTCAATGGTGCGGGCTTCCCAGGGGAGGAAAGAGTCGAGAGGAGTGAGGAGAGCGCGCGGCCCCAGGGGAGGAAAGAGTCGAGAGGAGTGAGGAGAGCGCGCGGCGCTTAGTCGTTTCTCACTTCTCTGTACTCACTCTTCCTCGGGCGGCGCCGGTTCCGAACCCGCCCGTGCTTCCCTGTCGGCCCGATCCGGCCGTGCGGTCCGGACGGTGGCGCCGGCGGGACTCCGGCGTTCCCAGAGGAGGGCCGGCTCGGCGACGATGCGGACGCGCGATCCGAGACTTAACCAAGTATGCAACGACTTGAGGGCCGCTGTGGTTACTTTCGGGCGCCGCAGAGCCGGTGCAGAAACGTTGCGAGTTTCGAGGCCGGTGTCCCCGCCGGGGGGAACGATGCCGAAAGAAATGAAGAGCGAACGGAGGCGTACGCCGATGCGCGAACGGGGAGAGACGGAGACAGGCCGCAGCTTCAACCCACGAGGGAGCGATACGAAGGGTGAATACGACGAGGGAAAACGAAGGAGCCGGCGGAGACAACGCCGCAGACCGGGCCGGCACGATGCCGGCGTTCGCGGGGCATGCGACGCATCGCTGGGCAGAACGCCTGTCTGCCGATGGGCCGTTTTCGTCTTGTTCCGTGGGGTGTCTCTCGTGCCAGGCCTGCGCGGACAGGCAGAACACGAGGGCTTGGCGCCGCGGCGCCCCGATCTCCCTGAGTCGAACTCGCGGCGAAAAGCACTGTGTGGCCGGGAGAGCCGGTCATCCCTCAGGTCCGCACTGCCTCCGGTGGCGGGACGATCCCGGGGCACGGGTGCACCTGGCGCCCCGAAATCCAGCCTCCGGACCCGGATATTGCTTGGGGGCAGTCTGCTGGTGTGTGCGCTCCCGGCGCTGACGGTCGTGTCCGAGGCCGGTGCGCTCTCGGATGCTGCCGGGACGCACAGTCCGGCGCTGGTGCAGGGGGTGGGGAGTGGCGCCGGGGGAACCGTACTCCAAAAACCGGCAAGGCCCTCTCCTCCGGAACGGCTCTCCGCCAGCGCGGGCGGCGGCGGCTGGCTGGTGGGCGCGGACGGAAGTCTGGAGCGGTACCACTTGCAGCCGTCCGGCATCGGAGCGCGGGTGATGCGCGAGGTGTCGCAGGATTTCGGACGTACCTGGAGTGCCTCGCGGACGGTGGGGACAGTAGCGGCTGCGGTCGGCGCCCGCCTGCACGCGCTGCGTGATCGCGACGGAGAACTGCATGGGTTCTTCGCCAGGCCGCGAGGTGAGGGCACCCGGCCGGCGGTGGATCGCTTCATTGACCTCTGGCATCTGCGCAGTACCGGAGGCGGTCGCGCCTGGACCGAGCCGCAGCGGATCTTTGAGGGGTACGTGGGCGCCTTCCAGCAGGTGCTCCAATTGCGCAGTGGGCGGTTGCTCCTTCCCTTCGCCCGCTGGATCGGCGGCCGCCCCTCCGCCCCTCCCACCGGATCCAATGTCACCACCGCTGTCTTTTCGGACGATGGCGGCAAGAACTGGCGTCTGTCCGCAGCCGAACTGACGGCTCCGTGCTACGAGGGTTTCAACGGGAACAACTATGGGGCCATCGAGCCGACGGTGCTGGAGCGGGAAGACGGCTCCCTCTGGATGCTGCTGCGCACACAGACGGGATTCCTGTACGAGTCCACTTCCCGCAACGGCGCCGACTGGACGGTAGCCCGGCCCACTCGCTTTCACAGTTCCACATCTCCCGCATTTCCCCTCCGCCTGCGCGATGGGCGCCTCCTGCTCTTCTGGAACAACTGCGCGATGCCCCCGCGTACGTCAGGGCAAGGAGTGTATGGAGGGCGTGATGTGCTGCACGCGGCGATCTCGACCGATGCAGGACGCACCTGGCGCGGCTTCCGTGAGGTGTATCGTGATCCGTTCCGCAATCAGGACCCGCCTGCGTTCGGAGACCGGGGCACTGCCTATCCCTGGGCAATGGACCTCCCCGACGGGATGGTGCTGCTGGTTTCGGGCCAGGGAGAAGGACGCCGGGCCGCCATCCGGGTGGATCCGAATTGGCTGCTGGAACGTGAGCAGGAAGAACGGTTCTCCGGAGATCTCGAACAGTGGTCCGTGTTTCGACCTTACGGCCCGGCGGTTCGCTTCTGGCGCGCACGGACCCAGGGGCCCCAGATCGTGGATGTACCGGACGCCGGCGCGCCGCGAGCCCTGCGCCTCCGCCGGGAGCCGAACCGGGACGCCGACGGCGCCGTGTGGAACTTCCCCGCCCTCCGGCGGGGCCGACTCACTACCGAGTATCGGCTCGAACCCGGGTCCGCAGGGGGAACCGTCAGCCTGGTCGATCACTTTCTCGATCCAACCGACCCGGCGGGTGAGGCCCGTTCACTGTTCACGTTCGCCCTGCCGCACGATTCCAGTCTCGCGGCGTCGCGGGACTGGAATCAGGTGACTCTGGAATGGGACCTGGGGACGAATCGGTGCCGTGTGCGGGTGAACGGACGTGCCCTCCCGGACCCGTTACGCCGTACGGCATCCACCCTCGAGTCCTTCGGCGCCAGCTACTTCCGCCTGCGCAGCGCCGCCCCGGTCGCCCAGAGCGCAGGAATACTGTTGCGCGCAGTTCGCGTACGATAGCCCGTGCATCCGGTCCGGTCCGGTCCGGAGCAACACTCGCAGCCCGGGACTACAGTTGGTGCGGGATCACCTGCCATCCGCGCCCCGCGCGGATGGCATCAATCACTTCCTGGAAAACCCAGCCGTCGCGGAAGGTGAGGTATCCCGGAGTTCCCAGCCCCCGAATGTCGGCCGCAAATTCCCGCGCGAGCTGGTTCCAGTTGCGCTGGGTGGCATCGGACAGGGCCGGCAGCGCATCGGTGATGGAGGCGGGAATGGGGATTTCCTCCCAATCCCGCCCCCCGCGTCCCAACAGGACGGCGCCGGTGGCGTAGGCTCCCTCAATGTGGAGCACCCCCTCCGACCCGTACACACAGATGTGATCACGGATGCGGGAGTGCGTGAGACAGTTGTGGCGGAACAATGCGCTCACGGAGGCGTCCGGCTGTGCCCGTTGTCCGATCCGGAGGAGGGCTGTGTAGGACCAGTCGGAGTCTACATCGCCCCACTCTCCCCGCGCCGCGACCTCGGGGGAAATGGGACTCTGCGTGAATTCGCGAAAATCGTGGATGCGCGGGCCCATCGGCGCCCGCTGCAGATCATTGCGCGCCTCCCCGGTGGCGGAGAGGATCTCTCCCCCCACGATGTGGAGCACAATCGCCAGCTTATGCGTGAAGTTGTTATTCAACCGGCCGCCTCCCTGATCCAGCCGATGCGGCCAGCCGAATGGGAGCAGGCGGGACCAGTTGTAGTGGGAAGCACACTCGACTTCCAGGACACGGCCAACAGCGCCATTGGCTACGAGTTGGCGTGCGAGTAAAGCCTGTGGCTGATAGCGGAATGAGGCGGCGTAAGCGGTTTTCACCCCCACCCCAATGGAGTGCGCATACAACCGCCGGGCGTGCGGGGCGCAAGTCGTGAGTGGTTTGTCCGCCAGTACGTGGCACCGCGCATCCAACGCTGCGGAGATCATCTCCAGATGCGTCCCGGCCGGGGTCCCTACCGCAACGAGGTCCGGGCGCAATTCGGCCAGGAGTCCCCGCCAGTCGGAGCCGGCCCGCGGGATCTCGAGCGCTTCGGCGACGTGCCGCACCACCGAGTCGGTGCGACTGGCCATCCCCACCACCTCGACCCCGGCATCTCGCAGGGCCTGGGTGTGTCCCTGACCGGCGTATCCTGATCCCAGTACCAGCGCGCGTAGGGCCATCCTTGCTCTTCCTTCTCCTGGCGCCGATGCCCTGGGTTCAGGCGCCCGCCAGTGCCACGATTGCGTCCATACTGGCGGACAGGTGGTTCAGGAGCACGTCCGGCGCGTGGCGATAGGGTCCGTACTCGGCAGTCAGATAGCCGTCATAGCCGATCTCGCGGACCGCCGCCATCACCTCCCGCCAGTTTACATCCCCTTCGAGCAGCATCACGAAGCCCTGCAAGTTGCCGATGGAACACTGGAAGTCTTTCAGATGGATCCGGTGGACTCGGCTGCCCAGGATGCGGAGCCATTGCTCCGGGAAGCTGTTTACCACCACGTTGCCCACGTCGAAGTAGGCCTGCACCCGGGGGCTCCCCACGGCATCCACGAATTCGGCGAATTCACGCGGGCTGAGCAAGAAGCGGTTCCAGACGTTCTCCACGCACAGTGTCACGCCATGCTTCTCAGCGATGGGAGCAATCGCGCGGTAGATCGTCAGGCTCCGCTCCCAGGCTACATCGTAGGGAATGACCGGGCACTTCGGGTCCCACATCAATTGGACATAGCCCGGGATCTGAAGCGTCGCGTCGGCGCCCAACGCTCGCACCGCGGGCAAACCCGCTTCCATGCGCGCCACAATCTGCGGGAGCGACTCGTCGGGCTCCAGATGAAACAGGTCCACGAAACCGGGGCCGCCTGTAGTGGTCGCCTCCAATCCGACGGAGCGAAGCAGTTCAGCCGCTCGATCCGGCTCGTCGTAGGGCGGCGGCAGAGCTACCTTCCCGTCAGCGGTGATGCGCAGTTCCACCCCGTCGAAACCGGCCTGCGCAGCTCGAGCGAACGCCTCGCGAGGCTCCAGATCGCGGCGCAGATTTCCCTGGCACAGTCCCTTTTTCAGCATCGAGTTTTCCCTCTGGGGTGTTGGGCGTTCGCGGCGCAACTTCCTTCCCCATCCGCAGACCGAAGTGACCCGACCCGCATGGGCTGGCCCACTCGGACCGGGGCCGCCGAACCAACGGCGCACGCGAAAGAGGAAGGACGAAGAAGCCTTTTCTGTGGTTCCGGGGTTGCGGGATTGGAAGTTCCCGGGCCGTTATGCCGGCAAAACGCCGGCGTTCCCGGGGAGGAGCCTGGACCCTCGGACAGGACGGCGGTGAGGCGGCGCCATCACCGCCCGGCCTGCGCCGGCAACTTCCAGCGCACCACCTCCAGGTGAGTCTTGTTGTCCTCCCCCCGGTAGGAGTACGAGGTGACCAGTGTGCCGTCCTTGAGTTGGACCGTCGGACCGAACCCGCCCCCCTGCGGCTTGCCGATGGGAGTTCGCGTGTCCAGCAGTATCCGGTCACGCGCAAAGTCGAACACGAACCCGTCATCGGTCTCCGTGCCCGGAACGGCGCGAACTCCGAGAGGCGGCTTGAGGTCCCGCACCGTGAACGTGAGCAGCAGCCGCCGGTCCCGGAGACGGAGGAGCGACATATACATCTCGCCGTAGTCCCCGAAGTCCTGGATGCGGTCAAACGTACGTCCCTCATCGGTTGAGGAGAAGAGGATGAAGTGGTCCGCCTGATCGTTCCCGGCACGGATCGGCCGGCCCTGAATGGGCAGTTCGTTGCTGTCTACGCGCGTGAGGGCCCAGATTTTGCCGGAACGCGCCGCCCAGAGCCACGTCTCTCCGCCGAAGAAGCCATAGACGCTCTTGAAGTTCTTCGGCTCGGTGCGGCGGGTCCGGTCCCAGGTCCGGCCCCGATCGGTCGAACGCCAGACGAAGTACGGCCC
>SYMT01000588.1 GCA_005805375.1 Actinomycetota bacterium
CCCTAACTCGAAAGGATGATCCGCACGGCCCCGGAGGGAAGAGGGGTAATGCTGTGGGTGATGGGCAGGAACCTGCCGGCCACCTCGAGCACAGTAGAGAGGTGCGGTGTTGCGGTGGGCGCGGTCCACCGGCTCTCCCCGGGGGCAAGCGCAAGCAGCGGGACCAACTGATCCGCCAGGTGCTCATCCACCGCCGCGCCGGACTTCCACCAGGCGAGAAACTCCTCACACGGCGCTGCCGCCACCTTTTCCATCGGCTTGCCGCGCTCTCCCAAGCCGGTAAATCCCGCCCGTCCTCCCTCACACTCCGCCACGAGCACCACTGCGGCGCCAGGGTCCATCGCATCCTGCCGGCGGATCTCCACCTCCGCGGTGCGTCCGATCTCCTTGAGGCACTGCCGCACCGCGGCGGCGCCCCGCTCCGCCACATGCTCCGGGAGGCGCGAGGTGAGAATGAGCGCCCGGAGCGTCGTAAGCTTCCCGCGTTCCTCCAGCACCAGGGGCTGTACCCGGCCTTCCGCGGCGATGTGCAACTCGGCCGCCCCCCGGCCCCGGGGGAAGAAGCCGGGCTGGTCCATGCGCCAGGTTGCTCGCACCCCAGCCGCCGCGAGTGTGGGCAGATACACTTCGGACACGTATTCGGCGGTCGGGGCGTGCGGCACATGGGTGCCGCCCGTGACGTGGGCAGTGGAGGCGCCTGCATGGACCAGCGCCGGCAGCAGTGTCTGCGCCACCAGTCCCGTCGCTCCCGCCGTGCCGATGTCGAAGTGGTACTCTCCGGCCTGCACCCCGTGCACCGGCTCGAAACGGAGTGTTTGCGAACCGACGGCGTCGCCTTCCAGCCGGGCGCCGCACAGCGCCGCCGCCGCGCGCACGGCCGTCAGGTGCTGCGCCTGGAGCCCGGGCCTCGGCCGCCGCCCACGAATCGCATGAATTTCAAGCGGCCGGCCGGTCAGCGCCGCCAGGGACACGCTGGTCCGCAGGATCTGCCCGCCGCCCTCGCCGCTGCTTCCGTCAATCCGTACCAGTCCTTCATTCTGCATCTTGCTCACTGCTCCTTTCTCTCTGTCTGCCGCATCCCGTCCCACCATTGGGGCCGCAGGCCTCCGCACACATTCCCTACCTCCACTGGTCCCCCGCCCCCCCTGCCGGCTTCCCCGCCCCACCTGCCTGGCTTCTCGCCGCACGCAACCCGACAATGTTGGCGGAGCGGTACCCGAGCCACGCGCGTCAGCAAGTGGTCCCGGAGCGGCGCAGAACACCGCACATGTCCGCATTCACGCGCCTCAGCAAGTGATCCCCGAGCGGCGCGGAACGCCGCACGTATCCGACTCATGCGCGTGAGCAAGTGGTCCCCGAGAGTAGCGCGGGCAGCACCGACCAGGAGGGGGCACCATCCTGCATCCTTCGTCCTTCGTCCTTCGTCCATCAACTGAATCCCTGGAAGCGGAATTGACCCGCTTCTCCGAGTTCGGCGCCTGTTCGCGGGTGGATCAGGTGGTCTGCGACCCTGCCGACGGCAGGGCGGCAGCCGAGATCCCGATCTACACCAACGAGTTCTGGACTTCCCGGCAGCGAGCCGCGCACAGCCTGCATGAAATCTCCTATCGTGCGTGCTTCAAGCCCCAGCTCCCCCGCTTCTTTATCGAGCGACTGACCCGCCCCGGCGATGTAGTGTACGACCCATTTATGGGGAGGGGGACTACCCTGTTTGAGGCGGCGCTGCTGGGGCGCGTGCCCTTCGGTTGCGACGTCAACCCGTTGAGCGTATTGCTGACCGAACCCCGGCTGGCTCCGCCGACCTGTGCGGAAGTTGCAGAACGCCTGGAGGGTCTTCCCCTGGATGGCGCCGCGGATCCCTGCCCCGATCTCCTGGCGTTCTACCACCCGGAGACTCTCCGTCAGCTTGTCGCACTTCGGACCTACCTCCGGCAGCGGGCGGTTGCCGGGGCGCTGGATCCGGTGGATCGTTGGTTACGCCTGGTCGCTCTCAACCGGCTTACCGGGCACTCCGCCGGCTTCTTCTCCGTGTACACGCTCCCCCCCAACCAGGCAGTCTCCGCCGACCGCCAGCGGCTCCTCAACGAACAGCGCGGGCAAACCCCTCCCATCCGCGATGTGCGGCGCTTGATCCTGGCCAAGACTCGTTCTCTGCTTCGGGATTGCGACCCGGAAACGCGCCGCCGCTTGAGCACCGTCGCTGCCCGGAAGTGCCTGCTCAGTCGTCTCTGTGATCACACTCCCGAAGTTCCGTCCGGGTCGGTCTCCCTGGTCGTGACCTCGCCGCCGTTTCTGGACGTGGTGGACTATGCAGGCGACAACTGGCTCCGGTGCTGGTTTGCAGGCATCGAGCCGAAAGGAATTCCGATCACATTTCTGCGTCGCCTTGAGGAGTGGCAGCAGGCAATGACACGGGTCTTCGTGGAACTGGAACGGGTGCTCCGACCGGGGGGGCACGTGGCCTTCGAGGTGGGAGAGGTGCGCGGCGGCAGGATCCGTCTGGAACACGCCGTCATCCCCTGCGGCCGGAGTGCCGGGTTGCTCCCGCGCCTGATTGTCATCAATCAGCAGGAGTTCACGAAGACAGCAAACCTGTGGGGCGTGGAGAACGGAGCCAGGGGCACCAACACCAATCGGATCGTGCTGTTCCAGAAGAGGGCGTGACGGCAGCCACGGGCAACATTCCTCCGCCACCCCTCGCCCTGAAAGGGCGACCCAATACAGCCCGGGGTATCGCCCTGGGAACGGTAGCGGCAATCGGAGTTGCCGGACTCCACATCGGTACCAATCGGATCGTGCTGTTCCAGAAGAGGGCGTGACGGCAGCCACGGGCAACGTTCCTGCGCCACCCCACACCCGCAAGATCGGGGGGCGGGCGAGGAAACCGGCAATCGGAGTTGCCGGACTCCACATCGGTCGCCCTACAC
>SYMT01000589.1 GCA_005805375.1 Actinomycetota bacterium
CGTCCGGCCTCGCATGAGCCGCTCCAGCGCCTGCTGAATCAACCACTCCGACTCCGGCTCAACCGCAGATGTGGCTTCGTCCAGGATCAGGATGCGCGGATCGGAAAGGAAAGCCCGTGCGATGCTGAGGCGCTGCTTCTGGCCGCCGGAAAGCTTGACCCCCCGCTCCCCGATCTGAGTGTCCCATCCCGCAGGCAACTCCCGCTCAATGAAGTCCAGTGCGTTCGCCGCGCCGGCCGCGGCGCGCAGTTCCTCGGAAGTGGCTTCGGGACGCCCATAGGCCACGTTGTCGCGCACAGTACCGTTGAAGAGAAAGGTCTCTTGCAGTACCATCCCGATCTGGCGGCGCAGGCTTCCCTGGGTGACGCACCGCACGTCTTCTCCGTCTACCCGGACCACGCCCTGCTGCGGATCCCAAAAGCGCGGGGCCAGATTCAGCAGCGTGCTCTTCCCGGCGCCGCTGCTGCCGACAAACGCCACGACAGTACCCGGGGGCACATCCAGGGAAACGTCCTCCAGTACCGGACGGTCGCCATAGGCGAAGCTGACGTGTTCCCAGGTCACACGGCCTTCGACGCGTCCCAACTCCCGCGCGTTCGGCGCGTCCGCCACCGAGAGCGGCGCATCGAGCAGCTCAAACACCCGGCTCCCGGCCGCCGCGCCCCGTTGAATCAGGTCGTTGATCTGGGCGAGTTGTTGCACCGGTGCGAACAACTGCCACCAGTAGCCACGATACGCCACGAGCCCGCCGACGGAAAAGCGCCCCTGGAGGATGAGCCAGGCCCCGACACCCACCGCCAGGATATTGCTCATGAAACCGATGAACTGGACCAGGGGGAAACACGTGGTGCGGGCGTTGATGGCGCGACACTGTACCCGGCGGTACGCCTCGGTCGCGTCGCCGAAACGCTGCGCCTCGTGGCCTTCCCGGGCGAACGCCTTCACCACCACCAGGCCGAGCAAATTCTCTTGCAGGCGGGCGCTCACGTCTCCCAGGCGGTCGCGCCCCGCCCGGTAGAGTTGCTTCACCCGCAGGTTGAAGAACCGCACCAGCACCCCGACCATGAGAATCGGCGCCACAGTGATGAGACCGAGCACGGGGCTCATCGCGATGAGCGAGCCCGCCACCAGGAGAAAGCTGTAGGCGTTGTGCAGCACCGAATCCGTGCCGTTGAGTACCACCTCCTGCAGCACATCCACGTCGCTCATGGTGCGCGAGACGAGGTCCCCGGAGCGGTGCTCGTGCAAGAAGGCGAGGGACTGCTGCTGGATTCGCCCGTACACGGCCTGGCGCAGGTCCCGCACAAAGCACTGTCCTACCTTCTCCAGGAGATTGCTGCGGAACGCGTTCAGCACGGAGCCGGCGAGGTGGACGCCGAACATCACACCCAGCGCGGGCAGCAGACGGTCCGGGCGCTGCGCCGTCACAACATCATCCACGATGTACTTCCAGACCCACGGATGCACCAGCGAGGCGGGCGTCGCCACGACAAGGCAGATCAGGCCGAGGAGGATGCGCCACCGGTAGGGAAGCAGATAGCGGAGCAGGCGGAGATAGACATGCATCGGGGGTGCGAATTCCTTTACCTGATTCTCCCCTGTCGAGACGCCTGATGCGGAGTGAGTGCGCAGACCACTCACTCCTCACGCCAGGAAAGGGAGAGGGCATGAGCTTCGATCTGTGTGTGTGGCATCCCCATCAGCTCTTCAGCGATGCGGAGGCCGGGAAAGTGTACCGGGATCTGTGTGCGAGCCGCCGTCAGGGAGTTCGGGCGCATCCCGCGGTGGACGCATTCTATGCGGAGCTGATCCGGCTTCAGCCGGAGAGTGACACCGTGCCCGAAGAATTGGTGGACGATACGGAATACTGCCCGTGGAGTTCGGCGTTGGACCGCTCCCACGGGCACGTCCTGCTGTGTTGTGTCTGGTCTCAGGCGGCGCGGGTTGCCAACCTGGTGGGCATCCGCGCCGCAAAGCATGGCCTCCTCGTGTACGATCCACAGGAGGGACGAGTGTACTACCCGACGCTCCCGTCAGCGAAAGCGAAACTACCGACTTCCCCCCCCCCCGGGGAGGGAGTTGGAAAAAGAGAGCGAAGTGCAAAGAGAGACGAGTCAGGGCGGCTCCGCGCGGGCTCCTCGCTTTGCGAAAGGGCGAGCGAGTGAGAAACCTCACAAGACACAATCCGCCCGGCAGGCGTCAAACCTCTGGCCGGTCGTTGTGCGCGCCGGTCGAACCACGCAGTTGATCCATTCAAGGCCGAGGCCCATGCTCGAACGAAGCCCCGTCAGAATCGCCTCTCTGGTACGCGCTGGCGCCTGGATGGCAGGCGCCATGCTTGCCGCTGCCGTGGCGCTCCCGCACCCCGCCGCCGGACAGGGAAATGCCGGGGCCTCTGACTACCGCTCCGATCGTGTGCTGGTAGCGTTTAAGGCCACGGCGCCGCTCGCCGCCCGGTCCGCCGCCGTGGCCCGAACTGGCCTCCAGACGGACCCGACCGGGGCAAGCCCGTACTTTGTCGCTCTAAAGCTCGGACCGCAGGCACGTGCGGCGGCGGGGAACTCCGATCCGGTGAATAGCGCGATCACAGCGCTGCGCCGCGACCCCGCAGTGCGCGTGGCGGAGCCGGACTACCGGGTCCATGCCCTCGCCATTCCCAACGATCCGCGTTTCGCTGAAATGCAGGGACTGCACAACACCGGCCAGAGTTCGGGCACCCCGGACGCGGACATTGATGCCCCCGAGGCGTGGGACATCACGCCCGGCAGCCGCAGCGTCACGGTAGCGATCATTGATACGGGCGTGGACTACAACCACCCGGACTTGCGCGACAACATCTTGCGCAACGCCCGCGGTGAGGTGATGGGCTTCGACTTCGCCAACAACGACGCGGACCCCACGGATGATAACGACCACGGTACCCACGTGGCCGGCACCGTCGGCGCCGTCGGGAACAACGGGGTCGGCGTGACCGGGGTCGCCCAGATGGTGCGCCTGATGCCGCTCAAGTTTCTGGATTCCTCCGGCGGCGGCGATCTGTCCGACGCGATCGAAGCGGTGGACTTTGCGCGTACCAATGGCGCCCGGATCCTGAACAATAGCTGGGGCGGAGGCGGGTTCAGCCGGTTGCTGCTGGAGGCCGTGCAACGCGCGCGGGACGCAGGCATCCTCTTCGTAGCCGCCGCCGGCAACGAGAGCGCCAACAACGATCAGGTGGAGTCCTTCCCCGCCAATCTCAACGCGTTCAGCAGCAACGTGGTCTCCGTGGCCGCGAGTTCACGCCGGGACGTGCTGGGCTCCTTCTCCAACTTCGGGGTCAACTCCGTGGACCTCGCCGCCCCCGGCGTGGACATCCTCAGCACCACCCCCGGCAATACGTATTCCGTCTTCAGCGGCACCTCAATGGCGACGCCGCACGTGAGCGGGGCGGCGGCGCTCATTCTGTCGCGGCTGCCGGCACTGAACATGGATCAGCTCAAGCTGCGCCTGCTCACGACCGTGGACCACCCGGCAGGAATTCGCGGCCTGGTGCGCACCGGCCGCCTGAACGCACGCAACGCGCTTGAAGAGGACGGCTCCCCTCCCGGCAGCCCGGTGGAACTCGCGGGGACGCACGTGTGCACCAGCGCAGTGCGGCTCGCCTGGAAGGCCTCCGGAGATGACGGCGCTACCGGCTCCGCGTCGCTCTACGAAATGCGGTTCAGCCGCAGTCCGATCACCGCCGAGAACTTCGCGAGTGCCACGATCGCAGCCGGACTGCCGCAGCCGGAAGTGGCGGGCACTGTGCAGAGCACTCTGATCAGCGGCCTTGAGGCGAACACCCCTTACTACTTTGCGCTCCGCGCGGTAGACAATGTCGGCAACCCTTCCTCGGTGGTGACTGCCGACCCGGTCACCACGCTGGCTGTCAATGTCGTGCTGGCAGACAGCGGCGAAAGCGCTCCGCTTTTCTCCGGTCCGTCCCCCTGGGCGCTGACCTCCGAGCAGAGCGTCAGCCCCACCCGCAGCTATGCAGACAGTCCTGGGGCGCCCTATTCGAACAGCACCAATACGGCCCTGACGCTCAATGCCCCGGTGACCGCATCTCCGTCGGGGACCCGCCTGCTGTTTCACGCGCGCACCGACCTGGAACCGGGCTTTGACTTTCTGCTGGTCGAGGGTTCGGGAGACGGAGGGCGCGCCTGGCAGGAGTTGGCCCGCCTGACCGGCGCGAGCGGCTTCAAGCCGTACTCCCTCTCACTCGGCTTGCTGGGCGGTAGTTCCATCCGCGTGCGCTTCCGGCTGATCAGCGACGAGAGCGTGGTGGGGGACGGCGTCTGGTTGGACGACATCCGCCTGGTCGCCGCACCCGACCCCGAACTGCGGCTGTCCGACAATGCCGAGGGGGCGCCCCGGTTTGCCGGCGAGGCTCCCTGGAGCACCACGACGGAAACCAGTGCCAGCCCCACCCGTTCCTACACCGACAGTCCCCGGGCCGCGTACACCAACCGGGCCGACCTGAAGCTCACCCAGAGTGCGCCGGTGCGCCTGGAGGGGATTCTTCCCGAACTGGCCTTCCAGGCCCGCACCGACCTCGAGCCCGGGTTTGATTTCCTGCAGGTGGAAGTCTCCAACGATGGGGGTGTGACCTGGCAGCGCGTCGCCAGCCTCACCGGCTTCCAGAACTGGACGTCCCGGACCGTGTCGCTCGCGTCTTTCTACGGGCAGCAGGTGCTGGTGCGCTTCCGGCTCGTAAGCGACGCTTCCGTGACCGCGGATGGAGCCTACGTGGACGATGTGCAGATTCGCGGAGAGGCGCTGAGCCCACTCGGCACGCCGCCGCCGCCGCCCACGATTCCGAATCCGCCCGCCGATCTGGCCGCAACCACCCCTCCGGCGCCGGACGGAAAGACTCAATTGCGCCTGGCGTGGACCGACCGGAGCGACAACGAAACAGCTTTCCGCCTCGAACGGTCGCTCAACAGCGGCGTGTTCTCACAAATCGCAGCCCTGCCCCCGAATACGACCAGTTTCACCGACACCGGCCTGACGGCAAACACGGCCTACACCTACCGCATTCGCGCCGCCAACGGCGCCGGTGATTCCGCCTTCTCCAACGTGGCGCCGGGCCGCACGCTGGCCGACCTGCCTCCGGGGCGGATCACAGTCACCCCGACCAGCCTCACGTTCCCCACAACCCGCATTGGGCGCACCGCCACCAAGACCGTGACGGTGCGAAACTCCGGCGACGGGCCCCTGGTGGTGACGATCCCGGTTGCCGCCGCCCCGTTCCGGGTGCTCGACCTGACTGTCGGGCCGGTGATCACGGTGGCGCCTCGCGGCAGCCGCCGTCTGACGGTGCAGTTTGCGCCGACCGCCGCGCGGAGTTTCACCGGCAAAGTGGGATTGAACAGCAACGACCCGGCCCGGCCGAGTGTGGACATAGCAGTGAGCGGGCGGGGGCGGTAGCGGGAGCGCCGACCATGCCCCTGGTTACGCCCGAGGGCCGGCACCGGCTGCTCGCCATCTGCACGGTGGCGGTGGTCTTTGCCGGCGGCGCCACCTTCATCCGCGCCTGCAAGGTAGCCCGGACCGTCGGGCAGGGCAACACCTACGATCGCGTACGCACCATACTGGTGCGCCGCCTGAACGTTCCCTTCCGTTCGGTGACCCCGGAGACGCGGCTCGACAGGGATCTGGTCCCGGAGGGAGTGAACCGCCTGGAGCTGCAGGATGCCCTCCAGGAGGAGTTCGGCCTGAACCTCCCGCCGGGGACGGCGAACCGGTTCCGCACAGTGCAGGACGCGGTGGCGGCAGTGGATGCGGTGCAAGGCGCCGGGACGCGCCCACGGTAGAGGAAAAGAGGAAATACGAGAGGGGAAATAGGAAATTAGACTTCGGGCGTTGGTACTCTGGAACCCGGGACGCTGTGCTACGCCCGGTTTCTGTGTTCTATTCCCTCACTTCCTCCCCCGCCCCTCTCGGAAAGGAAAGACCCGTGGAAGCCGCTTCGTCCCCCACTGTTCTGCGCGCGCCCCGTACCAACAAGGAAGGCGCCGGATTTCGGCCGCCCACGACACTGGACGCCTGGCTCGCCCGCCGGGAGCAGATTCGCGCCCGCATCCTCGTCGCCTGCGGCCTCTACCCGCCGTGGGAGCGCACTCCGCTGCACCCACAGGTGTACGGGAAGCAGGAGCGGCCTGGATATTCAGTGGAGCGGGTGGTGCTGGAGTCTCTGCCGGGCTTCTTCGTCTCCGGCAATCTGTATCGGCCCCAGGGCAAGGCCGGTCGTCTGCCCGGTATTCTGAATCCGCATGGGCACTGGCAGGAGGGCCGCATCGCCGGCGATGTACAGGCCCGGTGCGCCACCCAGGCCCGGATGGGCGCAGTCGCGTTCCAGTGGGACATGGTCGGCTACGTGGACTCCCGTGCGTTCGGACATGGATTCATGGATGACGACCTGGCGGCACTGGGCGTGAATCTGGTGGCGCTGCAACTCTGGAACAGCCTGCGCGTGGTGGACTGGTTCCTGACCCTCCCGGATGTGGATTCAAATCGGGTGGCCTGCACGGGGGAGAGTGGCGGCGGCACGCAGACTTTTCTGCTCTGCGGGGTAGATGATCGCATCGCGGTGTCTGCGCCGGTCTGCATGGTGTCGCACCACTTTCAGGGAGGCTGCACCTGTGAGAATGCTCCGCTGCTGCGTGTGGGCGCCGACAATGTGGAGTTTGCCGCGCTCTTTGCCCCGAAACCGCAGATGTGGGTGGGGGCTACAGGTGACTGGACGAGCCAGATCATGGAGCACGGCGTTCCCGAGGTGCAGGCCGTCTATCGCCTCCACGGGGCCGCGGACCGCTTCCACGCCGTGGTCCACGACTTTGGGCACAACTACAATCAGACGAGCCGGGAGTCGGTCTATGTCTTCTTGAAGCGCACGCTGTGGGGCGAGGTGGGCACGGGGCCGGCGCCGGAACCTCCCTTTGTGGCCGAACCGGAAGCATCGCTCAGCACCTGGGATGCAGAACATCCGCGCCCGGCGCGGGCGGCCTCCCCGGCGCAGTTGAAGAACACCCTGCGGAAGCAGATTGCCGCACAGGTGGCAGCCTGGGCGCCGACGGATCGTCCCCGGTGGGGCGAAACCCGGCAGATGCTCACCTCCGCTCTGGAGGTGATGCTGGACTGCACGCCGCGCCAACGCGGCGAGGTGCGGGCCCAGGCGGCGGCCGCATCGCAAGCGGTCCCGGCCGGCCGGTATCGAGCCGAAACCCGCACCCTTGTTCGCCCCGAGGGAGGACACACGCCCCGCGTGCGCTGGGTCACCCCCGCCGACCAGGAGAAGCCGAAGACGGTGACTGTGCTGGTGCTGGCAAACGGGAGCGCGGGGGCGTTCGCCGCGGACGGAACGCCCCAGGGACTTGCGGCGGCTCTGCTGGGCCGGGGCCAGGGAGTGCTGCTCGTGGAGCCGGTGCTCGCCGGGGCAGGTGACGAGGTCGCGAAGCGCCACTCCTCGCAGTTCTACACCACCTACAACCGCACCACGCTGGCCGAGCGGGTGCAGGAGATCCTCGACGCGGTGTCGCACGCAGGCGCACTGGCCCGGACGGTACACCTGGCCGGGCTCGGGCGCGCGGGGGCGTGGGTGCTGCTGGCACGCCCGTTCGCCGACGGGGTGCAGCGCACTGTCGCGGACGGCAACTGGGAGTGGCCCGCGGCCCTCCCGGCGACCGACGAGATGGCTTTGCCCGCCGTCCACCGCTATGGGGGAATGAAGGCGTTCGCAGCGCTCTCCGCTCCCGCCCCCCTCCTCTTGCGTCACACACCCGGGAAGCTCGACACCGGATGGGTCGAGGCCGCGTATCGCGTCACCGGCGGCGAGCAGTTCTTGCCGGCGGAGGCGGACATGCCGGCGGAGAAGATCGCCGCGTGGCTCGCTCGTGCCTGATGAACGCGGGGGCGACTCCGCAATAACGCTGGCGCCGGACCGGCCCAGAGCGCTGGAAAACGCGGATCTTCCACGGGAGTCGGCAGCCCCTTCGCCCGGCTCCCTCACCGGCGCAAAGCTCCGTCCCGATTATCCCCGCCTCTCGCTGCTGGCAGTGGGACATGCCGTGACGGATAGCTACGGGCAGAGCCTGCTGGCGCCGATGTTCCCCGTCATTGCCCGCAATCTGGGGCTCAGCATGGCGGAAGTGGGGGGACTACCCACGATCATGGGGCTGTCCGCGTCGCTGGCGCAGCCGTTGCTCGGCTGGTTGTCGGATCGGTATCCGCGCATCTGCATGGTGGCCTTCGGCCCCTTGCTGGCGGCGCTGTTCATCGGATTCGTCGGCCACGCGCACAGCTACTGGTCGCTAGGGGCGCTGATGTTTCTGGCCGGCATCGGCATCGGCGCGTTTCACCCGCAGGGCGCTACGATGGCGCGCCTGGCGGGACGGGGCAGCGGGCTGGCGATGAGCGCCTTCACCGTCGGGGGCAATCTGGGCTTCGGGCTGGCGCCGCTCATGGGGGCCTGGTACGCGGCGACCATCGGGTTGGAACGACTCTACCTGGCGGCTATTCCGGCGGCCGTGTTTGCTGTGGTGATGGCCGGATTTTTCTACTCCGGCCCCGGGTTTCCGGCCACCCTGAAGCAGCAATCCGCCGCTGCATTGAACTCCCCGGGAAATCCGATCGCATTGGCCGCATTGACGGGAACAGTAGTGGTGCGTTCCGCCGTCCAAATAGGTATGACCACGTTCTTGCCGTTTCTGGTGGAACAACGGTTTCCGGCGGTCATGCACGACGCGGTGCGCGCGCAAGCAGTCAGTGCAGTACTGCTCGCGAGCGCGGTGGCCGGTCCCCTCGGGGGCTGGCTGTCGGATCGCTTCGGGCGACGACGGCTGATGGTGGGATCGTTCCTGCTGGCGCCGTGGCCGATGCTGCTGGCGCTCAACCTGCCCGGCTACGCCCTCGTGGCGTGGTTGGCATTCGGAGCGTTTGTGCTGATGCTGCCGCACCCGGGGAACGTGGTGATGGCACAGGAATTCATGCCCCGCAGTGCGGGGATTGCAGCCAGTTTGATCACCGGGCTGGCGTGGGGTCTCGCGCAGTTGCTCGTGCCGCCATTTGGGATGATCGCGGATCAGACCTCCATCCCGACGGCGCTCACGGGGCTGTGCCTGGTGCCGCTGCTGGGGGTCATCCTGGTGGCGCCGATTCCGGAACGTGCGCGCTGAGACGTGGGCGCAGAGGTCGCTATGCCGGCCGTAGAAGAACAAGGGCTGCTGCGGTTGGCGGAGGAGTTCCAGGCGGGGGCGCTCACCTATGATGAGGTCAAGCGCCGGTACGCCGAACTTGGGGACCAGATCCGCCAGCAGTATGAGCGCGGGGTCACGATCCTTTCGCTGGATGTGGTGCATTCCCGCCGGGCCAAGTCGGGCGCCTCGGTGCTCGACTCGCAGTTGACGTTCGACGCCTACCATCGGATCGTCGAACAGACCCTCGTGTCTCACGGGTGTCGCAGTTTCCAGTGGGCCGGAGATGGGCTGACGGCAGTGTTCCGGCCTGCCGAAGCCGCGGTGCAGACTGCCCTCGCCGTACTGGAGATGCTGCCCCAATTCAACATCTATTACAACCGGCTCGGCCACCCGTTTGAACTCCGGGCGGGGGCACACGCGGGAGCGATTCTGCCGGGTGAGGAAACAGGCAAGGTCTCCAGCACCACCTTCGACATCGCAGGGCATCTCCAGAAGGCGGCGGCTCCGGGGCAGATCCTCATCAGCGAAGCCTGTCTGCGACAACTGTCGGAGTCGGCGATCCGTTTTTTCCGCGCCCCCACCTACGTGGCCGGTGTCTCCGCCTGCTTTGCATTCCCTCAGGGGGCGGACTCTCGCGCCATGCTCTCACCGCACGCGCCACCACCGGCTTCGTCCAGGCCGGATCTTGCAGGAGAACTGGGAGCGTGGCCGTCCCGGCCCCAGGCGGAACCCGAGGTCGCGTTCCGTCCCGGGCCGCGGCGCGGCGATCCCGCACCGCTGCTCTGGACCCTCGGCGGCATTGGGGCAGGGGTTGCCATTGTGCTCCTGGTGCTTGTAGTCGTCAATCTCACCCGGCCGACACCGGCGCCGGACGCGATCGTACCGGTAACAGTTCGCACCACTCCCGCGCCCCGGGTGCGTGCGGCGTCCCCCTTGCCGGCGGCACACACCCGGACTGCCGGGGCGAACGGCGGGCAGGTGCAACTGGCCACCGCACCGCGCCACGCATCGCCGCCCGCGGTAACGGGGGCGGCCGCGGAGACGTGGGAACCGACGCGCACGCTCTGGCGGTCGCCTGCCGCCACCTCGGGAATCCCCCCCCAGTTGGCGCCATCGCCTCCCGACCGGAAATGGGTACTGTGCATCGGCGCACGCGGGGGTCTTGAGGGCGGCTGGGACGCGTCCGGTCCTGCACAGAGCGCCCGCATCGTGGCCCGGGCGCTCCATCTGGCCGGCGGGGTTCCCCCCGAGCACGTACAGGTTCTGCCGGACCGACAGGCCACCCCCCAGAACGTGCGGCGTGCGTTTCGGGAACTACAACTGGCCGCGTCCTCCGGAACGGATACGGTCTACGTGTATCTCGCCGGCAACGGACGCCTGGCTCCTGATCGGGCGGGCTTCCGCCACGAAAGCGGGGTCGGGTTCCTGCTGGAAACGGACGAAGCAGGGGACGGGCAAGAAGCCGGCATCTACGGCGTGGATCTCGCTCAGTGGCTCGCCGGCGTCCGTGCCCAAACCATCGTGTTATTCCTCGACGCAGCGTACAGCGGTGGGGTGGACCTGCCCACGCTGCCGGATCCGGGACGCCAATACGCAGTGCTCGCCGCCGCCGCCGCCACGGACCGCGTGCTTTACCGCCCGCCTGATGGGAACCGGAGTGCTTCCAGCGCCTTCGCCGACGCGCTTGCCGGCGGCCTCGCGGGCCAGGCAGATGCGGACCGGGATCAGCGGATCTCCCTTCACGAACTTGCCGCCCATGTGACCGCAACGGTCTCCCGCCGGGGCGGCGGGGTGCAGAATCCCCAGGTGGTGTGCGGATTCGGGGGATTTCTGCCTGAGCATTACTTCGCCACTTCCGCCCGGAACGGACGATAATACCTGCAGTCGCAGGCCAGCTTTCAGCGGGCCGCTGCAGGCTGTGTCAGTGAGCGGACGAAAGATAACTGGAGGGACCCATGCCCGTCGGAGTACTCGCGTCGGCGGAAGCGATCGAGAAGCTGCTGGGGTTTGCCCGTGCCGTCGGTCTGACCACGTTCGATCCCGAAGTAGTCACGCCTGCGGTGCTCAAGGCGAAGTTCGAGCGAGTAGCCCCTCGTGTCGTCACGCGCCTCGAAAAGGATGGTCATACGCCGGCCAAGCTGGGCGATACGGACGAGCATCGCCGGGCGCTGATCCGCTCGGCGGAACTCGTGCTCTGGAAGGAGGCCGTCCGTTCCCTTACCGGCCAGGCGGAACTGACCGGCGAGATCGCCGACTACGTGCGCGATCGCCACGATGATGTCGTTGTGCCGGCCGTATCAGGCCAGGTCACGCCCGCGATGACCACTGCCGCATTGGTGGCTGCGGTCGCCACTGCCGAACTCGACGTGACGTTTTAGGAACACCCTGTTGCGGCCAAAGATCGGAATCACCAGCGGATTGGGCGAGACGTGGACCGGGACCGGGCTTTCGTGGCGCCCCTACGCCGCCGCCGTGGAGCGGGCCGGAGGTGACCCGGTGTTTCTGGACCGCGCGACTCTCGGCCGTGAAGTTGCAGTGCTGGCCGATTTGCGGGGGGTGCTGTTCTCCGGCGGGCTTGACGTGGATCTCACGCGCTACCCGAACCCGCCGGATCTGCACGGGCTTCCTGCGGCCACGGTGATGCGGCAGTTCCACATGCAGCCGGAGCCGCTCCGCGATGAGTATGAACTCCCGCTCTTGCAAGAAGCCATCCAGCGGGATCTTCCGGTGCTGGGTATCTGCCGCGGCTGCCAGGTGCTGAATGTTGCCCTGGGCGGCCGGCTGGTGCTGGACATCGCCAGCGAAGTGGAAACAACGATTGAGCACCCGGCGGGCCCCCCTCCGGAGCGCATCAGCAGTGGGCACGCGCTGAGCATTCTCCCAGGGACGTTCCTATCCGGGATCTTGGCGCCGGAGGAGTTCCTGATCTGCAACAGCCGGCATCATCAGGCCGTGCGCGCGGACGAAGCGTTGCCGACCCGCGTGGCCGCAGTATGCCCCGAGGACGGAGTCATTGAGGCGATTGAGGTGCCGGGCCGGCGGTGGGCCGTGGGGGTGCAGTGGCACCCGGAGCACGCGCAGGATCACGAAGTCCGTGAGCGCTATGCCCCGCTCTTTCGTGCGCTGGTGACTGCCTGCGCCTGAACGCCCGGCGGCGCCCAGGGGAACCGCACTTCCGCCTTCACGCCGCGTTCGCCCGTCAACCGCAACCCACCTCGCAGATCGCTGGCGGCCAGGGCCTCCACTACCTGCAGGCCCACGTGCGCATGGGTACCGATGGAGAAGCCGGGAGGGAGGCCGGGCCCATCGTCTTGCACCGTAAGTACTGCCTCCGGCCCATCGAGTTCGAGTGCGACCTCCAATCGCCCACGAGGTCGGCCCGTGAACGCGTGCTTCGCCGCGTTGCTCAGCAGTTCCGTCATAATCAACGCCAGCGTGGTTCCCTGTTTGGAGGTGAGCTCCCACGATGGCACCTGCACGCTCAGATCCATGAGCGTGCCCGTCGGGACACTTCCTCGCAGCACCATCGGCACGAGGCGCTCGGCGATACTCCGGGCATCCACTCGTTCCACATCCTGATCCTGCGACAGCAAATCGTGGACCAGAGCGATGGTCTGAACCCGTTCCATGCTGTCGCGGAGCACTTCGTCCGCAGACGCCTGCCCGGATGCCCCGAGTTCCAACGAAAGCAGGTCGGAAATCGCCTGGAGGTTGTTCTTGATCCGGTGGTGTGCCTCTCGAATGGCGAGGATGAGTTGCTGGCTCTTGTGTCGCTCACTGTCCAACAGGCGCTGACGCTCCAGTTCCGCCTCGCGTCGCGACGTCACGTCCCGAATCGCGCTGCACACCAGGAGGCCATGGGAAGAGTCCAGGGGGCCGAGACTGATCTCCACCGGAAACTCAGACCCATCCTTGCGGCGAGCATACAGGTCCAGCCCGGTACCCATCGGCCGGCGGCGCGGCTCGGAAAAATAGGTGCTGTGATGGACTGTGTGACGTGCGTGAAATCGCTCCGGGATGAGACAGGCCATCGGCTGGCCGAGCAATTCATTGTGCTCATACCCAAACACCGTCTCAGCCAGCGTGTTGACCCAAAAAATGTCTCCCGCACGGTTCACAATCACCACCGGGTCCGGAGACGCCTCCATCAATTCGCGAAACGTCTGTTCCGCGGCCCTGGCTTCTCGCGCGGCCTCCTCCAATCGGTGGAGCCGCTCGGAATTCTGGAGAGCGATGGCGGCCTGATCGGCCAGAGCTCCGACCAGCAGTTCCACCATCGCCTCGTCGCCCTCGGCGTGGCCGAAGATCGCGAGGATGCCCTTCAACTCCTCTCCCTGGATGATTGGAGCTGCATGGAATGTCCCTTGCTCCGGGAACCCCAACCGTTCCTGCAAGAGGAAATGCACCTGCTCGTCCAGAGGAGCGTCGAACGAGCGCACCCGATCGAAATCCAATCCGGTGGAGGCCGCGATGCGGGCGCGACAATCGGCGTCTTGCAGCAGCAAGACACACACAGGCGCCCCGGTAAACGCAGCAGTGCGGGCTACGACGAGGTGGAGCACCTCCGCATAGTCCAGGGTGCTGGTAATGACGCGATTGATGCCCAGCAGTTCGCGTATGCGTTCCATCACCTGATGGCTGGGTGCTGTTTCCGCTTTCGACACAATACCTCACCCACCGGGACGGCGGGGAAGAGGTCCAGGTGTCGTTACGGACGCAGATCAACCGGCGACTGTCGCTCTTGCCGACGGAATCAGCAAAGCGATCTGTTGGAGGAGGCGGGCTTCCGATGTCGGAGAGCGGAGAAACCCCGCAGCGCCTGCCTCCCGCGCGCGATCCCCAACGCTTACAATACTACACAGCAGCACCGGAATCCTCGCGGTGCGTGCGTCGGACTTCAGCGCCCGGCAGAGACTGAGCCCATCCAGTTCGGGCAGCAGAAGCTCGCTGACGAGCAAATCGAGATGCAGCGCCTGCGCCCTCTGAAACGCCGACGTCCCGTCCGGTACCCACTCGACGTGAAAGCCGGCCCGCTCCAAGGCACTTCGAAATTCCTTGTCTTGCCCCAGATGACCACCAACGAGCAACAACGAGTACAGCTCATTTCCGGAATCCCCATGTTGCACCATCTGTTGCGCTCCTGACTGCGGCCGGGAGTGATCCCTTCCCGGACCTCCATCTCCTGTTCTCAGTGTGCCCCGGCATGTCGAGAGTGTAAGGGAACCGAGCAGAATTAATCCTCCCACCCGTGAGGAGACACGGCGGCATCTGAGAGGACACAACTGGACGGAATCATGTACGTCATGGTGTTATGGAACTCACTGCCGCCGCCACTGCCCTCCTCCAAGTTACC
>SYMT01000590.1 GCA_005805375.1 Actinomycetota bacterium
CGGCCCATCGCGGGGTCGTCACCGACATGGGCTTTGACACCCTGCTCGCTCGCGCCCGACAAGGCGACGCTCAGAGCCTTCAAGGACTGGTGCCGCCCGGTGTCACGCCGCAGCACCTTGTCTTCTACGAACGGCAGGACGCGCAGCATCCGGTGCCGGCACTCGCGGCCCTGCGTGCGGCGCAGGCCGACTCGGTGAAGCCGCCGCCGGGCCCAGCGCGTATATCCCGGAGGCGGCGCTGGAACCGCGTGAGGATCTCGATCTGGGAGGGAGTGGCGGGCTGGAAGTCGAGATTGGGCCGCACGAACATCGGCGAGCGCCAGTAGTCAATCTCCACCCCGTCCACGTCGTAGCGGGCGCAAACGTCCTCCTGAATCCGGCAGAGGTAGTCGAGCACCTCCGGGCGCTCGAAATCGAGTGCGGACCACCAGTAGCGCGGCGAGTTGCCGTCGGCCGCGCGGGCGGCGCTCTCGCGCGTGCCCATCAGATACTCGGGGTGCTCGCGCTTCCACCGGGAGAGTTCCCAGTCCAGAAAGGTGTCGTGGATGTCGTTGATGCGATGGGTGAAGAAGACCTCCAGCCCGTGCCCGTGCGCGAATGCGGTGACCAGGCGGAGGACGTCGTGTCCGGCCGTCCGGAGCGCGCGGATGTTGTCCCGGTAGGGCGCGCCTTCCGTGCCGTCCCGGCAGAACTCACCGTAGGTTTCGCCCACCTGCGCCAGATGGCTGAACATGGTGGTCGCACCGGTGCAATAGAAGATGGTGTCCACCTGGGTGCCCAGGATCGGGCGAAGCCGCTTCGCCAGGAACGCCTCCGGGGTGGCGGCGCCCGGCGCGCCCACGTCACCGCCGTCATTGTTGTAGATGATGCGCCGGCGCCGGTTGCGGCGCTTCACGCGCTCGGCTGCCAGGTGGGACGGCTCGCCGGCGGTTCCCTGAGCACGGGGGGCGGCGTCCGCCTGCGTTGTGCCTCCGCCGAGGCCGATGGCGGCGCCGCCGATTCCGGCCAGGACGCGGCGGCGGGAGGTCGGGTCTGAGTGTGTATCGCTCATTGATCCAGTGCTCCGGGAACGGTGACCCGGTCCGGTTGCCCGTACCGCGCGAAAAGTCCTGCGCGGGTGTCCCCCGGGCTTGCCGGTCTCTGGTGAGGCCCGGCACAGCACAGTAGAGGGAGAGGCGGAATGCTCGGTCCCACTCCGGGAAGATGGCGGATCGGCACTGTTTGTATTTTTCTCAGGGCGTAGCGTGGAAGCCGGGGCCCCAGCCCTCGACCCATGTTTCAGCAGTCCTGCCCAGGCTCGGGTCGAGAAGGAACCAGCCCTCCCCCTCCCGAATCTCCCCGCATCCCCGATCTCCGATCCCCCGCTCCTCTCGTGACACCACGACTCCCCCCGGAACACGCGTCGCTCAGCGCGCGGCAGTGGTTGTGGGCCGTTGCGGTGGGGGTGCTGTCGCTCGGGCTGACGGCCTTTGCCATCCGGTACGTGGAACTGGTCACGGGACAGCTGGTGAGCGCGGGGGTGCCGCCGGTGCCCGCCGTGGCGGTGCTGCTGATCGGCGTTCCGCTGGGGCGGCTGCTCCGGCGGCTGCCCGCGCCGTTTCCGCGCCTGGCGCTGGAGCGGCGTCAGATCCTGCTGGTCTTTTCGATGGTCTGCGTGGGGTCGGCGCTGAGCGGCCAGTTCATGCTGCGGGCGTTTCTGCCGCACCTGGGGGTGCTCCACTATTGGCCCACGCACGCAAACTCAGCGCTGCAGCGGTGGGTGGAGTTCTTTCCGGCCTGGTACGCACCGACCGATCTGGAAGCCTGGAGGCAGTACTACGAGGGCAGTTGGGGGTCCGGTGTCCCGTGGGGCCTCTGGATCGCACCGCTGTGTCGCTGGTCGCTGTTCTTCGTCGCCCTCTTCGTCACGGTTGCCGGCCTGATGGGGCTGCTCCAGCGGCAGTGGATCCGGAATGAGCGGCTCAGCTTCCCACTGCTCTATCTGCCCCTCACCTTCACTTCGGAGGCGCCGGTGTTCGGCGGGAAGGCGCTCGCGAGCCATCCGCTCTTCTGGCTTGGGGTCGGGGTCCCCGCGCTCTACAACGGGATCAACATCGCGCATACGCTGAACCCATCTATCCCCGCGCCGGGGTTTTTCTACGCGTTCACCGGGATGTTTCCCGATCGGCCCTGGACGCCGTTCGACAGCCTGGCGCTCCACTTCATGCCGGAGGCGGTGGGGTTCGGGTATTTCATCCCACGAGAGGTCACCTTCTCGACCTGGTTTTTCCACCTGGCGATCAAGTTCGCGGCGAGTGCGGGTATCGCCGCGGGTGTGGAGCCCCCGGGTTTCCCCTTCATGCAGGACCAGAGCGCCGGCGCCTATCTCGGAATGGCGGGACTGATTCTCTGCGGGGCCCGCGGGCATCTCCAGGGAGTGGTCCGCCGCAGTTTCGGGTTGGGCCGCTCCGCCGTGACCGCGGAGGAACGCGAGGAGCGCTTTGCTCTGTTCGCCTTTCTGGGGGGAGTGGCGTTCATTCTCGGCTGGTGCTGGGTGGCCGGCTTCCATCTGGTCCTCGCCGTACCGTTTTTCACGATCCTGCTCTGTTTCGTTCTGGTCTACGCGCGTCTGCGGGCCGAGACCGGTGTGCCCTTCGAGTTCATCTACCCCTACTCACTCCCCAAAGAAATGCTGGTGAACGCCCTCAGCGTCCGGGGCTCGATCGACCTGGGGGGCGCCCGGTCCTGGGTGCTTTTTTCCAGCTTCGCGTGGCTTTCCCGGTACCATAGCGCCGAGGGTCTGGGGGCGTACGCGATTGACGGGCACAAGCTGGCGGAGGAAACGCAGATCCAGCGCCGGTGGCTGTGGGGCGCCCTGCTGGCGGCCGTGGGGGCGAGTCTCGCGTTCGGCTTCTGGGCCTATCTGGACGCCTTCTACACCTTCGGCAGCAATCTCTCGGGCGGGGGCGTGGGCGAAGGAAGGGCCTCGGCGGCGCTGCAGGAGTTTCAGAGAATGGCAAGCCAGGCCACCGGGAGCCCGCCGCGCAATGACCACCGCCTCGTCGCGCAGTGCGCCGGAGCGGCCATTGCCGTCTCCCTTGGCCTGCTGCGTGCCGTGTGGATGCGCAGTCCTTTCCATCCCCTCGGCTACATCCTGGCCACGGCCTATGGAAACAGCACCACGCTCTTCTTTCCCCTGCTGGTCGCATGGCTGTTGAAGACGCTCGTGCTGAAGATGGGAGGCCTGCGCCTCTACCGCGCGCTGGTCCCGTTCTTCCTCGGCCTGATTCTGGGGCATTACGCGGTCGGCGGTCTCCTCTGGCCGGCCTTCAGCCTCCTGCTCGCACCGGAAGCGGGCCGCGGCTATCACATCCACTTCGCTGGCTGATCCCCGCCGGTTTTGCCCAACGGGCCGGTCCCGGCAGTAGCCGCACAGTGTCGCCCCGGGGCGGCCAGTATCCGCCTCCGATCCACGGACGATCTGCGCCCGGGCGTTTTCGTATCCCGGCAGCGTGCCTTCGGTGTTGCCGCCTTTCGTCTTCGTGTCGAACAGCCCGAAGCTGCTGACTTTGGTGCCGGTGAAGGGATCGCTCTTCTCGATGCGTTCCCCGTCCGCCGTGTAGCGCGCCGAGAGCGCCACGGCGGTGCTGCCATTCGGGCCGGCAGAAGCTCGGCTGCGGGCGGCGCGTGCAGCCTGGCGGTCATCCGGTCATTCCTGGCGGCGATATCGCTCGTCGCTATTGATGGATGAAGTTCCGAACCTCGCCAGCGGTTTCAGATGCGCACCATTCGGGCAAGCCGATTTCCGTGGGGGTCGGAGGAGTCCAGAGGCGGTACCGAATGTGCCACAAAAACTCATCTCGCAACCGCACGTGATACTTACAGTAATAGTATGCGATGTCGGAGCGCCAATCCCACGTTCCATCTGTATGAATCACAAGCGGCTCGATAAAGCTCCCCTCTCCCTCGCCCGCAAGCACGTCATCCAC
>SYMT01000591.1 GCA_005805375.1 Actinomycetota bacterium
GAAACGCAGATCGAGCGTCTCCCGGCACTGGGGAAGTGGTTCGTGACCATCCCGGGAGTGGTCCCCGCCTGACGGGAGGATTAATTCTGCGCGGTTCCCTAAGTGGCTGCTGCCGATGCTCCTCCAGGGGACCCCGGCCGCATCGCTGCTGCCGGAATGGATCCCCGTGGGAATGGGGTTCCGGACGCGGGACGAGGTACGGCGTTTCGCCGACAGTCTGGATGGTCCCGGTGGATTCCCGCGTGCCGTCGTAAAGCCGAGCCACCTGGCGCTCTCGTTGGGCGTCCGCTTTCTAGACCGCCCGGCGCTGCAGGCCCTGGCGTTGCGCCAGCCGGCCCAACGTCTGCCCGCGCGCGACGTCGAGCGACTGCTGCGGCCGCGGGTGGTACACCGCTATGAGGAAGTGAACAGCTACCGCGGGAAGCAGTTGGATAGCCTGCTGCGCACCCCCGGCGCCGAGGTGCGCGACCACGGCGACGGTACGTTCGACTTCTCCGCGCCCTACCCGTTCCTGGAGAGCACCGTGGGGATTCTTCAGGAGTACGTGGAGTGCCGCCCAATCCGATCGTCCCGCACCGGACGGCTGCACCGCGGTTACTTGCGGGTAGTGCTTCTGGGCGGGGAGATCATTGCCGCGCTCTATCGTCTGGACCAGGAGCCGGATGACGGCTCGTTCCGGGACATCACCCGGCAGGATGTGCCGACATTCTTTGAAGGGGCCCCCCCGGCCGTGGAAGAAGAGCTGCGCCGGGAACTCGTGCCCTTCTTCGCCGCATTTGAGGGAGAATTCTTCGCACGGGTGCAGGCACCGGCTGACCTGGATCGTCTGCGGGACCGATGGATCTGGGAACAGGTCGGGATGGAGGAGTGATGGGGCTGGAGTTGATTGCGGAGCGGATCCGTGCCGTGCTGGACGCGCGCAACCGCGCCAGGGACGAAGCTGTGGTGCTCTCGCGTGAGGTGGTTCGCACCTGCGCCAACTCGATCCGTGCCGCTCATCGGGGCGAGACGGACCGCGCGCGGGAAATGCTTCGCGGGGCCCGCGACGCAGTTTCCCGCATGCAGGTGGCGCTGGCGCCCTTCCCCGAGGTCTACCAGGCAGGTTACGTCCACGACTGCCAGAAGGAATTCACCGAAGCCATCGCGTTCCTCGCAGTGGTGTCCGAGGAGGGACTCCCGGCGCCGGAAGACCTCGGCGTAGAGTTCCCGGCGTATCTGAATGGCCTGGGCGAAGCCGTGGGCGAACTCCGCCGCCACACGCTGGATCGGATGCGGCAGGGCGACCTGTCGCGGGCAGAGGCGCTCCTGAACGCCATGGATGAGATCTACCACATGCTTGTCACGATGGATTACCCGGACGCCCTCACAGGCGGGCTGCGGCGCACCACTGATGTGACCCGAGGAATCATTGAAAAGACGCGGGGTGAGTTGACCACGGCACTGCGGCAAGAGGAACTCCGCACCACGATCGTGCATGCGCTTGCGGTGCTCGAGCGAACGGCCGCGCCCGGCATTTCGGAGGGCGCGGCGTGACACGTGATCCGATCGCAGACACGGTGGAGCGCCTGATGGACATGCTGCGGCGCTACGAACTCGAGTCGTTGGATGTGTCGGAGGCAGGGCTGCGCGTGCGGGTGCGCGCGCCGGGGCCCCCTCCTCCACCGACGAGCGCCCCGGATGAGGACCGTTATCGTCTGTGGCGGAGCCCGATCTGGCCGTTGGAGCCTCCAAGGGCGGCTCCGACCGCGACCCCCGAGCGGCCGCCGACCGCCAGCCCGGTCCTGGCCCCGGTCACGGGTACGTTCTATGGCGCCCCGAAGCCGGACCAGCCCGCGTTTGTCGAAGCCGGCGACACGGTGGAAGTCGGGCAGGTGATCGGCCTCATTGAGGCGATGAAGGTATTCAGCGAGATCCATGCGGACGTCGCGGGCATCGTCGTGGAGATTTCCGTCCGCAACGGATCCCTGGTGCAGCACGGCGATGTGCTGCTGTACGTAGACAGTGCACCCCAGGGTTAGGAGGAGCATCCAGTGAAGCGGCAATGGCGGCGCGCGGAGTCGAACCCGTCCGCGGCTACTGTAAGCCTCGAGCAGGCCTTTGCGCTGGCGGACCGGCGTGTGGAGCAGGGCCGGTGGAAAGAGGTCGTGACCCTCCTCGAGCCACTCCAGGAGCGGTTTCCCGGCCACCAGGAACTGCTGACACGGCTGTGTCGAGCCTACCTGGCCCAGGAGAAGTACTTTCACGCCGGCCAGATCTGCAAAGAACTGGAGGAGTTCGCTCCCGGGGACCCCGAAACCCTCTGGATTCGCGGCTGCGCCCACACCGGCCTTGAGTGGCCGTTGCTGGCGCAGCCCTGCTATGAGGCGCTGGTCACCAATTTTCCCGACCACCCGGAGGCCGATGAAGCACACCGGCGGTTGGCCGATACTCCTCAACAGGTGGAAGCAGCACTGGCGCGCTCCGGACTCGCCGGCCCCGACGCCCTGGCCACGGAAGAACAAGTGGAGCAGGCACTGTACCTGTTTCACAATGGCCACTACGATCCGGCTGCGGAGATGCTTGCGGCCCTCATGGCCGAGCAGCCCGATTTCACAGAGGGATGGATCGCACTCGCCAATGCACAGATGCTGGGGGGACACATCCACGCGGCAGAGCAATCCGCTCTGCAGGCGCTGCGGATTGCCCCACAGGATTCGGTCCCGCTGTGCCAGGTGATCTTCCTCCAACTGCTCAACGGACGCACGGAGGAAGCGGAGAGTCGCCACGAGTATCTGCGCTTGCTCCAGCCGGAGCCGGCGACCGTTGAGCGCCTCCGAAAGCAGGCCGAGGCACTGGCGCTGCTGCGCGATTGGCCCGCAGTCATCGAAATCAACCGCCGGCTGCCGCACCCGGTACCACCACGGGATCAATCGGCCGCCTCGCGCATTCGGCACCTGGCGGCCGTTTCCGAATACAAGTTGGGTCACGAGGCCCAAGCCCGGCGCCTCTGGACGGCGGCGCTCGAGATGCACCCCGACAACAGTGAGGCGAAGACGCACCTGGAGGACTTCCATCGCGTGGAGCAGGACCGCGACGCCCCCTGGGTGTTTGAGTTGGCCTATTGGCTTCACTCGCCGGTGGTAAAGGACACGACGGGTCTGTTCAATTCGGGGATCGAAGAAGAGGAACGAAACCGGTTCCTCCAACAACTCATCGAGAAGTACCCGGAACTCTGCACGTGTGCCCCACTGATGCTGGAAATGGGTGACCACGGGTCTCGCCAATGGGTGATGATGCTCGCGGATGCGACCTCACACCCCGCTTTGTACGAGGCGCTCCGAGGCTTTGCAACCGGGAAACTCGGCTCTCTGGACATGCGCCGTCGCGCGGCCGTGATGCTCCATCGCGGGGGCTTCCTGGACGGCGACTCGATCGTGATGTGGATCAAAGGCGAGTGGCGTCCGTATCGGATGCAGGGTTTCCGCATGGATCACGGACCGATCGAGGAGTTGCCTGAGGGGATCGAAGAGGCGATCAACGAAGCGATCCGGGCATACGAGGATGGCCGTTCCGAAGAGGCGGAGGCGCTGCTCCGAGGAGCCATCTCCGCAGCTCCCAACTGTGCGAGTCCCCGGTACTTTTACGCGAAGCTGCAGTTGCAGTCGGGCAACCGCGAAGAGGGGTTCCGGGTCATGGGCGACGTGCACGCGCGGTTCCCGGACTTCAGCCTCGCCCGCATCACACTGGCCAGTCACGCCCGGGAGCAGCAGCGGTTCGACGACGCGGAAGCACTCCTCGAACCGGTGGTGCGCCGGGGGTTCATACGCCCGCTCGAGTTCGCGGCGCTCTGTGAAGCCCAGTTTCGCATCAACCTGGACAAGGGTGAGTATCGCATCGCCCGCGGTTGGATCCGCATGTGGGGCGACCGTATGCCCGGCTGCCCCGGGATCAAGGAAGCGGGAGAGATGCTGGACGACACCGAAGCCCGGCGCCACCCTCCGCGCAAGGCCCGCCCCCTCCACCCCTCCCGCGCGAGAAGGTAGCGGTCCTCTACCCCCACGCCCGGGCCAGCCAGTACGTCAGTGTGGCGGTAAACATCAGGCTGTCGAAGCGGTCCAGAAGGCCGCCGTGCCCGGGGAGCAGCGTGCCGAAATCCTTGATGCCGATCTCCCGTTTCACCGCGCTCTTGCACAGGTCTCCCAGTTGAGAGACCACGCCGCCGAGCAGGGACGCGACCAACACATAGGGGGTCGGCAGGCCGAACCACCACCCCGCAAGGCCCCCCACGAGGAGCGCCGCGACGAAGCCACCGATGCTCCCCTCCCAGGTCTTGCCGGGACTGAGCGCGGGAGCAAGTTTGCGTCGCCCGAACCGCTTGCCTGCGACATAGGCGCCCGTGTCGGTTGCGCTCGTGATGAGCAGCGTGAAGAGCACCAGACAGGCGCCGAGCCCGATCGTCCCCATCCAGGGAGCCGGGGCCACCCATCCAAACTGCGTTGCGAACTCTCCGGCCTCGCACCGCAGCCGCACTACCGAGGGGAACAGGGTCCCGAGATAGAGCGCGCCGAACCACGTCGGGGCAAGGTTCCGCAGGGGCGCACGCTCCGGGCGAAGGGTCTCCCAGACAAACGAGGCGGCGAAGAGGAGCGCCAGTCCTCCCGAGAGAAGGTCCGGCCGCGTGCGAAGTGACGGGAGGCTGCAGAGCCAGAACAGCACCGCCCCGGCATATCCCGCTGCGTCCAACGGGGCCAGCCGCGCCGTGCGGCACCCGTCGAAGAACTCGCGCAGCGCCTGCGCCATAATGCCCAGGACCAGCAGCGAGAGCAGCCACCCCGGGAAGAGCCCATTGCTGTCCGGCCAGCAGATGAACAGCAGGCCGAAGGGCAGAACGATGAGAATGCTGACGACACGGGTGCGCACACCTCTGGTGTAGCACTCCCGCGGGCCCCGCGCCCACTCGCCGTGCGGGCGTCTGGAAAATCAGGCGGCCGGCCGGTGCAGGCCTACCGGTTCCCCCGCGCCGGCTGCTGCCTACCCTCACCAGGGCGCCATCGCCCCACGCCGTGCGCTCGACGCATCCTGCTGCGACCGGCGCTCTCGGCCGGCGCACCAGGGCGCGCCGGATCTCCCTGCTTCTCACTGCCGCTCCGGCAGTCCTTCGCGCGCGCGTGGCACGCCGCCTGCATCCTGGACTACGTTATACCGCCCGCACGACGGGACGGCGCCGCCCGCAGCCGCCCATCCATCTCACAGCGAGTGCACCCGCCGGCAAGGAAGCGGAGCGACGACGGGAGAACATGCAGGGCGAGGCCGTCACTTTCCGCAGCGTATTCGCGTTCACCGCGTAAGATCACAAGCTGCCGTCCGGCGCTGCATTGATGTGCCGGCTCTCTCGCGTAGCTGACCTCTGCTGACGTACCGATTCCCCTGCCGCGGCCGCACTGCATCGGATCTCTCAGAAATGCTCATCCCTCTGCGCACCGACCGGCCACGGCTGCGACCGGCATATCTGACGGTGGTTCTCATCGTCTTCAACGTGCTTCTCCACGCCTACTCCGATTTCGGAGCGGGGGTAATCCCCCTGACACTCGTTCTGGACGGCCAACGAGTGGAAGTAGCGATGCCCCGGCTCATCGCCGAGTGGGGCATTTGGGGCAGCCGTCCAACCGTGGCGGCGTTTTTCACACACATGTTTGTGCATGGCGATTGGATCCACCTCATCGGCAACATGCTCTTCCTCTGGCTGTTCGGGAGTCTGATCGAAGATGTCTTGCGCCCGTGGGGGATGGCGTTCTTGTACATCTCCGGCGGCATCCTCGCCGCCGCGGCACACATCGCCCTCTCCGCCGCCGTCGGGGATCGCGGAGACGTGCCGATGGTCGGCGCCTCCGGGGCGATCGCCGCGATCATGGGGCTCTTCATGCTCCGGTTCCGACTCACTCAGGTGCAGATGTTCTATTGGTTCTGGTTTCGCGTCGGCACCTTCTGGGTCCAGTCGCTCTGGATGCTGCTGATCTGGATTGTTCTGGAGGTAGCGCAGGGGGTCATGGCAGGCGGAGGGGGCGTGGCGCACTGGGCGCACGTCGGCGGCTTCGTCGCCGGAGCCATCGCGGCGCCTCTCACGGGCAGCATCTCGGCGGCCCGGCACGAATATGTCAGCGACGATCCGGCGACCAATGTGGAATACCTCCGCCGGCGGGAGCAGGTCGCCGTGCACGAGCGCGCACTGGCTGCCGATCCTGGCAACGCCTACCACATGCGCCGGGCCGCCGCCGCGCTGCGTGATGCGGGCGATCACGGTCCTTCCGCGCAGATGTACTTGCGCGCCCTCGACCGGTTTGCACACCGGGGGATGCTCGATCAGGCGCTGGACGTGTTCCGCGAAATGGGTGGGCTGGCGGCTCCGGGCTGCGAAGAGATGACTGCGGAGACGCTGGCGATGCTCGCCCGACACATCGAAACCGCCCGCCCAGCCGATGCGGCCGAGCTTTACGTTCGGATCACGACCCGGCATCCGACTCGACCCGAGGCCGAGTGGGCCTGGATCCGCCTCTCCGTGTTGTATGGGCAGGCGATGGGGCGCCCGAGCGAAGCCCTGCGCTGCCTCCAGGAGTTCCAGGCCCGGTATCCGCACAGCCAGTGGGCGGCGGATGCCGCGCAGGCGCGCGCGGCCCTCGAAGCGGAACTGCGCCCCCGGGCCTCCAATTGGGGGCGGTGGAATGGATGATCGAGCCGTTTCCGGCGTGTGCGGCCCTGCCGGAACGCCGAATCAGTAGCCGACCCGGTAGAGCGGCGCGATCCCGGCAAGGATCTGGTCCAACTCTCGCAGGTCGTACGCATCCAGCACTCCGGGACCGCCGCGGCAGACATTGGTCGCGATGACGCCTCTCCGGCGCAGCACCTCCTTGTAGGCGGAGACCTGGTACATCCCTTCGAAATTCAGCATCGGGAGCAGTTGATTGAACAGGACCCGGGCTTCCGCCTCACTCCCGGCGGCAAGGCGGGTCCAGATGTCCACCTGGAGGTCCGACATGTGGCACGCCGGCATCGTGCCGCACGCGCCGCGGGCGAATTCGTTGAACAGTGCCCGGCCGCCCTGACCACCCATGATCCCCGCCACATGATCGCCGCAGCGTTCGATCAGTTGAGAAAGGACGTGTGTCCCGACGGCCGTTTCCTCTTTCAGATAGCGGACGTTGGGAATCTCCATCACCATGCGGGCCATCAGGTCCACCGGCATCGGCGTGCCAATCGGCGGGATGAAGTCCTGGATCACGATCGGCACTGACACCGCATCGGAGAGCCGGCAATAGTAGTCGTAGATTTCCTGTCCGGCCGCCTTGCGAATCACGGGCGGCATAGCCATCATTGCGTTGGCTCCGGCTGTCTCCGCGTGCCGGGCGATGGCGATCGCGTGCTGCGCGCTGACGGCGGAGCAGCCGGCGACGAACGGCACGCGCCCTGCATTCTCCTGCGCGACGATCTCGACCACCTGGCGGCGCTCCTCGTCGGTCAGAGTGTAGAACTCCCCGGCGTTCACGGGAGCTACCAGGCCGTGCACACCGCAGTCGAGGCAGAATCGAACTTCGCGGCGGAGGCTGTCCACATCGAGGTCACCTTGTGGCAAGAACGGGGTGCAAAGCACGGCATAGACGCCGTTGAAGTCCAGATCGGCGGGCATGGCATCGCTCCGAAGGTAGGGATCACCGTCTGCACGCGCAGGCGGCTCTGTCCGGTTGCATCACGCGCTAGAATTACCCCGCTATGCACCAAACCCCTTCCCTGACCTATGCTGGCGCGGGTGTCATTCCGGCCGGCGGACCGCTCTCCGGCCTGCTCGGGTGGGTCAACCGCACTCTTTCCTTCCGCCAGGACCTGGGAGCGCCGGCGTTGGGCATCGGGCACTATGCCAATGTACTGCGCATCGGCGACAACCTGGGCCTTGCCATCAGCACCGATTCCGTCGGCAGCAAGGTGCTCGTGGCGGAGTTACTCGGCAAGTACGACACCCTCGGCATTGACTGCATTGCCATGAATGCAAACGATGTCCTGTGCGTCGGCGCGGAGCCCATCGCGCTGGTGGACTACATCGCCGTGCAGGAAGCCCGGGCGGACGTGCTCGAGCAACTGGGACGGGGACTGTACGAGGGGGCGCGTCAGGCGAACATCACCATTCCGGGCGGGGAACTTGCCCAGTTGCCCGAGGTGGTGCAAGGGGCGCATCCCGGGACCGGGCTCGACCTGGTGGGTACCTGCGTCGGGATCGGCGCCCTGGATCGGCTCATCGTGGGGCAGGATCTGACGCCGGGGGACGTAGTGCTTGGCCTGGAAAGCAGCGGCATCCACAGCAACGGCCTCACGCTCGCGCGCAAGGTGCTGTTTGACACTGCCGGATACCGCCCGGACGAGCATCTCCAGGAATTCGGGCGCACTGTGGGCGAAGAGTTGCTCGAACCGACACGCATCTACGTTCGTCCCGTCTGGCAGATGCTCGCCGAGCGGATCCCCATCCATGGGCTCTATCACATCACGGGAGACGGGCTGCTGAATCTCGCTCGCGGCGAGAATGCCGTGGGCTTCGATCTGGAATGGCTGCCTGAGCCCCAGCCGATCTTCGACGTGATCCGACGCCGCGGCGGCATCTCCGCCCCCGAGATGTACCGTGTTTTCAACATGGGGGTCGGCTTCTGTCTCGTGCTGCCGGAAACTGCTGTCGGAGACGCACAGCGTGTCGCCGCCGCGCACGGCCTCACTGCCCATGTGCTCGGCATCACTATCGCCGATACACGCCGCCGGGTCTGGCTGCGCCCGGTCGGCCTGGTCGGCGAGGGAGAGGTGTTCGCCCCGCTCGACGCCGTGTAAGCGCAGTGCCCGCCGTCCGGCGACGGCGGGCCAACACCCCGTCAGTCGGGGATCGCTGCGATCGCGGTGAGGCCTCCGTCCACCACCAGCCCGGTGCCGGTGACAAACGACGCGTCATCCGAAGCGAGAAACGCGACGGCGGCCGCGATGTCGTCCGGGTGTCCGAGCCGCTTTGCCGGGACGCCGTGGGTGAACTTCTCTTTGATCCCCGCCGATGCCCCAACCCAGGCTCCGGTGGGATAGATCGCGCCCGGAAGCACTGCACAGCATCGGATCTCCGGCCCGAAGTCTACCGCCACCTGACGGGTAAGACCCAGCACGCCGGCCTTGGCGGTATCGTAGGCGGCGCAGCCATAGAAACTCACCAGGCTGTGGACCGACGCAGTGTTGACGATCACGCCTCGCCCCGCCGTCTGTTTCATCGCCGGGATGCCGAACTTGCACCCGAGGTACAGCGCCCGCAGCGTGATCGAGAGGGATCGGTCCCACCCCTCTTCAGGCAAGTCCACCACGCTGCCGTACTGGTTCCAGAACGCGTTGTTGTGCAGCACATCGAGTCGGCCGAAGTGTGACACCGCCGCCTCGACCATCGCGCGGACCTGTGCCGACTCGCCCACATCGGTGTACCGGAACGCCGCCGCACCGCCCGCCTCCTGGATCGCCGCCACCGTCGTCGCGCCGCCCGCTTCGTCCACATCAGCGACAAGCACAGATGCGCCCTCGCTCGCCAGCCGGAGCGCAGTCGCCCGCCCGATGCCGGAACTCCCGCCCGTGATGATCGCCACTCGTCCCTGAAATCGCATCTCCACCACTTCCTTTCCCATTCCTCGGTGTCTCCGAATCACCCGGGCTGCCCCGGGACGCTGCGCCGGAGCGCGCAACCCTCTCGCCGCCCCAGCGGTTCACCGCATCCCCGTTCTGCTTCCTGCCCGATCCCCAGACCGACCGGGTACTCGCGAATTGAGCATGCCTGGAAGAACGAGAAGGGAATTGCCGCGCCGACACGAACAGTTGCCGCAGCCGAGCGCGGCATGCGCCGGGCACAAAGCGATTCCTGCGGGGCGAGGAACGAGAGGACGAATGGCACAACCGGATCTGACCCAGCGCATCGAGAGTCGCAATCAGCGCTACCGCCGCGAGTTGGAGGACTATCTTCGCGGGTTCCTGGTCGAAGAGTACGCCGAACGGGCGGGCGCGCGGTGGCAGCGTGACTACCGGAGTGTGGCGGAGTACGAAGCCAGCGTGACCCCCATGCGCGAGGCGTGGCGGCGGGTGCTGAATCCGCCGGATCTGCGGGCTACGGGCGCCCTGGAGAGCACCGCTCGTCCCATGGGCGTGTTGCCGCAGGTCGAGTGGCTCCGGTTACCGCTGGGTCGGATCGCAGCGGAGGCGGTTCTGGCGCTGCCGGAGGACGTGTCCCGGCCCGTGCCGCTGGTCATCGCGCAGCACGGCATCGGGTCGTCCCCCGAGACCGTGTTCGGTCTGCAGGATGATGCGGACCTGTACCACAGTTACGGCGTGCATCTCGTGCGGGCAGGCTACGCGGTGCTGGCCCCATTCAACCTGGCTCAGGGCGATCCGCGGGGTCGCATCACGCGGCTTGCCCATCTGGGCGGGATCACGCTGCCGGGAATCGAGCTGGCACGAGTGCAGCGGCTCCTGGACGCCCTTGCCACCCGGCCGGAACTGGATCTGGAGCGCGTGGGAATGTGGGGCCTCAGTCTGGGGGGATTCGCCACTCAACTGTGGACGCCGCTGGAACCCCGCATTCGGGTCGCCATTGACGCCGCGTTCTTCAACCATCGCCCGAACAAGATGGCGATTCCCGACCCGCGCTATTCGTGTTTCCTCGACACAAAAGAAGAACATGCCTTCCTGCCGGGCTGGCTGACGGCCTTCGCCGACGAGGACCTGCTCAGTCTGGTCTGTCCGCGTCCCTTCATGGTGCAGCACGGGCGGGCCGACGGCATCGCGTGGTGGCCCCAGGTGGAAGAGGCTTTTGCCCGCCTCCGGGAGCACTACGCACGTCTGGGGATTGCCGACTGTGCGGCACTCGACCTCCACGACGGCGGGCACGAAATCCGCGTGCAGACCGGTCTCGACTGGCTGGCCCGCTACCTGTGACCTGTGGCCGGTCCCGGGGCGGCTGCCTCGCGACGGCACGCACCTCAGGGCCGGTGTACGAACACCCAGCCCGCATCGTCCGGCGCCGCGTAAGAGTCTGGAGCGGGCCGAGCAGTGATTGGAAGAGTTGCGGGCTGAGGGGTTGCTGTAGCCCCGCAACCCCTGGCGTAAGGAGAGAAGAGCACTCGTGTCCGGACATCACAAGTGGAGCACGTTAGCCGATCGGGTCAAGGCTCGTCCCGGCGCACCGGAACGCCTGCAGGAGCTGCGCCAGCGGACCCTCCAGGAGTGCGAGGCCTGGCGTGCGACGATGGC
>SYMT01000592.1 GCA_005805375.1 Actinomycetota bacterium
AAATTGGACTTCGCGGTCGTCCGGCTCCGCCTCTGCGACCGAGACGAGATGGTGACGAGCCTCTCCCGAGTCCGGATCGAGTTGCAGCAGCAGGACTCCGAGATTGTAACGTGCGGCGGCATGATTCACGTCCAGGACCAGTGCCTGCCGAAACGCCGCCACCGCTGCATGGCGGTCCTCCGCCGCCAGCAGCAGTCCGAGGGCGGTCCACTCGGCGGCTCTTGGATGCTTTTTCAGGCGAGACCGGAGCCGCACCTGCAACTCCGCGGGCGGGTCCCCGGCGCGCCACTCGCAGTAGTTCCACCACTCGACGGCCGGAGTGTGTCGCTCCAGTTGCTGGGTGGCGTGCTCGAAGCAGGTGCGGGCCTCCGCCCACTGTGCACGGGCCACGGCGAGGAAGCCCCGGGCTTCGTTGACGAACCCCGCATTCGGGCCGGAGGTGGAAGCGCGCGCCAGCGCGGCATCCAGAAGGCCCTGCTCGGCGGCCGTTAGTCGTAGATCGGCGAAGGGCGGCGTGGCGAATGCCAGCGCGGTATGCCAGAGCGGCGCGGGTTGGCCCGGATTGCGCAGCACCCATTCCAACAGATCCTGGAGCACTGCACCCGGGTCGGGGTGCGTCCCCCCCGCAAGCAGGCCGGCCGGGAGAAACGCGCCGAGGAGCGGCCTTTGCAACTGCAGGTGAATTCTCGCGCCCCGCGGCGCGGCCTCCGCCGGAGCCCGCGTAACTGCCTCCCCGTAGGCGGTTGCCGCTGCCTGTAGGTCCGCATTCAGCGCCGACCGTTCCGAAGCGGGCAGAGGCTTGCTCGCCTTCTGTGCGGCTACCAGCACCCGCCAGGCATAGTCTGCGCGCAAGAGGAGCGCATCGCCCAGCAGCAGATGATGGCGCCACACCGCTGGGTCGAGCTCCACTAACGCCTGCGCCGCCGGGACCGCCTCGGCGTAGGCGCCGGCTCCGACTAGAGCCTCCGCGTGTTGGCGGCGCAGGGGGGCGTCCGCCGGGTTGAGCGTGAGTTGCGCTTCCGTCTGCGCCAGCACCGCGCGCCAGGCGGCCTCTGCCTGCGGATCCTCCGCCTCCTCTGCCAGTTGTGCGACCCGATAGCGCAGATCGGCCGCAGTCGGATTCGTTTCCAGATCGCGCCGCGCCGTGCGAAACTCGTTCTCGAGATCCACGCGGAGCGGATACCGCAGCGCCGCGGCCGAGAACGTACTGGGGGTCAGATACGCCGGGCGCAGTTGCGAAACGAGCCGGCGCGCTAACGGGATGGCAGCCGGAGGTGCTGTGAGACACGACGAGACGGGAACGGGTGCACCGGTCTCCTTGCGCTCTCTGTGTGTCTCGTTGGTCCTCTCGTCGGCGGTTGCGGCGTTCACCTGTGGGTTCAGTGCGGTGATGCCGGCGAGGAGTAGCAGTGGCAGCACGAGCCGCAGCGGTCTGCGGTGAGGACTCAGATGGGGCGCCGCCACTGGGGGTTGTCCCCTATGCTGGGTCCCCCGAGTCCTGTCTCCCCGTCGTTGCACGTGCATCCCCTACCTTCCGCCGCCGGCCTGCCCGGAGTCTCTTGCACACTCGTCCCGGTTCTCCCTTCTCGCTTCTCTCTCATCCAGGCGATTAAGAATGGGCCATCGGCGTTAGGAGATGAGAGACACCAACAGGAAGCGGCGCCGCCCGTGGCGAAATAGACGCACAGCGTCATGCAATCTCTCGCCGGGGGATCCCCCTTTCTGCCTCATACTACCCACTGCGCGGTGCATCCGGATCGCGCGGGGGCGGGTATCTGCGTGCGGTGTCGGTCGGTCGTCTGCGTGGAATGCACAACCCCGCTCGACGGGATCAATTACTGCACCCGGTGTCTGGATGCGGCGGCGGAGCAGTTACGAGCGAAGGCGTCTCTCATTCCGCCTTCGCGGCGGCGCGAAGCGCTCCTGGCGGTCCCGTTGATGGTGGTGTGCTTCGGGCTCTGCGTGCTCGTCTTTTTCGGGCTGGCCTACGGGCTGGCGCTCTGGCGGAGTTCGGCGCCGGGCGGCGTCACGCCGGAAGGGTAGTATGGCCGCCACTGCTGCCGGATTGTCTCGCGCCCTTTCGAATGCCGAGTTGCTGGATGGGGCTGTAGAACTTGTGCGCCGCGCGCCGGTGCCGCTCTACGCTGTCTCACTCGTCGGCACGTTGCCGTTCGCGCTCCTGGGGTTCCTCTACGCCCGCTCACTGGCCATCCCGTCGGCGACGATAGACGCGGCGGTCGGGACCGGGGCACTGTGGCAATGGGCGCTGGCAGCGACCGCGGCGTGGGCCTGGCTCTCCGTCACGCGCGGCGTGCTCACTGTGTTCCTGCTCGGGATGGGAAGCAGTGCGCCGGTAGGAACCGGGGAGGCGTGGCGCCGTGCGCTGCGTGGCGCTGTACCCTGTCTGCTTTGTGGTTTCAGCTCCCTCGGTCTGGGCGTCGCCGCCGGGATGTGCCTGGTGCTCCCCGGCCTGTGGGTGCTGTCGGTTGGCTGGGCCGCCCGCCCTGCCGCACTGGCGGAGGGCCTCGGGTTCGTCGGCGCCGTGTCCCGGAGCCTGGCGCTCACACGGGGCGCACGACTGCGGCTTTCGCAGCTCTGGCTGCTGGTTGTCCTCGTGTCCGTGGTGTTGCTGCTCAACCTGTTTCTGCTGGCGCGGGCTGCGCCGGCGGCCATCGGAGAGGTGTTCGGAGTCGATATGGGACGGGTCAGCACACAGACGGCCCACGTCAATCCGGCCCTCGGTACTGTGCTCTGCATCCTGATTCTGGTGCTGCTGGACCCGGTAAAGGCGGCACTCGACGCCCTGCTGTATCTCGATCTGCGCGTGCGGCGGGAAGGGGCCGATATCCAGCTCCGGATCAGGCGGTTCGGGCGGGGCAGCGCGCCGCAACTCGCAGCCGCCTTCCTCGCCGTGGCGGGCCTGACGATGGGAAGCGTGTCGGATCGAACCCTGAACGGCGCCCCCGTCCCGCCGGCCCGAAGTGTGGGCGCCGTTCGCCGGGTGCTCTCGGCGAGTGCGCCACTCCCTACCGGCTATCTCCAAGTTCCCGCCTCCCAGGTTTTGCCGCCGATTGCCACCCGCGATGGGTTCCTCGCGCCGCGGTCTGCGTTTGGGGCGCCGCGGTCGGCGGGGGGCGGCCACGGGGGGCCGCCCCTACCCGCCCCCCCACACCCGACACGCCACACCCGACACCCGACACCCGACACCCCACACCCGAATATCGCCACGGCGCTGGATCGGGCCACTCGGGGTCTGAGCCGTACCACCCGAACCCGGCCTCCGTCTGTCGTTGACCCCGGTCCGGTGCTGAAGCGTCTGTTGACTAGCCCCGAGTTCCAGCCGCTGACGGCCCCTCCCTCCCTCCGCCCGCATGTCCCGCAAATCCGTCCGCCGGATACCCGCTCTTGGTTTGACGGAGCGGCCCGGTGGCTGCGCGAGACGTTCGCCCGCATCCGGTGGCCGCGGTGGAACTGGCGATGGCCGAACTGGAGGTGGCCCTGGTCTCTGCCGGGTCCGGTTCCGGC
>SYMT01000593.1 GCA_005805375.1 Actinomycetota bacterium
AGCGCGGCGGCGAGTTCCACACTGTTAGTGAATCACACTTCCGCCGCCGCGGGCAGTCAACTTTGCGCCCCGGCGCCGGCGCAGCGGGCCGTTCATGACGGGAGTCCCAACCCAGGCCCCCCCCGATCTTTGACACGATACCAGGCGACTGTGAGCGCGTCTGCGCGGCGACGCCGTGAACGAGCGACGAGTCCGACGAGTCCGGTGCCGACAAGAATGAGAGTTCCCGGCTCGGGAGTCGCGCTCGGGGTTGCGATATTCGTCAGGTTGGCGTTCTTCAGCCCGGTATTCTGATCTGTCCCGCGCCCGGCGAAGTTCCGCAGTTGAAACTGAGCGGTCGGGATAGTGGAAACAATCGAGAAGTTGCCGATGATCTGGGGACCGACGAGGGGGGATGGGCCACAGTACGTAAACGTGACGTTCTGCAGAGAAGCGCTATCATTCGGCGCCGTACCCACCGGGGTTGTCCCCGTCGCCTGTTGGGAGAATATCCAGTTTGCGTTCGGCGTGAGCGCAGAGTTGTTGACGTATCCTGCCAGGTCATAGAGGGTGAAGAAGTCATTGAGCTCCACGCGCTGAGAACCTGTGACCTGGATTCCCCACGTATACCGGTACTGCCCGCCGCCCAGATTACTGATGGTAGGGTTGCTGTTGACGGGAAGGATGTCCGCTGCAGCCGGACCGGGACTCGCCATTGACAAAGCCATCCCCAGCACAACGGTGGCCAGAATGGCCAGTCTGCGTGACGTTCGCATTGATTGAATTCTCCTGAGCTCCGCGGTGAGACGCCTGAAGTGGAGCTGGCCGTGTGGCGCCGCTCCGGGCGTCATTGAGGCAGATACCATTGCTGGTTGCACTGTGCAATGCCCATTTTCCATGCCTGGAACAGCATCTGCCGCGAGGTACTCGGCGGAACCGATGCGTCCGGGGGTACCAGGCTGAAGCCCGAGAAACTCGCCCTCAAGATTGCGGGATTGGATGCCACAATCGTTACTGTGATAGCGTGCAGGGTTTGCATCCCGATGGGAGCAGCAAGCATCTACTCCAGCGATGCTTCCCACATTGAACGAAAAATCATCCGAAAGTAGGATCTGTTGCACGCCCGGCGGCGGTGCGGTATCTACAGGAACAGCCGATGCTTACAAGAACTGCGATAACCAAGAAAGAGCCGCGCCCCGGGCGGGCGCGGCTCTCTCAGATGCGGGCGTCGGCGCTGCGCCGACTAACTCCGGGGGAGGGAGGATTACGCGGGAACAGCACCCGTGCGGCGACGCGCACGCGCCATCAACCCGAGCAATCCCGCGCCCACAAGCAGGAAGGTGCCCGGTTCCGGTGTTGCGCTCGGCGTGGCGATGTTAGTCAGGTTCGCGTTCTTCAAGCCCGTGTTCTGATCCGTGCCCCGTCCAGCGAAGTTACGCAATTGGAACTGGAACGTCGGAATGGTGGAAGTGATCGAAAAGTTTCCGATCACCTGCGGGCCTACCAGCGGCGTCGCGCCGCCGTAGGTGAAGGTCACATTCTGCAGCGCCGCACTGTCATTCGGCAGGGTCCCGACCGGGGTTACGCCGGTTGCCTGCTGCGTGAACGTCCAGTTCGCATTCGGCGTGAGTGCCGAGTTGTTGACGTAGCCCGCCAGGTCGTAGATCGTGAAGAAGTCATTCAACTCGACCCGCTGAGAACCGGTGACCTGGATCGCCCAGGTGTACCGGAACTGGCCGCCACCCAGGTTGGACACAGTCGGCGTACTGTTGACCGGGAGGATGTCCGCCCGTACGGGGCGGGGGGCTGTACCGGCTAACGACAGTCCGAGAGTGACTGCAGCCAAAAGTACAATCCCCAGCGATTTTCGCATTCCTAGGGTTCTCCTTCGTTTCTTGAATTGTGGTTGGTGGGCCTTGCGTCCGTCTCAGGCAGACCACTCCATTCCGTGAGGTGCCGCCCTGTGCGGGGGTGTGCAACACGCAGCGAATTGCGGCCCGTGCGCCGGCAGATGCGAGGTCTCTCCGTCTGCTGGCGCCCTATCCTGCGTTCTGGAGTGCGGACCGGGGGCCGTCCGGAACCCAGCCTGCCTGCTGGTAGAGCCGAACTGCGGTGGTGAATTGGCGGCGTGCTTCCGGGGTCTTTTTCTGCCGGAGCAATACCCGCCCCAATTGATAGACGGCCAGCGGGTTGCTGGGGCAGAGCTTGATGCTCCGGCGAAAATACTCCTCAGATTTCGCGAGTCCGGCCGATGTGGGTGGGGTGCCCATGATGCCCCCCGGCGTCCTCTCGCCGCGGTAGTAGTCAAACTGTGACCGGAGGAAGGCCACGTCCAGCGGGCGAATGGTGGCTGGATTTACAGAATCGCGCGCCCGCAGGCGCTGATACGAGGGGATGCGCACCTCGGCCCCGGGGTAGGCCGGCGTCACATAGCAATAACCCTGCGGATCGCAGAGGAAGAGCCCCATCTGGCGGGCGAACGGCGTCTTCTCTGACGCGTCCACAATGCGGTCGGTCCCATCGGCGAGATGTAACACTGTGGCCGCGTGGCCGTTGTTTGTCGGCCGACCGTTGTGGTTGCGCGAGACCATCGCGACCCCCGCGTCCATTCCCATCGCCTGGAGCAGGCCCGCGATGAGGACGGACTGCAGAAAGCACTGTCGCTCCCCGAGCCGCACCGCGTTGCGGAACTCGAACCCGCGTTCCAGGCTGAACCGCGGGATCGTGGCTTTCACCATCCGATGGAGCCAGGCGCCCAGCCGTTCTTCTTCCCGGGCGCGCCGGGACTGGTCGTCAATGGCGGCCAGGCTTCGACGATTCTCGTCCAGCACCTCGCGAAGGCCGAGTCCCGGCCGACCCGGGTCCTTCTCAATGCACGCGGAATAGGCGCTTTCGAACCACGGATAGAACTCGCTCCCCGAGCGGAGGCCACCATCCTGGTAGGAGTCCTGCACGAACCGGGTAAATGTGGGGCTTCCGTAGGGATACTCTCCATCGGGCGACCGGCTGGCCGCGGCCTGACCGGACTGGCGCGGTCCCATCAGGACGCCGCCGAGCAGGAACGCTGTGCCGACGAGAAGAACGGAGAGGGGTCGCATGGGCAATCTCCGGGGAGCGGGCCCGTGCCCGCCATCAACCGAATATTATAGCGTCCCCCACCACGAACACCCTGTGAGTTGCACAAACGGGTGTGACCAGGATTCGTAGGTAGGAAAAAGGAGTCATCATCCCCGGTTCCGGCGAACCTTTCGGTGTCAACGACAAGGAGGAACCGGAGATGACAGAAGTACTTTCGGCAGAACAGGTAGTGAGCCTGCAACGGAC